>CALNAE010000254.1 GCA_937874315.1 uncultured Bifidobacterium sp. | reverse complement strand
CGCACCGTCGACGCCACGCCCATCGGACCACGCACCACGGCCACACCGGATCGAGGGGCTGACACGCGTTCGACTTCGGAACAGATCGTCGAGGGACTGACCGCTGGCCGCACGCCGCGCATGATGGCCAGGCAGCTGGAGCTGCCGCTTGATCTCGTCCTGCTGATCGTCGAACGTGCACGTGCTCGTGGTGAGTTGGATTTCTTCGAATTACGCACCGGCAACTGCACGGCCGGCGCCTCCTGTGATCCCGATCCTGATTCGTTGGTCTGCGCCGGATGCCCGCTGTTGCCGGAACGCTCGCTTACGGCGCGAAGACATGCCCTCACCATCGTCGCCCGGGTCCGCCGGACCCTAACGGGGCACTGAAGTCACGATCAGGCTGTCCACGTTCAGATCGAGTGTCGGCGGGATCCGCGGATTCTCGTATCGGTCAGTGCGTGTTGCGGGGCGACTTCGTTCGAAAATCGAATCCTCTGCCATGATTGCTGTCATAGCCCGATAGGATGGTGATATGGCCAACACAACCGGTATCGTCCAAGCCGCCGCCTCCACTGAGCTCTGGAGCGCGCCGTACGCCGATCATTCCATCGCGGCGACGGTGAATATCCCCGGCAGCAAATCACTGTCGAACCGATATCTCATTCTTGCCGCGCTCGGCCAACGTCCGACGGTTATTCACGGTCTGTTGCGCTCTCGTGACACCGAGTTGATGATGCAGGCGCTGCAGGCCTTGGGGGTGCGATGTGTCCCCGACGATGCCGACCCCACAACCGTCCGGGTCACGCCTCCCTGCAACGGCAGATTTTCGGGGAACACGGCGATCAACTGTGGACTGGCCGGGACCGTTATGCGCTTTGTACCGGCACTGGCGCTGCTTGCCGACGGTCCCGTGCGGTTCGACGGCGACGAACAGGCATATGCCCGTCCCATGCTGCCGTTGCTGGAGGGTCTTGAGCAGTTGGGGGCGGTGATCGCCTATCATGGTCAGCCCGGTCACCTGCCGTTCACCGTCACGCGTGGCGCCGGACCCGATGATGTGCTCCGTCCGCATCGACTCGAAACCGTCCGCATCGACTCGTCCGCATCATCGCAGTTCATCTCGGGTCTGCTGTTGCTCGCCTCGCGCTTGCCGACGGGACTCCAACTCATCCACATCGGCCGATCGCTGCCGAGCATGCCGCATATCGAGATGACCATGCACGACATCGCATTGTCGGGTGGAGAGGTCACGATGTCGAAAGCCGGACAATGGACCGTGCCGCATCGGGACCTGCAGCTCCCGCAGGACATCCTCGTCGAGCCTGATCTTTCCAATGCGGTGCCCTTCCTCGGTGCGGCGATGATAGCCGGCGGCACCGTGTCCGTTCCGCATTGGCCCGAACATACCACGCAACCGGGTGGACTTGTGCCGCGTATTCTGATGGACATGGGGGCCGACGTCGTTCTGGATGCCGGCGAGCTCAAGGTTTCGGGCGATCAGGCGTTGCACGGATTGGGGGAGTACGATCTGTCGGCCGCCGGTGAGATAGCCCCCTCGATCGCCGCATTGGCGGTCCTTGCGGATGCGCCATCGACCCTATGCGGTATCGGACATCTGCGCGGACATGAGACCAATCGGCTGGCGGCGCTGGTCGAGCAGATACGCAATCTGGGAGCCGACGCCGAGGAGCTGCCCGATGCTCTGGTGATACGACCCGTCGCACGTGATCAGTTACATGGGCGCGTGATGCAGACCTACGCCGACCACCGGATGGCGACGTTCGCTGCGATGATCGGTCTGGCGGTCCGGGGGATCACCGTGGTCGATATCGCCACCACGCGTAAGACCCTGCCTGATTTCCCGGGCATGTGGCAAGCCATGCTTGGAACCGATGCGGCGTAGATCGTCCATTCGGCTGCGGGGCATCTGACGATACCGCGTTGCGGCGCTGCTGCTTGCCTTCGCGGTGATGGATGATGGACCAGCCGGTTCGTTGTCTGGCCGGAGGTCTGAAGAGATATGAAAAAGGGCCCAGAAGGGCCCTGTAACGATTTTCGTCCGGTTCACTCCCTCGCTCGATGTCCGTGCAACAGCAACCACGGGAGAAGACGGGGGAGTGACGCCGAAAGCGATTGACTACCGATTACTGTTCGAACACGTTGCCGTAGGTGTCCTTGCCTTCGGCGGCGATGGCAGCGGATTTGCGTGCGATCGCGAGCTCCTCATTGGTCGGAATGACGGCGATGATAACCGAGCTGTCCGGCGTGGAGATGATGCGCGGTTCCTTGGAACGCGTGTCATTCTTCTGATCATCGAGCTTGACTCCGAATGGCTCCAGCTTCTTGCAGACGTTGCGACGAACGATTTCGTCATTTTCGCCGACTCCGGCGGTGAAGGTCAACACATCGAGACCGCCCATCTGCGCCGTGTAGTTGCCGATGTATCCGACGATTCGGTGGACGTAGACGGCGAGAGCCAGCTTGGCGTCCTCGTTGCCTTCGGCGATGAGGCGATGCACCTCGCGCATGTCGCCGTATCCGGTCATACCGGTCAGGCCCGAGCGCTTGTTGAACAGCGTGTCGAGCTCGTCAACGCTTAGATGGGCGTTGCGGATGAGGTGGAAGACAACGGCAGGATCAATGTCGCCGGTGCGACCACCCATGACCAGGCCTTCCAACGGAGTCAGGCCCATGGACGTATCGATCGGGACGCCCGAGATCTGCGCGGAGGCGGAGGCGCCGTTACCGATGTGCAGGACGATCTGCTTCAGGCCCTCAGCCGGCTTGCCGACGATTCCGGGAACCACGGAGCCAATGTATTCGTGCGAGGTGCCATGGGCACCGTAACGACGGATATGATACTGGTCCGCGATTTCCTTGTTCAACGCATAGGTGCTGGCTTCCTTGGGAAGCTGGAAGAAGAACGAGGAGTCAAAGACGAAGATCTGGGGAACATCGGGCAGAAGGGTACGCATGACTTCGGCACCCGTCGCCTCCGGCCCGTTGTGCAATGGAGCCAGAACCGCCAGATCCTTGACCTTGCCGATTGTTTTATTGGTGACCAGAGCCGGCTTCGGGAACACCGACCCGCCCTGAACGACACGGTGGCCGACCGCTACGATGCCGGACTCATTGAGATCGGGGCCATATTCCTTGAAGAAGTCCAGCACACGCTTAAGACCTTCCTCATGATCGTGAATAGGCTCGGTCAGCTCGTGCTTTTCGCCGCGATACTCATGCTTGTAGTGACCATCTGTCGGCTCCCCGATCTTTTCAACCAGACCGGAAGCCACGCCTTCGCCGGACTCGAGATCCACAAGCTGGTATTTGATCGAGCTGGATCCGGAATTAATAACAAGGACGGTTTTCGCCATTCTAGGCATCCTCCATGTGTTTGTTGATTGATCCGCACGTATTCGCACGGTTACATTTTTGAGATTACTCGTTGTCGGCTACAAATACGATCGTCTTGCGGCATGCGCAGCGTCGTCAATCCAACCGATCGAGGCGGCATGCCGACCCCACGGAGCACTGGAGATGCCGGCATGCCGCCCCGGGCACAAGCGAATTCAGTTCTGCGCCTCGACGGCCGTAAGCGCGACTGTGTTGATGATGTCATCGACCAAAGCGCCGCGAGACAGATCGTTCACGGGCTTGTTAAGACCCTGCAGCACGGGCCCTATGGCCAACGCGCCGGAAGAGCGTTGCACGGCCTTGTAGGCGATGTTGCCGGCGCACAGATCGGGGAAGACGAACACGTTCACGTGTCCCGCCACCGGGTCGTTCGGCGCCTTCGTCGCGGCCACGGTAGGGGACCAGGCCGCGTCGAACTGGATGGAACCAACGATGCTGAGATCCGGCGCCTTCTCGCGGACGAGAGCGGTGGCCGCTTCGACCAGATCGACATCCGGGCCTTTGCCGGAGCCGAGCGTCGAATAGGAGAGCATCCCGACACTCGGCTCGATGCCGAAGGCGCGCGCGGTCTGCGCGGATTGGATAGCGATATCCGCCAGCTGCTCGGCCGACGGGTTGAGATTGATGGCACAATCGGCGAATACCGCCACATGATCCTTGAAGCACATGAGGAATGCACCCGACACCAGCGACGCGTCAGGCTTGGTCTTGATGACCTGCAGCGCGGGGCGTACGGTGTTGGCCGTGGAATGCACGGAACCTGAGACCAGACCGTCCGCACGGCCCATAACCACCAGCATCGTACCGAAGTAGCTCGGGTCCTGTAGCTGCTGACGCGCACGCTCGGGCGTCATACCCTTCTTCGCGCGCAATTCGCAGAGCTTATCCACCATCGGGTCCAGAACGGCGGCATCATCCATCGGCTGATATCGTGCCTTGTCCAGTGCGGACAGGCCCAACTGCCTGCCGCGTTCGAGAATCGCATCGCGATCACCGACGATGAGGAGATCGACGATGTCACGGGCCAGGAGATAATCCGCGGCTTTGATGATTCGGTCCTCCGAGCCTTCGGGCAGCACGATGGTTTTCTTGTCCGATTTCGCCTTGCTCAGCAGTTCGTATTGGAATGCATATGGGGTGGTCGAGGCGTCGAACGGCGCGTCCAAGGCGTCGATCACCTCGCGTTGCGGGGCGGCCGCTTCGAATGCATCCAAGGCCTTGCGCCCGGCATCGGGATCGTCTTGCGACGGGAACGAGACCTTGTCGACGGTCCAGACGGGCACCGGCGAATCGGACATGGCGCGTTTGGCGTCTGCCGCCTTGTCGTCCGTGCACCCGGTTACGAAGACGCCGACGACCTTCGATCCTGCGCGTTCGATCTGAGTCGTGCACGCCTGCACCGTCGCCTTCACCTCATCGCCATCGCGCTCGATGGTGCAGACGGCGAGCATGACGGGTGCCTTCAGATCGGCCGCGATGCGCGCATCAAGCAGGAATCCCTCGGGGTCGAACACCGCAGAATGGTCCGAACCGACGATAACCATCGATTCGCCCTGCAATTGTTCCCGAGCGGTGGCGTACGCGGCGACGATGTCAGCACGGGAACCATCCTGGTCCTTGCGGGCGCGCCTTGGGCACACTCCACGTGCAGTGGCCGGATTCTGACCTGCCTGAGCGGCATCCAGAAGCACCGTGGTGAAGCCCTCCCTGCGACAGGCGATGGGCCGGAACACTCCGGTTGCGCCACGCGCGGCCAATGCTTTCAACACGCCATAGGCCACGACGTTGCGCCCGTTGCCACCTTCAGGGCTTGCGATGAATACGGTGTTCGACATGATGCTTACTCCTTTGTACAGCTCTTGGTCAGGGTCGGCCTGTGCTTTCAAACCGAAGCCCATTCTAGACGAGGCAATGACAGTTGAGGTTAATACCGGTTACGAGTGTCGGCGTCGACCGAGGTGGGGGGAGCACGCGAATTCCCCCCAGGAGCTCCCGCGACAGCGGGCCGATACAAAGATTGCCGTGAAAACTAAGGTCGACGTGAAACGAAGGTCACCATGCAACGAAGGGGCCGATACGAAGCGTATCGAGGGGGATGCTGTCGCGATGCTCGATATCCATCATCGAAAGGCGCCATCCATGAGCAATTTGCCCTGCATAAGAATGAGGGGGACATCGGATACCCGATGTCCCCCTCATTCGATCAGGAGATGATCACAACACCATCACCGACTCAAGCCAACGATCACTCGTTGTCCCCGGCGGTGGCAGCCGTCGCGGTAACCGCTCCGGCCTTGTCGGTCTTGACGCCATGCCACACCCAGTCGGTGTAGTCAGGGTGATCGTAGCCCTTGTCGACGGCGAACTGGAACGCTTCCTTGCGGAATGCCTCCAGCTTGTCGATGTCAGCCGCGAACTTCTTCGCGTCGACCATGCGCAGCGCCTCGGCGGTCAGCTCGTAGCGATCCATGTCGTTGACGCGAACCATGTCGTACGGCGTGGTGGTGGAGCCCTGCTCCTTATAACCATGAACGTTGAAGTTGTCATGGTTCGGGCGATCGTAAATCAGGCCGCGCACGTCATGTGCGTAGGAGTGATAGGCGAACAGGACCGGCTTGTCTACGGTGAACAGGTCGCTGAACTCGGCATCGGACAGCGCCTCGTCGTTTTCCTTGGCCGACTGCAGCTTGAGCAGATCCATCACGTTGACGATCTTGTACTTGATGCCGTAACCATTGAGCTTGTCGGCGGCGGCCATGATCTCCTGAGTCGGGATGTCTCCGGCGCAGGCCAGCACGACCTGTACGTCATCGTTGTCTTCGGCGTTGGACGCCCACTTCCATTCGGCGGCGCCCTTGTCGAGTTCCGCGCGAGCCTCGTCCAAGGTCAACCACGTCGCCGCCGGCTGCTTGCCTGCGATGATCGCGTTGATCTGGTTCGTGGACTTGTAGCAACGCTCGACGACTGCCAGCAGCATGTTGGCATCGGCCGGGAAGTAGATGTTCACGACGTGGTCGTTGTTGAAGGTCTTGTTCAGCAGCACCGAGGTGACACCCGGGTCCTGATGGGAGAAGCCGTTGTGATCCTGACGCCACACGTGCGAGGAGACCAGCAGGTTCATCGAGGAGATGGGCTTGCGCCATGGAATCTCGCGCACCGTTGCCTCAAGCCATTTCGCATGCTGGTTGAGCATGGAATCGATGACGTGGACGAAGGACTCGTAGGAGCTCCACACGCCATGGCGACCGGTAAGCAGATAGCCCTCGAGGAAGCCTTCCATCTGATGCTCGGAAAGCTGCTCGGTGACCTGACCGGTGACGGCCATGTGTTCGTCGACCTGGGCGGACAGGTAGCCGTTGTCCCACTGCTTGTTCGTCACTTCGTAGGCTGCGGCAAGACGGTTGGAAGCCGTCTCGTCGGGTCCGAAGATACGGAAGGAGTCCGGGTTGAGCTTGATGACGTCGCGGGTGTACACGCCCATACGGCGGGTGGCTTCGAGCTGTCCCCAACCGTGGCCGTACTCCTTGACCTCCTTGACTTCGTAGTCGTCCAGCTTCGGCAGCTTCAGGTCCTCGCGGATTCGACCGCCGTTGGCGTTCGGATTCTCGCCGATGCGCAGCTCTCCGGTCGGCATGAATGAGGTGACCTCGGACTTCAGGGTTCCGTTGTCATCGAAGAGCTCGGCCGGCTTGTAGCTTTCGAGCCAATGCTTGAGGATCTCGAAATGCGCCTCGGTGTCGCGGGCGGATGCCAGCGGTACCTGATGGGCGCGCCAGGAGCCTTCGGTCTTCTTGCCGTCGATGAACTTCGGGCAAGTCCAGCCCTTTGGAGTGCGGAAGATGATCATCGGGTAGAACGGGCGTGTCATGTCGTCCGTCTGGGCCTGGGCCTTGATGTCGCAGATTTCGTCGAAGACGCTCTCGAAGAGATCCGCGAAGCGGCGATGGATCGACAGGTGATCCTCGTCGTCGAAGCCGGCGACGAACTCGTAGGGCTCGTAGCCCATGCCGTGGAAGAACTCATGGAGTTCGTCATCGGAGATGCGGGACAGGATCGAGGGGTTGGCGATCTTGTAGCCGTTCAGGTGCAGGATCGGCAGCACGACGCCGTCGGTACGGGGGTTGACCAACTTGTTGGACTGCCAGCCGGTGGCCAGCGGGCCGGTTTCCGCTTCGCCGTCGCCGACGATGGCGGGAACGAACAAGCTCGGGTTGTTCATGATGGCGCCGTATGCGTGCGAGAGGGCATAGCCCAATTCGCCGCCCTCATGAATCGAACCCGGGGTTTCGGGCGCGAAATGTGAGGGGATGCCACCCGGGTAGGAGAACTGGCGGAAGAACTTCTGCAGCCCGGCCTCATCCTTGGTGATCTTCGGATAGTATTCGGTGTAGGTTCCGTCGAGATAGGACTGCGCGGTACCCGCAGGGCCGCCGTGGCCCGGTCCCATGATGATGACCGTGTTCTGCTGATGTTCGGCGATCAAACGGTTGATGTGGCCGAGCAAGAAGTTCAGACCCGGAGTGGTGCCCCAGTGACCGACTAGACGGTGCTTTACGTCCTCACGCGTGAACGGCTCCCTCATCAGGGGGTTGCTACGAAGATAGATCTGGCCGATCGAAAGGTAATTGGCGGCACGCCAATACTTGTCGATGCCTTCAAGAGTCTCCTCGGAAACCGGCTCATCAAGCTTCTTCCAAGGGGTGCCAATAACAGGACTCGTCATATGTACTCCTGTACTCCTGCACTAATGTGCGATTGATTTTTTCCTTTAGGCAAGAAATTCACCAACCTTGCGATATCGCGGATTTCATGCCCAATCGTGTATTACAATAGTTGAGACGTTCGACGTTTGACCGTTTTTTTGCGTCTCTGTTCGTTTCTGTGTTCATTATATTATCTTTTGTTCTGTTTTACGGATGAGATGTTCGACGCTTGCTCTTCTCGTATGCCTGGGGGAATGCCGGTATCCCAAGGTTCCGTGCACGATGAATGCTGGTTCGGCGTTCGATTCGCCGCAATTGTGAGCGGCGTGTTGACATTGAGAGTGTTCGATTCCGTTTCATTGCGTGTGAACGTCCCAGGACTTCGGATCGGGTCGTCGCCGACATGGGATTGTCGGCGAACCTCATCACAATGGTCCTATTGTCATTCCATTCGTCGTTCCATTCGCTAGGGAGAAAACCAATGGCACAAGGTCCTGTACTCGTCGTGGATTTCGGCGCGCAATATGCTCAGCTCATCGCGCGTCGCGTGCGCGAATCCCATCTCTATTCGGAGCTGGTTCCTCATTCCATGTCCGCGGACGACATGCTGGCCAAGGACCCGCAGGCCATCATCCTTTCCGGAGGCCCGGCTTCGGTGTACGAACCGGGGGCGCCGGGAATCGATGCCAAGATATTTGACTCCGGTGTCCCGATTCTCGGCATCTGCTATGGATTCCAGGTCATGGCGCACGAGCTGGGAGGCGTCGTCGACAAGGCGGCACTGGGTGAGTACGGCAAGACGACGGCCGTCATCGACTGCTCGGACGGCATTCTTTCCGGCTCACCGGCCACCCAGACGACTTGGATGAGCCATGGCGTCGCCGTTGAGCACGCGCCGCAGGGCTTCGAGGTGCTGGCGCATACCGAGGGCGCGCCGGTCGCCGCCATGCAGAATCCGTCTCGCCGTCTCTATGGCGTGCAATGGCACCCCGAGGTGAAGCACACGCCTCTGGGGCAGGATCTGATCGACGCCTTCCTGCATCGTGCCGCCGGGCTCACGGACAATTGGAACGCAGGCGGCATCATCGACGACCAGATCGCCAAGATACGCGCCGAGGTCGGCGACGCCGAGGTGATCTGCGGACTGTCCGGAGGCGTGGATTCCGCGGTGGCCGCCACCTTGGTGCATCGTGCCATCGGGGATCAGCTGACCTGCGTATTCGTAGACCATGGGCTGTTGCGCAAGGGCGAGGTCGAGCAGGTCAAACACGATTTCGTCGCGGCCACCGGCATCAAGCTCATCGCCGTGGACGCGGCCGATGACTTCCTCGGCGCGTTGAAGGGCGTCAGCGAGCCTGAACGCAAGCGCAAGATCATCGGCGAGAAATTCATTCGCACCTTCGAAAAGGCGCAGCAACAGGTCATCGAGGAGGCAGGCGCCAAGGGCAAGGAGGTGAAGTTCCTCGTGCAGGGCACGCTCTATCCGGACGTCGTCGAATCCGGCGGTGGGGATGGCGCGGCGAACATCAAGTCACACCACAATGTCGGCGGGTTGCCCAAGGACATCAAATTCAAGCTGATCGAACCGTTGCGCACCCTCTTCAAGGACGAGGTGCGCGCCATCGGCACCAAGCTGGGACTTCCTGACGACATCGTATGGCGCCAACCGTTCCCGGGACCCGGACTCGGCATTCGCATCATCGGGGAGATCACCAAAGAGCGGCTTGAGCTGCTGCGCGAGGCCGACGCGATTGCGCGCGAGGAACTCTCGAAGGCCGGGCTCGACCGTGACATCTGGCAATGCCCCGTCGTCCTGTTGGCCAACGTGCATTCGGTTGGCGTACAGGGGGACGAGCGCACCTACGGATCGCCTATCGTGCTGCGGCCGGTGAGCTCAGAGGACGCGATGACCGCCGATTGGTCGCGCGTTCCCTACGACGTGCTGGCGACGATATCGACGCGCATCACCAATGAATGCCCGCAGATCAACCGCGTGATGCTGGATTGCACATCGAAACCGCCGGCAACCATCGAATGGGAGTGATTGTCCGACTCCGACCGGCATGCAACGACCGCGCCCCGTTGCCGAACTGAAGCGATTCAATCGGCAGCGGGGCGCGGTCGTTGCATGCCGTCCTTGGTGTCTGTTGTCGAGATATGCGAGCGGTCCTGGATTCGCCGTGCATCGGCTTATTCGGCGGCTGTCTGACTCTTCGCGCCGAGGAACCGCTCCTCACCAGGCAATACCGCATTGAGAATCACCGCAACCACGAAGGAAAGCACGATGCAGTTCGTCGAGAAGATCGACTGGAACAGCTGGGGGAATCTGGCGAATATGCCGCTGACCTGGGTGAAGCCGATGCCTATGGTCAACGATAGGGCGGCTATCGTGATGTTGCGCTGAGTGTAGCCGGCTTCGGAGATCATCTGGAAACCCGAGAGGATGATATTGCCGAACATCATGATCGTGCAGCCGCCGAGCACGGCCTGCGGCAGCGAGTTGAACACCTGCGAAATGGCTGGCACGAAACTGGCCAGGACGAGTATCAGCCCGCCGGAGAGAATGACCTTGCGGTTGACGACTTTGGTCATGGCGACAAGACCGATGTTCTGCGCGAAGGAGGTCAACGGCAGGCACCCGAAGATTCCGGAGACCACCGATATCAGACCGTCTCCGGCGATGGCTCCTGAGGTCTCCCGGCTGGTGGGCTTGCGGTCGAGGCCGACCTTGGCCAAGGCGGCGGTATCGCCGAGGACCTCGACCGAGGAAACGAGATAGAGCAACGCGAAGGAGATCACCGCTCCCGCATCGAATTGCGGTCGGAACTCGGTGAACTGGGGCAGACTCACGATCTGCAGATGCGAGAATCCGGAGAAGTCCACCTTATGCATGGCGATGGCGCTCACATAGCCGACTACCAACCCGAAGAGCACGGAAAGCTGCTTCAGCGTGCCCTTCATCAGCAGCTGGAAGGCCAGGCAGGCCACCAAGGAGATCAGCCCGAGACTAAGATTGCGCCAGCTGCCGAAATCGCGTGCGCCGGAGCCGCCTCCGAAGGACGTCGCGCCGACGGACAACAGGGAAAAGCCGATGGAGGTGACCACCACCGCTGACACGATCGGCGGCACCAGACGCGTCCAATATCGCGCCGTCAGACCCAAAATCAACTCGATGACGCCACCGACCATCACGGCTCCCACCACCGCGCCGTAACCTTGCTTCGACACGATGGTGACGGCGGCGGCGACGTAGGTGAAGGAGATGCCGGTGACCATGGGCAGCCGGCTGCCGACACGCCACAGGGGGTAGAGCTGCAGGCAGGTGCCGAGGCCGGCAACCAGCAACCCGCTCTGGATTACCACGGCAGACTGAGCCGCGGTCATGTGCGCCGCTGCGGTGACCAGAAAGATCGGCGCGAGGTTCGCGACGAACATCGCGAGGACGTGCTGCAGACCGAACGGTATGCCCCGCCAGAAGGAGATGGGGCCATCGAGAGAGGTCAGCGGTGATGCCGTGACGGCGGCTTCGGCGCGTTTCGAGGTTGTCTGCTGCTGCGGGGAGGGGGATGGCCGTGTCGTCGGCTCGTAGCCGTGTTGAGTCGTGTTCATTGTTGTTGCTTCTCTTCTTTTTGCCCGTATGCCCCTTCGGGCTTGGCGAGCGGGTAGTCATGTACGCCCTGATACGTGGTTGATGGGTGTGAACGATGATCGCCGGTTGGCGGTCGAGAATCGGGGGCACGTCGCCTCGGTCGTATCAATATGACGCGGCCTGGTCGGGCGGTCGTGCCGTCAGGCGAATTTTATGGTGCCGGTTTCGCTGTCCATGGACGTCACGATGGCCAGCGATTCGACGTCGTATCCGGCCTTGCGCAGCATGGCCCCGCCGGGTTGAAATCCCTTTTCGACGGCGATACCAATGCCCTCGATGATCGCGCCGGCCTTGGTGCAGATATCGATGAGGCCCTGCATCGCCTTGCCGTTGGCAAGAAAATCGTCGATCAACAGCACATGCTCGCCGGCGGCCAGGAATTTCTTGGCCACGATAACTGGGAATTCGCGCTGTTTGGTGAATGAATACACTGTGGTGACGTATTGGTCGCCTTCGAGATTGATGGATTGCGTTTTCTTGGCGAACACGACGGGGACGTCGCCGAAATGTCGTGCGGCCAGACAGGCGATGCCGATGCCGGAGGCCTCGATGGTCAGGATCTTGTCGACGCGCTTGCCCGCGAAGATACGCGCCCATTGCGCGCCCATGTCGTCGAAGAGGGCGACGTCGCACTGATGGTTGAGAAAACCATCGACCTTAAGCACGTTTCCCGGTTTCACGACGCCATCTCGGCGAATCCTGTCTTCAAGCTCTTTCATATGGACCTCTGATTTGCAATGGGCGTGCCCTGGCGGCGCGTATGGATTATAGACGTAGAGCATAGCGATGCGTGGTGACGGTTCGCGCCGCGGCTGACGAGATGCTGTGCTAGACATGGATGCGCGGCTTTCACGCCGTTGCGATGCCAGAGTTCATCAACATTTCCTGAAAGGTGCGCGATCGTGTCGGCAGACCCCGATTTTATTGCCCGCAAGCCCGAAGAGCTTATTTCCGACCTCAATCCCCAACAGGCTCAGGCCGTGCAATACCGCGGCCCGGCGCTGCTGATCGGCGCGGGTGCCGGTTCCGGCAAAACGCGGGTGCTGACCCGACGCATCGCCTGGATTCTCACCCAATTCGGCGCATGGCCCAGTCAGGTGCTCGCCATCACCTTCACCAACAAGGCCGCCGCCGAAATGCGCGAGCGGCTCGCCGCGCTGATCGGCCCCGTGGCCCGACGGATGTGGGTATCCACCTTCCATTCCGCCTGCGTGCGCATCTTGCGGCGTGACGGCAAGGAGATAGGTCTGGCATCGGGCTTCTCCATCTACGACTCGGCCGACAGCGAGCGACTGGTGAAACTGATCGCACGCGATCTGAATTTCGACGTCAAGCGGTATACCCCGCGCAGCATCCTGGCCAAGATCTCCGACTACAAGAACAACCTGCAGGACTGGCATACCCAGCTGCAGACCTACGCTCCCGACTATCGTCCCGGACAACGCGGCTATCAACTGGGAAGATTGGACAACGTCGAGGCACTATATGCGGTCGTCTATGCCGAGTACCAGTATCGGCTGGCGGCGGCCAACGCCGTTGATTTCGACGATCTCATCATGCGCACGGTGGAACTGCTGCGTACCAGACCGTTGGTCGCCGAATATTACCACCATAAATTCCGCTATATCCTCGTCGACGAATACCAGGACACGAATCACGCCCAGTACGAGCTGATCCGCGCGCTCGGCGCGGTGGACGACGGCGAGTCTGCCGCGCCAAGCGCCGTGGCCGCGGGCAAGCAGGGACCGGCGTGGGTGACGGTGGTGGGGGACTCGGATCAGTCGATCTATGCCTTCCGCGGTGCCGATATCAGCAACATCCAGGATTTTGAGAAGGACTTCGCGCAGGCCAAAACCATCATGTTGGAACAGAACTACCGTTCCACGCAGACGATTCTCGACGCCGCCAATGCGGTGATCTCGCACAATCAGGGACGCAAGCCGAAGAAATTATGGACGGCGGCAGGCAAGGGCGACGAGATAGTGGGATACGCCGCCGACAACGCTCAGCAGGAAGCGGCTTGGATAGCCTCGCAGATCGCGCTGATCGTCGGCGAGGGGCAGGGCGGCTATGCCGACGTCGCGGTGATGTACCGCGCCAATGCCCAGTCGCGTTCACTCGAGGAGGCGCTGATCAACGCCGGCATACCGTATCAGCTGATCGGCGGCACGAAATTCTACGAGCGCCGTGAGGTCAAGGACGCCATCGCCTATCTGCAGGCCTTGGTCAATCCCGCCGACGATGTGAATATGCGCCGCATCATGAACGTTCCCAAACGTGGTCTGGGACCGCGCGCCGAAGCCTTGGTCGCCGGCTATGCGCAGGCCCAGCGCACGACGTTCTGGGACGGCATCGAACGCAGCGAGGGAATCGAGGGCATGCCGACGCGCACGGGCAAGCAGCTCGGCGTCTTCCGCGACCTGATGAACTCGCTGGCGACTTTCGCCCGGGAACACGACGCCAATCCCTCGCAGATCGTCGCGCAGGTCTTGGAACAGTCCGGCATGCTCGAACAGCTGCAGCATTCCGAGGATCCGCAGGATGCCTCACGGGTGGAGAACCTGTCGCAGTTGCAATCCGTCGCGGCGGAATTCGAACAGAACACGCCCGACGCATCGCTCGCAGGCTTTTTGGAGACCACGGCCTTGGTGGCCGATTCCGATCAGCTGCCCGGCGAAGGCGAGGATCGCGGCAAGGTCACGCTGATGACGCTGCATACCGCAAAGGGCCTGGAGTATCCGACGGTTTTCCTCACCGGTATGGAACAAGGCACCTTCCCGCATTCGAGGTCGCTGGAGGATGAGGACGAGTTGAGCGAAGAACGCCGACTCGCCTACGTGGGCATCACCAGGGCGCGCAAACGCCTCTATCTCACCCGTGCAGCGGTGCGCGCCCAGTGGGGGCAGGCCAGCGAGATGCTGCCCAGCCAGTTCCTGGACGAGATACCCGAGGGACTTATCGATTGGAAACGACGAGAGACCGGAACGGAACGGATGCACGGTGGTTGGAGCTCCCGCGGATTCGACGACGACGAATTCGGCGGCTGGGACGACGACGAATTCAGCGGCGCTGGATTCGGCACGTCCGGCTCGGGCAGCGCGGCCGTTCACGGCGGCGGTTCATACGGGCACGGGTCGTTTGGGTCGAACGCGCGGGTCGGCGGGACGCGTGACTCCGCAAGTTCCTATGGTTCGCACGGTTCGCACGGTTCGGGCCATGAGTACGGTTCGCGTGGTTCGTTTGGCGGTGGATATGGCGTGCAACGGTCGGGTTCGCGTGGCGTCGGCAAGGTCACGACCAGACGCATCGCGCCGTCCGCTCGGTCGAAGACCGTTCCCGCGTCGTCCGTCACCAAGGACAACAAGCTCGATATCGCCGATTTCCAAGTGGGGGACAAGGTCTCTCACGATCAGTACGGGCTCGGTACCGTGCTCGACACGCAGGACAAAGGCCGCAATTCCGTGATCACCGTCGACTTCGGATCCGACGGCGTTAAGCGCCTGATGCTTCGGGTGGCGCCCATTGAAAAGCTGTAGGTCGATGGATGCGAGTAGCGTGTTCTCCCGTGTCCATCAACGGATGGACGCTATCTGGAGTCTTAGCCCGTCAGTGGGTCGGCGACGTTCGCGTCGTTCGTGCCTAGCACGATGAAGCACTGGAGAGGCTGACTCAGCTTGGTTTTGACACCTCGCTCCGTTTCAGATAACGACAGAATCGATAAAGGAACATTATGACTAATGTCCAGCGTTCACGCCGTCAGGTGCGGTTATCCCGCGCCCTCGGCATCGCACTGACCCCCAAGGCCCAGCGCATTTTCGAAAAGCGTCCGTATGCTCCGGGTGAGCACGGTCGCACCCGTCGTCGCACCGAATCGGATTATGCGGTTCGTCTGCGTGAGAAGCAGCGGCTGCGCGCTCAATACGGTATCT
This sequence comes from uncultured Bifidobacterium sp., assembly GCA_937874315.1. Lineage (GTDB taxonomy): Bacteria > Actinomycetota > Actinomycetes > Actinomycetales > Bifidobacteriaceae > Bifidobacterium. The sequence continues at coordinate 39,255 of CALNAE010000254.1, read as the reverse complement.
CCGAGAAGCAGCTGCGCGCCGTCTACGAGAAGGGCACGCACACCGCCGGCCAGACCGGCGACGCCATGCTTGTCGATCTCGAATCGCGTCTCGACGCCTTGGTGTTGCGTGCTGGTTTCGCCCGCACCACCGCTCAGGCCCGTCAGTATGTCGTTCACCGTCACATCATGATCGACGGCAATATCGTGGATCGTCCGTCCTACCGCGTCAAGCCCGGCCAGACCATTCAGGTGAAGCCGAAGAGCCAGACCATGGTTCCCTTCCAGATCGCCGCCGAGGGCGTGCACCGCGACGTGCTGCCGGCCGTGCCGGGTTATCTCGACGTGAACCTTGCCTCGCTGAAGGCAACCCTGACCCGCAAGCCCGAAACCTCCGAGATTCCGGTGCAGGTCAACATCCAGTACGTCGTCGAGTTCTACGCGCGCTGAGTCATCCCTTTCAAGGACATACGCAGTTGGGCCCCGCGGTTTTCCGTGGGGCCCAACTGTTTGGCAGGGCATCCATCGACGCGATGCCGACGTCCGGCGTACTTGACGGCCCAACGATCATTCGCATGGGCATGCGGACACCTGGGCGCGCGGCATTCAGTCGCCGATGATGGCGGTGGCGACGCTTGAGACGATGGCGATGAGCAACGACGCGAATACCGACCACCAGAAGCCTTCGACCTGAACACCGACGCCAAGCAACGATATCGCCAGCCAAGAGGCCAGTCGCATGAACAGCCAGTTGATGATAAGCGCGACGAGGCCGAAACTCAGAATCGAGAACGGGAGCGCGAGCATATGCACCATGGGTTTGATTGAGGCATTGATCAGCGCCATGAACAGTGCGAATGCCGCGATGCCCAGCAACGGCGGAGTGCCGACGGGCACCATACCGGGGAGCAGGGCCACGGTTACGGCACAGGCAATGGTCATGATCAGCCAACGAATAAGAAAATGTGTCATGCCCCGATTATCTCATGTTTGGGGTGCCATAATCGAAGCATGCAGTTGCATCTTTACCTGATCCGCCATGGGCAGACCTATTTCAATCGTTACAACCGTCTTCAGGGATGGTCGAATTCACCGTTGACCGCAGCGGGACTCGCCGATGCCGATCGAGCGGCCGTCAAACTTGAATCGGTTCCGTTCGCCGCGGCATATTGTTCGGATACCACCAGAGCGCAAGTCACCGCGCAACGCATACTGGACCGCAATGAGGCCGCGGGGCATGCTCGGCCCGAGCTGGTCTCGGATCTGCATTTCCGCGAGCAATGGTATGGATACTTCGAGGGTCAGGATATGAACGCCGCATGGTGGGCGGCGGGTGCCCCGCACGGGACCCCGACCTATGCCAGCATCGTCGAGAAATTCGGATTGGGTGCATCGCGGGACTTCCTCAAGGCCGCGGACCCGTTCCACGATGCGGAATCGGATGCGCAGTATTGGCACCGCATCGAAGGAGGTTTTGCGCTGATAGCCGAGAACACCGATCTGCATGACGGCGACAACGTGCTGCAGATCTCACATGGGAACACGCTGCTCAGTCTGATGCATCGATTTGCTCCGCACGGCTATGATCTCTCGCAGCGCCCGGCGAACGGCAGCGTCACCCGGCTTGATTTCGATACCGATGCTCCTGTCGACCATGCCGTGACCGTGCGTTCCTATAATGAATAGAAAAGGCCGACGAGTGTGCGCTGGTGCCACCGGCGTCGCCAGCCGTGGCGAGTCTGGGCCGTTAGCTACTCTTGGCCTGTACTGGAAGCGTTGATGGCGCACACGTTGTATGGGAAAGAGGTTGAGTGATGGGTGTTGGAGAAGTCGCTGGTCTGATCGCCGCGATCGCGTTCGCCGTGCTCGCGGGATTTCTGATCTATCCGTTGATTCGTCTCGGCAAGCTGCTCGATCAGATTTCGCTCACCGTCAAACAGACGGGCGATCACGCCCTGCCCACGCTTGACGAAAGCGTCACAACCATCAAACAGGTCAATCGTTCATTGCAAGACGTGAACGAGATTTCGTCCGCGGCTTCGACGACCGCGAATAACATTGGCGCGTTGACCGACTTGTATGGTTCCTTCCTCGGCAAGCCGCTGATCAAGGTCACATCGGTGTTCTATGCCGCGAAGACCACGGCGACCTCGTTCTTCGCGGGACGGGGCAAAGGCCCGGCGCAAGGGCAACACAACGATACCCAAGAGGAGTAGGTAATACGATGTTCAAACGTCTTTTGTGGGTTTCCGTCGGCATCGTGCTCGGAGCCGTTATCGTTTCGAAGGCCCAGGCCTATGTCAGGGCGAAGACCCCGGCGGGGCCCCGGCAGTTTCTCTTGGGATCCGATCAGGACAATGTTCAGCTTCGCACGTTGCAGGGTTTGATCGAGGATTTCAATGCCGTTCGCCATCAACGCGAGGCCGAGCTCAACGAGCAGTTCGCCTCGGCGCTACACTAGGGATCGCATCAAGGCGCCTTGGATGCGGCATGAGCCGGCTCCTGACGCATTTGACGTCCCGTCCCAAGGTGGTAGGTTCGGGAACGACGGACCGGAAGATCTCGAGGATCGCGCCGTACAGGCGCATCGTTCATCCATCACGGGGGACTCGACCCGGACACGCGACAGCGTGACAACAATCGACAACAACAAGGAGCAAACGCCCACATGCGCACTTCCGAAATCGCACAGCGCTTTCTGAATTACTTTCAACAGCAAGGACATATGGTCGTACCTTCGGCATCGTTGATCTCGCCGAACCCGACCACGTTGTTCACGATTGCCGGAATGGTCCCGTTCATTCCGTACCTGTTGGGCGAACAGACCCCGCCGAGCCGTCGTGTCACTTCGAACCAGAAGTGCGTCCGAACGCTCGATATCGACGAAGTCGGCAAAACCACTCGTCACGGCACGTTTTTCCAGATGCTCGGGAACTTCTCCTTTGGCGACTATTTCAAGGACGAGGCCATTCACTACGCATGGGATCTGTTGACCACACCTCGCGACCGGGGGGGATACGGTTTCGATCCCGAGTCGTTGTGGGTCACCACCTTCACCGATGACGAAGAGGCCCGCTCCCTGTGGAAGAACGAGGGCTTCGATGCCGAACACATGCAGGTATTCGGCATGGAGGACAACTTCTGGACAACGGGCGGTCCCGGCCCCGGTGGCCCCTGCTCGGAGATCTATGTCGACCGTGGACCACAGTACGGCAAGGACGGGGGACCCGCCGCCGATGAGACCCGGTTCATCGAAATTTGGGATCTGGTCTTCGAAAACTATCAGGTCGACAACGTCAAGTCGAAGACGGACCTGCATATCGTCGGCGAACTCGAACACAAGAACATCGATACCGGGGCCGGTCTGGAGCGCCTGGCCTATCTGATGCAGGGCAAGCAGAATATCTATGAAACTGATGAGGTCTTCCCTGTCATCGAGGCTGCGGAACGCATCACCGGGCGCAGATACGGGGAGGACGAAGACGCCGACGTGCGTTTCCGCGTCGTTGCCGACCACGTCAGATCCGCGCTGATGATCATGAGCGACGGCGTGCGTCCCAGCAATGTGGGCAGGGGATACGTACTGCGTCGTCTGCTGCGCCGCACCGTTCGCTCCATGCGCATGCTTGGTGTGAACGAACCGGTATTGCCGGAGCTGTTCCCCGTGTCGAAAAGCGCCATGGCACCCAGCTACCCGGAGTTGGAGAAGGCTTTCCACGAGGTTTCCGAATCGGCCTATGGCGAGGAGGACGCGTTCCGTCGCACGTTGGAGAACGGCACCACGATTCTCGATGCGGCCGTGAACAAGGCCAAGGGCGGCCGCACGCCGACCGTGTCGGGCGAGGATGCGTTCACGCTGCACGACACCTATGGCTTCCCCATCGAGCTGACCTTGGAAATGGCTGCGGAACAGGGTGTCAAGGTCGACGAGCAGAAGTTCCGCGAGCTGATGAACGAACAGAAGTCCAGGGCTCGCGCGGATGCGCTGAAGAAGCGCCATAACGTCGATCTGAGCGTGTACGACGACTTCAAGAAGACGCTGTCCCATCCCATCGATTTTCTCGGCTACTCCGACTACTCAAGCCGTTCTCGGGTGCTTGGCATCATGCAGGAGGGCAAGGGTTCGGTGCCTGCGATCACCGCTCCCGCGAATGTCGAGGTCATTCTGGACCGCACACCGTTCTATGCCCAGGGGGGTGGCCAGCTCGCGGATGAAGGTGAGATCGTTTCCGACGAGGGCGCCGTTTTGGAGGTAGATGACGTCCAAAAGCCAATCAAGGACCTCATAGTCCATCAGTGTCGGCTAACCGAGGGCACGCTCGTCGTGGGGTCGGACGTCAATGCGAACATCGACGTCGCCCGACGTGGCGCAATCGCACGCTCGCACACCGCCACCCATATGGTGCATAAGGCGCTGCAGGAAGAGCTGGGCCCTCGCGCCACCCAGCGCGGCTCGGAGGATGCCCCGAACCATCTGCGTTTCGATTTCCAGTGGTCTAAGGCCCCTACGGAAGAGGCGATGAATGCCATCGAGGCTCGGGTCAACGATCGACTGCGTGACAACCTGGCCGTGACTACGAAAGAGATGAAGTACGACGACGCCATCGCGTTGGGTGCGATGCATCTGTTCGGTGAAAAGTACGGTGACGTGGTGCGTGTGGTTTCCATCGGCGAGGATGGTTGGAGTCGTGAGCTGTGCGGCGGTACCCATGTCGATCACGTCGGCAAGATAGGCACGATCAACATCTTGGCCGAGGCGTCCATAGGTTCGGGCGTGCGTCGACTCGATGCCGTGGTTGGCGAAGGCGCTTATGAATATAATGCGCGCGAGCATGCCTTGGTTTCACAGTTGTCCGACAAGCTCAACGCCCGTCCGGATGAATTGGCTGAACGCGTCAATGCCTTGCTAATCAAACTCAAGGAGTCGGATCGTCGGCTCGGTTCCATGTATGAGCGTCAGCTCGCGGGCGCGGTACCGGACATCGTCGACGAGGCGAAGCAATCGCTCGGCGGAGTCCGAGTGGCCTCCCGCAATGTCGGTAGATTCGGTTCCTTCGATATGCTGCGCAAGACGACGCTCGATATCAGAGCAAGGCTCGGTGAGGATATGCCATCGGTCGTCGCGTTGGCGGGCATCAACGACGATGACAAGCCCATGGTCGCCGTGGCGACGAACAAGTCGGCGCGCGATCTCGGTATCAAGGCCGGAGATCTGGTCCGAGCCGCGTCGAAGGCCCTCGGCGGCGGCGGCGGCGGTAAGCCGGACTTCGCTCAAGGCGGCGGCGTCGACGCGAGCAAGATCGATGCGGCGGTATCTGATCTTGTCCAGAGCGTACGACGTGGCTGAAAGGACCTATGATCTGGCTCGGAGTTGATCTCGGCGATGCTCGGGTCGGACTGGCATTATCCGACCCCGAGCTTTCGCTTGCACACCCCATCGGCAACATTCAGTCCTATGGGGATTCCTTTCGCGCGTTGGATGACGTGATCGACGTCATCCAGCGCGAGCGGCCGGAGGCCGTGGTCATAGGGCTGCCGTTGCAGCTGGATGGGACGGATGGAAAAAGCGCGAAGAAGGCGCGTCGATGGGCCGCGAATCTTGAAAAACGACTGCGGATCGTGCATGCTGGGAACGCCGGGCAGGATGGAATGCCCCGCATCGTGCTGCTCGATGAGCGGCTGACTACCGTGAGCGCGCATCGCCAGTTACAAGAGGCCCTGATATCCAGTCGACAGCATCGTCCGCTGATCGATCAGCAATCCGCCGTGCTGATTTTGCAGATGGCCTTGGACCAACACAGGGAGTGATTGATGGCTGATGATTTTGAGGAGCTGTTCGGTGATCTGACGGATCAGCCGGCGGCGAACGGGCCACAGCCCGGTTCACTTCCCCCTATGCCTCCAAAGTCGCGCAAGGAGATGCGTCGGCGTCGCGATCGAGGTCGACGGCACGTGATCGTCGCAATTGTGGCCGTGCTGGTCGTGCTGTCTTTGGTGGTGGGCGCGGGCGCGTTCGGCTATGTCCAGCTCAAGCACTGGATCAGTGCCCGTGAATCCGACAGCTCCGACACCGCCGATTATCCCGGTCCCGGCTCCGGGTCGGTCTCGTTCACGGTACAAAGCGGTCAGGGAGTGGCGCAGATCGCTTCGAATCTGGTGCGGGCCGGCATCGTCAAGTCCTCGGGCATATTCGCCACCGCGGTGTCATCGAACAACAGCACGCTGTATCCGGGTACTTATGCGCTGAAATACCGCATGTCCTCCGCCGACGTCGTGAAGATCCTTTCCGATCAGAGCAAGGCCAAAGGGTTGTTGCAGGTCCGCTCGGGTGAACGGGTTTCGGATGTCCTCGGCCAGGCGGCAAAGCTTTCCGGTATTCCGGCTTCGGAGTTCACCGCGGTCATCGACGCCGGGGGTACGACGATTCTGCCCGCTGAGGCGAACGGCAAATACGAGGGTTGGTTCGGCCCGGGCAGCTATGACGTCAAGGCCATGAAGTCGGCCACTGCGATTATCAAGGCCATGGTTGATCAGCGCATCGAGGATCTCGACACCCTCGGCGCTCCCCAAGGAGCCCAACGTGAGCGTATTCTCATCATCGCGTCCATCGCGGAGTCGGAGGTGAACTCCGACGCCTATTACGGAAAGGTCTCGCGGGTCATCCTCAACCGGCTCGGTAAGAACATGCCGCTGGGAATGGACACCACTGTCGCCTATGGGTTGGGAATCCAGGCCAGCGCACTGACCGATGCGATGCTGAGCGACGGCTCGAATCCCTACAACACGCGCGTCAACGAGGGTCTGCCGCCGACGCCGATCAGCAACCCCGGGGATGAGGCGCTGCGGGCGGCGATGAATCCACCTGCGGGTGACTGGCTGTATTTCGTGACGACCGATATGAAAACCGGGGAGACCAAGTTCGCCACGACCGAGGACGAGTTCTGGAAGCTGCGCGAGGAATATAAAAACTCCAATTCGAACGCCAACTGACGGCGTCCGACGCCCAAGCGATGGATGACCCAGGGTCGGCCCGGGCCATGCGACTCAAACACCGCATGGCGTTACCCCAACACCGCGGCAAAAAGGCCCGCACATACCATGACCGGAACGAATGGAACCTTAACCGGCGTGGCTTCCGCTTGATACTGGGGCTCTGCCCGTGCATATCTGTTCCACGCCCATATCCAGATCAGGCCGAGCACTCCCATCAGCAGCCACCAGAGCACAAAGGCCCGAACGCCGAATACGCCCAAGGCCTGGCCGATCACCAAGGCGACGGTGACGTCTCCGAATCCCAACGAACCGGGACGCAGGAGCGCCAGTCCCAGTTGCATCCCCATGGCGGCGAGCCCATAGGCAGTGCAAAGCATGAACAACCACGGTCGAGCGGTCCAAGCTCCGACACCCACCAGTACCAGCAGCTGGATCACGAATCCCAGTGCGACCGTGGCACGAGGCACACGGCGGTGCGCGAGATCGGTACCGCACAGCACCAGTCCACACAGCAGACTGGGCAACGTCGCCAGGTAGGTCATATAGCTAAGATAGTCGAATAGAAGATCGACGAAGGAGAAAGCATGTTGCGCTGGCTAACCGCAGGAGAATCCCATGGCGAGGCATTGGTGGCGATGATCGAAGGGCTGCCTTCCGGCATCGCCGTCACCTCGCAGGATGTCAGCGAAGCGTTGGCGAGAAGGCGACTGGGGTATGGCAGGGGTTCGCGCATGTCATTTGAGCAGGATGTGGTCAGGCTGCTCACCGGCGTGCGCCATGGCCGTACCCTCGGTTCCCCGATCTCGATCGAGATCGACAACACCGAATGGCCGAAGTGGACCGATGTGATGAGCGCGGATCCTCTGGATCACACCCTGCCCAAGACCGGTCGGAACGCTCCGCTAACTAGGCCTCGCCCGGGGCATGCCGATCTCACCGGCATGCGCAAATACGCTTTCGATGACGCCAGACCAGTGCTGGAGCGGTCCAGCGCACGCGAAACCGCCGCTCGTGTGGCCTTGGGCGCGGTCGCGGCATGTTTCCTCGAACAGTCGGTCGGCATACGTACTGTCGCGCATGTCGTCTCGATCGCGGGAGAGGGGCTGCCGGATGACTATCGTCTGCCCACGCCGGACGACGTCGAGGCATTGGACCATTCGCCCGTGCGAACTCTCGACAAGGGCGCGGAGCTTCGTATGATGGCGCGGATCGACGAGGGGAAGGCCCGTGCCGACACCATCGGCGGTGTCATCGAGGTGCTGGCATACGGGGTGCCGGCCGGTCTCGGCACCTACGTCGAATCTGATCGCAGGCTTGACGGGGCGTTGGCGGGGGCATTGATGGGCATTCAGGCCATCAAGGGCGTCGAGATTGGCGACGGATTCCGTGAGGCGCAGCGCTTCGGCTCACAGGCGCATGACGAGATGGTGCCGGGCAACGACGGCCGTATCGCACGGCTGACCAATCGGGCGGGAGGCATCGAAGGCGGCATGTCCAACGGTGAGATCATCAGAGTCCGTGCGGCGATGAAACCGATCCCCTCCATTCCACGAGCGCTGCGAACGGTGGATGTCGCGACCGGCGAGTCCGCCCAGGCCATCAACCAGCGTTCGGACAGCACCGCGGTCCCGGCGGCCGCGGTCGTGGCCGAAGCCATGGTCCGATTGACGTTGGCCAGGTTCGTGCTGGAGAAATTCGGGGGGGACAGTCTCGGCGAAACATCCAGAAACGCCCGGTCGTATCTCGCTTCCTGGCCCGAGCACTTACGCTAGAGCGGGGGATTGCGATGAAAGGTGCAGTCACGCCGTGCGAACATGATCGTTCAGATGAACACGGGCAGCCGGTGGCCGTGATCATCGGCATGCCGGGTGCGGGGAAAACCCGAGTCGGCCATGAGACTGCCTTGCGTCTCGGTCTCGATTTCATCGATGTGGATCAGTATATTGAGCATGACGTGAATATGACCATCGCACAGTATTTCGAGAGGTACGGAGAACCGGCGTTCCGCAGCCTCGAAGCCTCGACGATAGCCGATCTTCTCGGTCGATTCACCGGGATGCTGGCTCTGGGCGGAGGGGCGGCGATGACCGATTCGACACAGCGGTTGCTGACGCGATATGTGCGCCGCCATGGCCGTTTGATCTATCTCCAGGCCGATCCGCAGGAGGCGATGGTCCGCGCTAGGCATGGCGGCAAACGACCACTGCTGTCGGGAGATGCCGATTCACGATGGTGGCAGCTGTATGCCGAGCGTGATCCTGTATATGCGCGATTGGCGAATATTCGCGTGAGAACTCATGGTTCGACGCCGCATACGGCGTCCAGAAAGTTGGAGGCCGCCATGCGGCAACGCATGATTCATATAGATACGGCAGGATCGCAGCCCTATGATGTCCGCATCGCGGAGCACGTGCTTGACCAGTTGGCCCTCGTGGTAGGCGATCACGCGCATTCGGTTGCGCTTATCCATACCCAGTCCGTACAGCGTCATTCCGATCGTGCCAGGGCGCAGTTGCGACAGGCCGGATATCGTGTCGTCGATCTCGTGATCGCGGATGCCGAGGCCGGAAAAACGATTCCGGTGGCTGACACGATCTGGCAGCGTCTGGCGGAGGAGGGCTTCACCAGGTCCGACGCCATAGTAGGTCTCGGAGGTGGAGCCGCCACGGATCTGGCGGGATTTGTTGCGGCGACCTGGATGCGTGGAATACGCTACGTGAACTGTCCTACCTCGTTGCTCGCCATGGTCGACGCGTCGACGGGCGGCAAGACGGGGGTGAACACGCCGCAAGGCAAGAATCTGGTTGGCTCGTTCTACACGCCGGCGGGCGTGTTGGCTGATCTGACCACATTGGAGACGCTGCCGAACGACATCTTCATCGAGGGTCTGGGTGAAGTCGCGAAATCCGGCTTTATCCGCGACGCTACGATTCTGGACGTACTCGAACGGCACTGTGATGAACTTCGGTCCTTTGATTCCAAGACCTTCCTCGGATCGGGACTGGAATCCACCGTCGAAGAACTCATCGAGCGCACGGTGCGGGTCAAGGCATATCACGTCTCCAGGGATCTGAAGGAATCCGGGCTCAGGGAGTTCCTCAACTATGGGCATACCTTGGCGCACGCCATCGAGACGATCGAGCGTTTCACGTGGCGGCATGGCAACGCGGTGGCCGTAGGATGCGTCTATGCGGCCGAGCTCGCGCATCTGCTCGGATATCTCACGAACGATGAGGTGGATTACCACCGCTCGTTGCTTTCCGCGCTCGGGCTTCCCGTCTCTTGGTCGGGCGGCACCTGGGAAGAGGTGCTGGCCTTGATGCATCGCGATAAGAAGGCCCGGGGCAATACGCTGCGATTCGTGGTGCTCGATGGTCTGCAACACCCCATACATCTGGACGACCCGCCGCTCGATGCAGTGCATGAGGCATTCCTGCGCATTCGTCGGCGTTGATGTCTGGAACATCGACGTCGTCTCTCGCGGACGCAGGCACGATCGCGGCGGCACCACGGCGTGACGACGCGCGGCGAGGACAGGGCCCGTGGAGATGCGCCGATACCGTAGGTGAAACAATATCGAATGATGGGAGTGACAAGGGATGACACAGCTGATCATGGTGGTCAATGGTCCGAATCTAGGCCGGTTGGGCGTGCGTGAGCCCGATGTCTATGGCCACCAGGACTTGGCCGAATTGCGGCGTCTGTGCACGCAGTGGGGTGGAGAACTGGGCGTCGACGTCGATGTGCGGCAGACCGATGACGAGGCCGAGATGATCGGTTGGATGCATGAGGCCGTCGACGACAACACCCCGGTGGTGATGAATCCCGCGGCCTTCACCCATTACAGCTACGGGCTCGCCGATGCGGCCCATATGGTGACCGATGCCGGGCTGCCTCTCATGGAGGTGCATATATCCAATCCATCCGCTCGCGACGCCTTTCGCAAACATAGCGTCATCTCGCCCGTGGCGACCGGCACCATCACCGGATTGGGCTTCTTCGGCTATCGACTGGCGTTGGAGGCCGTGGCGCATCTGCTCGAATCATGAGAGCGGTCCACCGCCGGTAAGGATGCGTTGGTGCAATCTTTCAGTGTCCCGGGTGTGTGAAAGGCGCTCGGCTTTCACGGAACCCATGTAACACGCCGCGTCAACTGCGCATGATACATTGAAGTTCCATGGTTAGAAGACAACATGGAAATTCTCAGGGACACGTCACCAAGCATATTTTCGTCACCGGCGGTGTGGTCTCCTCGCTCGGCAAGGGACTGACGGCATCGTCATTGGGAAGGTTGCTGCGCAGTCGGGGCCTTCGGGTGCTGCAGCAGAAACTCGATCCGTATATCAACGTCGACCCGGGCACGATGAACCCCTTCCAGCATGGCGAGGTCTATGTTACCGAGGACGGTGCGGAGACGGATCTCGACATCGGTCATTACGAACGTTTCCTCGATGTGTTTCTGTCGCAGAAAGCGAATGTGACCACCGGTCAGATCTATCAGTCGGTACTCAACAAGGAGCGTGCTGGGGAGTATCTCGGCCAATGCGTGCAGGTGATTCCGCATATCACCAACGAGATCAAAAGTCGTATGCGCGCCCAGGCATCCGCTGACGTCGATGTTATCATCACCGAGATCGGCGGCACCGTAGGTGACATTGAGTCGCAGCCATTCTTGGAGGCCGCGCGCGAGGTCCGCCGTGATTTGGGACCCGACAACTGCATGTTCGTACACGTCTCCCTGGTGCCGTACATCGCGGCCGCGCATGAGCTGAAAACCAAGCCGACCCAGCATTCGGTGATGGCCTTGCGTCAGCTCGGCATCGTCCCCGATGCGTTGGTGCTTCGTTCCGATCGGCCGCTGAATGACGCCATCAAGGCCAAGATCTCACTGATGTGCGATGTGGATTCGCAGGGCGTTGTCAACTGCGTGGATGCGCCCAGCATCTACGACGTCCCGAAGATACTGTTCGACGAGGGGCTTGACGCCTACGTGGTTCGTGAGCTTGAGCTTCCATTCCACGATGTGGACTGGAAGGAATGGGAAGATCTGCTTGACCGTGTGCATCATCCCAAGCATGAGGTCAACGTCGCCATAGTCGGCAAATACATCGATCTTCCCGACGCCTATCTCTCGGTCACCGAGGCCATCAAGGCGGGCGGTTTCGCCAATTATGCGAAGGTCAACGTCAAGTGGATCGCCGCGGATCTGTGCGAGACCACGGAGGGTGCGTGCAAGCAGCTGAGGGACGTCGACGGCATCGTCATTCCGGGAGGCTTTGGCATCCGCGGCATCGAAGGCAAGATCGGCGCGCTGAGGTTCGCGCGTGAACACAAGCTTCCGGCGCTGGGTCTGTGCCTGGGATTGCAGTCCATGGTCATCGAATACGCGCGACATGTTTTGGGTTTGGAGGATGCGAATTCCTCGGAGTTCGAGCCCGATTGCCAGAATCCGGTCATCGCCACGATGCAGGAGCAGAAGGCCATTGTCGAAGGCAAGGGCGACATGGGCCATACCATGCGTCTCGGCTCGTATCCGGCTGAGCTGGAGAAGGATTCGTTGGTGGCTAAGCTCTATGGCACCACGCATGTCACGGAACGCCATCGTCACCGCTATGAGGTCAATGTGGCCTACAAGGACAAGCTGCGTGCCGCGGGACTACGCATCAGCGGCGAAAGCCCGGACGGCGAACTCACCGAGTTCATCGAACTGCCGCAGGACGTCCATCCCTTCTATGTCGGCACCCAGGCTCATCCTGAGTTCAAGTCGAGGCCTACCAAGCCTCATCCCTTGTTCGCAGGGCTGGTGAAGGCCTCGCTCGAGCATCAGACCGCCCGCCAGGCATGACCCCTTGGGGCCGTTGCATGCTAGGGGTCGGGTAGGCATGACAGCGATCCGTTGCCGGTGCCACGATTGCGTTCGTGGCACCGGCAACCGCGTCGTTGCGGTCGCCCATCACCGGCTGTCGGTGGTGTTCACACTCGCTGCCCGCGGCGGTTCTCGGCGCAGATGCAGACCGGTCAGCACGGCGTGCCCTACAATGGCGGGTGAGGATAACCGATATGGTCGGATGGCTTCACGTCACGCGTCCGTCGTCCGTTCATGGTCAATCCGCCAGGGACGAAAGAGAAAGGGAACCATGATGGCTGCCACAATCAGGGATGTCGCCAGCCGTGCCCAAGTGTCGGTTTCCACGGTTTCCCGATCATTCACCAGGCCGAATATGGTGTCGGACGCCACTCGAATCAAGGTGCTGCGTATCGCCGATGAACTCGATTTCTCGATTTCGCGCTCCGCGGCCGCCTTGAAATCCGGTAGAACGATGCGCATCGCGTTGCTGATCAGCGATCATCTGAGATTGTGGTTCAGCGCCTCCATAATCGAGGGCTTGAATCAGATATTCCACGATAAGGGCTACGATCTGTCGATCTTCCAGATCTCCAGCATTCAGGAACGCCGTCAGTTCTTCGACATGCTGCCTGTTCGGCGCAATGCCGATGCGGTTCTGGTGACGTCCTTCGACGTGGCTCCCGACGAGATCGAGCGGCTCGCGCGAACGGATGTGCCGATCGTGGGCATCAATTGCGTGGATGCCGTGAATACGGGGTTCAGCGCCGCCGTGAACATCGACGACGAACAGGGTTCCAGACTTGCCGCCCGGCACCTCATCGGTCTGAATCACAGGGACATCGTATATGTGCGCACCGATCGCGCGGTTTCCTTGCATTTCAGCGTCCAAAGCCGGTATGAATCGTTTCTGGCTTCGTGCCGGGCCTCGGGTGTCGAGCCCGTGACCATCGTCGCACCCGAAGGAACCGATCGTATCAGCTCGGTTATCACCGATCTGCTCAGCATGTCGCATATGCCCACTGCCATCGCATGCCAGGAGGACGGCATCGCCATCCCGTTGCTGTTCCAGCTCGAGCGTAACGGTTTTGACGTGCCCAGGGACATCTCCGTTATCGGATACGACGACAGTTTCTATTCCCATGACGTGGGGTTGACGACGGTGCGACAGGATCCGTCGCACATGGCCCAGCTGGCGGCGAGGAAAACCCTGGATCTCATCGCGCACGGCACGACCTCCACACCGTTCGAGACGGTACATGCGCGGCTGGTTATCCGTTCGAGCACGGACAGGGCACGTCAGGACGACTGAATGGTGGGCATCGCCCACATATGCGACGCCCACCGACCTGAACCTCGGGCGTTGCATATGTGAATGCGGTCTAACGCAACGCAAATATCGCGAAACTTTGTGGACCCATGATGAGTCCATCCTGGTCCCAGCTGTACGATCCAAGCGATATCAACGGATCATGCGTGGCGGCGGCTTGGATGTGCTTCTGTTCGTTGGAGGCACGGTTTTCGGCGTCATGCGCGGGATCCGAAGACGCGAAGACCCGTTCGGCGCGGATGCCGGGATTCATCGCCACCAGCAGTTCCTCGCCTTGCGGTGAGCATCGACGATAGGCGAATACGCGGCCATCGTCGGGTGCTGTGGTTACCGCGAAGGATGATGATGCACGCAGCGCCTCCCGTTCGGCGCGCAATGCCAGCAGTCGTCGTACCCATGTGAGAGTCGAGTGTTCATCGTCCAACTGATCGGCGACCGTCGGGGCGTCATCCGCATCATCCACAGGAAGATACAACACCGTAGCCGGCGCCTCGGAGAACCCGAGATTGTCGCCGTCGTCCCACTGCATAGGCGTGCGGCTGCCGGTTCTCGCGTATCCCCCCTCTACCGTGGGCAGGCTGCGGTATCGCATGCCGATTTCGTCGCCGTAATACAGGAACGGCACTCCGGGCATGGTGAGGAACATGCCGTAGGCAATCGCGCGCTCACGGGCGGTCAGGCGCGGGGCCAGACGCGGCGAATCGTGGTTGCATGTGATGAAGCAGAAATCACCGTAGTCCTTGCTCGCTTCGTATTGGGGGAGGTAATCGTCCAGGAACGCGCGGATGCTGCCGCCTCCCACGGCGCTGAAATAACTGTGGTCATGCCGCTCGTCCAATGCGTCGTCCACGTTGCGGGCGAGTAAGTTATAGCCGTTGCCGGTCCCGTCCCAGCGCCAGTCGAGGTAGAAGTCCATGTCGAACCCGGCCGCAAGCGCCTGCTTGGGCACTCCCCATTCGGACACGAAAGCCGACTGCGGGTATTCACGTTTGACCGTTCCCAGCATATGCCGCCAGACCCGTATCGTCTCCGGCTTGTCATCGCCGTCGTTCTTCACCAGAGAGTTCGCCATATCCACGCGGAACCCATCACAACCCCGTGCCAACCAGAACCGCATGATGTCGATCATGGCCGCCTGAGTACCCTGTGCCGCCTGCGAATCGGGGGCGCTCTGCCAGGGTTGGTCTCGCTTGGCGAAGCCATAGTTGAGCGCGGGTTGGCATTTGAAGAAGTTGAGGATATACGTGGCGTCGCGCTCGCTTTCACCGCCTATGAACGGCATCGAGTAGCCGTGGAAGGCGCTGTCCGTCCAGATGTAACGATCGGAGAACGCACTGCGTTCGGCGCGCTTGCTCTGCACGAACCATTCGTGTTCCTCGCTGGTGTGTCCGGGCACCAGATCAAGCAGCACGTGGATGCCGCGGCCATGGGCCTGCCGGAAGAGTTCGATCAGATCCTCGTTTGTTCCGTATCGTGGTGCGACACGCCGATAGTCCCGTACGTCGTATCCGGCGTCCTTGAAGGGCGAGTCGAAACATGGATTGATCCACAGGGCGTTGCACCCGAGGTTCTCGATATAGTCGAGCTTTTCGATGATGCCCGGCAGATCGCCGATGCCGTCTGCGTTGGAATCGCGGAAGCTTTGCGGATAGATTTCATAGAATACAGCGGATTTCAGCCACGCCGGGTGTCCCGGTGACTGTGGCGCGTCCTTCGATGTCTGCTCGTCGAGATCGGTCCGGTCGTCGCATGCCATTGTGCTCATCGTCTGTGATTCCTTCCGCCTCATCCGTTGATGGCGTATACGTCTTGGGTGCAGCTTGCCCAAAGACTGTATCACGGCACGGTCCTGACTTAGCTGGAGTGTTGCAAACGTTGGCAAGTTCGTGAAATATCGCCGGTTCAGGCGTACATGGCCATCGTCGTATCGATGGACTGTGAGATTGGCTACATTCCCGAACATATGCCCTGTGTAAAACGTCGGAGATGGCCGTTGTCCGTGACCTTACCGTATGCAACGCCAGAACGCGGATGCCTTTGCATACGGTTGCACTTCATCGTCGATCCTGCTAGAGTTACACGTGATGGCGTGTGGCTATCAACCGGCGAAACGCAACGTCCAACGATGGTATGCGGCTTACCGGCGAGGAAGAGAGAACAAACGGTTTCCCTTAACACAGAGGAGTTAACAGGAAATGAAAGTTAATAAGTTTATCGGCATGGCCGTGGTCGCCGCCGCAACGTTGGCGTTCGCAGGCTGCGGCGGATCGAGCAATTCAGGAAATTCTTCATCCGGCACGGGGGACACGACCGCAAGCCTGAACAAGTTGGATCTGGGCAAGGTCACACTGACGGTGTGGGCTCCGCAGCAGAATCTCCAGCCTGGACCCAATGGCAAGTCCTCCATGAAGCAGATCGAAGCCGATTTCAAGAAGGCTCATCCCGGGGTATCGTTCAAGAACTCCGTCGTCGGTGAAGCCGATGCCGGCAAGACGGTCAACCAGGATCCGACGGCGGCAGCGGACGTCTACATGTACGCCAACGATCAGCTGGGTGCGTTGATCAAGTCCAACGGCGTCGGAGTCCAGACCAACACGAATATCATCAGCCAGGTCAAAACCCAGAACTCGAGGGTCATGCTCGACTCGATCTCCCAGGACGGCAAGATCTACGGCATTCCTTACACCGCCAACACCTGGTTCATGTATTACAACAACTCCATGCTCACCAAAAGTGATGTGAAGGATTTCGATGCCATGCTGGCGAAGGCCAAGATCGCATTCCCGCTGGCCAATTCCTGGTACTTCCCGGCCTTCTACTTCGGTGGCGGTGGGACCCTGTACGGTTCCAAGGGGACCGATGCCACAGCAGGCGTCAAATTCGACAATCCCGAGGTCACGAAGTATCTGGTGAAGCTGGCCAAGAATTCGAATTACGCCATCTCGACCCCGGGGTTGGCAGGCGATGACGCCGGACTCAAGGCATTCGAATCAGGTGAGGTCGCCGCATACTTCTCAGGCACCTGGGACGGTTCGGTGATCAAGCAGAAGCTTGGTTCGAAGATGAGCGCAGCGCAGCTGCCGACCTTCACTCTCAACGGCAAGAGCCATCAGATGAAGTCCTTCGCGGGATCGAAGGCGGTCGGTTGGAATCCCTCCGCCAAGGTTCACGACGGCAACACCAAGGCCGCGCAACAGAAGGCGGCTCAGGTCTTCGCAGCCTACCTCGGTGGCACCCAGTCGCAGCTCTACATGTATCAGGACTACGGCCAGATTCCTTCCGATGTGACGCTGACCAACAACGCTTCGATCAAGTCGAATCCGGTCGCCGCGGCACAGTTCGCGACAATCGCGAACACCTCGGTTCTGCAGCCGACGCTTGACATCATGAACAACAACTTCTGGACCCCGGCGACCAATTTCGGCACCAATCTGGCGAACGGCACGGTGACGCTGGACAACGCGAACGCCCAGACGACGGCGTTCAACAACTCGCTGAACGGCAAAACAAACTGAGAACGGCCGGCGCGACCGGTCGCAATCGCGAATTCGATTATCGATTTACCGCGAAAGCGCCGACAGGCCGGGGTAGTGACCCGGACGCGTCGGCGCTTTTGCCCGTTGATTCCGTTTGAGAAAGTTGGTTCACAAGTGAGTGACGTCGTAATCGCTCCTTCGGGGGCACGCAAGGCCGGCGGACCGTCACGGTCCAAGAAGACAAGACGCGTTGATTATTCACCCAATCCGTACACCTTCCGCGCGGCATGTAGGCACGGCGATGTGTGGACATATCTGAGTTACATCGTCTTGGGACTGGGGAATATGGTGCGGGGCCAAATCGTCAAGGGCCTGTGCTGGTTGCTGGTCGAGGTGGCCTTCATCGTCTTCATGATCGACGGTGGGGCGAGCAACATCGCAGGACTGGGTCGTCTCGACACCGGTGGCAGGCTGGTCAATGTCATCCAGGACGGCTTCTCGGTTTCCACAACGACCGAGCCCTCATATGTCATGTTGCTGTATGGCATGGCAAGCCTGTTCGTCATCGCATGCTTCGCCGCCTTCTGGTGGTTCGCCGTCCGTTCCGCCTACCGTGCGCAGTCCCTTGCCAAACTCGACGGCAAGGCCCCTGGCATCAGGGAGGATCTCAAAGATCTCACCGATCGAAACGCGCAGAATTCGCTGATGTCGTTGCCCGTCCTGGGCATCCTGATCTTCACGGTGCTGCCGTTGATTTACATGATCTCGATGGCCTTCACCGGATACGGGCCCAACGGCAATCCCAGGTACGTCAGCACGTTCGGTTGGGTCGGCCTGCGAAACTTCGAAACGTTGTTCTCCAACCAGAGCGGTCTGAGCGTCAATCTGAACCTCTTCCTTCAGGTCGCTGTCTGGACGTTGGTATGGGCCTTCTTCGCGACGTTCCTGAACTACTTCCTCGGCATGTTCATGGCCATGCTGATCAACCGGCCGGGAATCAGGTTCAAAGGGTTCTGGCGTTCGGTTTTCGCCATGTCCATCGCCGTGCCGCAATTCGTGTCGTTGCTTATCATGAATCTGATGCTCGGGCAGTCGGGCATCGTCAACAACCTCTTGATGAACGCCCATTGGATCACCTCGCCGTTGCCGTTCTGGTCCAACCCATGGTGGGCGCGTGTGACCGTCATCATTATCAATCTGTGGGTAGGCATCCCGTTCACGATCATGCAGGTCACAGGCATCCTGCAGAACATCCCGGCAGAGCTCTATGAGGCCGCGCGCGTGGATGGCGCCAACGCGTGGCAGCTCTTCCGCAACGTGACCATGCCCTATATGTTCTTCGTCATGACGCCTTACCTGATCACCACATTCGTCGGGAACGTCAACAACTTCAACGTCATCTATCTGCTGACCGGGGGAGGGCCGACGCCGACCGGCCAGTCGGCAGGGGCCACCGATCTGTTGATCACCTGGATCTATTCGCTGTCGATCGACAAGGGGAATTACTCGATGGCCTCGGTCATCGGCATCTTCACCTTCGTCGTGCTGGCCGTCATCTCACTGATCACGTATCGCAGCTCTGGTTCATACAAGAACGAGGGAGGATTCCAATAACATGGACAAGACAACATCGAACATCGCGAGCGGACATTCATATACTCGCCGACGCGTCGGCGACGCACTGACCTATCTGTTCTTGGGGATCATGGGCATTATCTGGCTGGTGCCGATCTTCTGGATCGTTATGGAATCGTTCAACGCCTTCCCCGGCCCGTACAGCAGCGGTTTCATCCCGACGCAGTACACGTTGCACAACTACGTGCAGCTGTGGACTGATAATTCGCAGTTGGAGTTCGGCCAGATGTACCTGCGCACCTTTGTCGTCGCCGTCTTCACCTGCCTGATTTCGACCTCCTTCGTGCTCGCCGTGTCGTATTCGCTCAGTCGCATGCGTTTCAGCTTCCGCACCAAGTTCATGAACATCGTGTTGGTCCTCGGCATGTTCCCGGGCATCATGGTGGTCGCCTCGCTGTATTACATCCTAAAAACGATGGGACTGACTAATTCGGGTCTGCCCATCGTCATCGGCCTGATCGTGGTGTATTCGGCCGGATCCGGCGCAGGCTTCTTCGTTATGAAGGGCTACATGGACACTATCCCGATGTCGCTGGACGAGGCCGCGACCCTGGACGGATGCACCAAATGGCAGATCTTCACAAAGATCATCCTGCCCGTGGCCCGTCCGATGGTGGTGTATCAGGTCATCACCTCATTCCTCGGACCGTGGCTCGACTTCGTGCTGGCCAAGGCCATCACGCGCACACAGAACAACTTCACGGTCGCCTTGGGGCTGTGGCAGATGATCCAGGGCCAGGGCTGGCTCACTCAGTGGTATGCGCGGTTCGCGGCGGGTGCCGTGTGCGTATCAGTGCCGATCGCCGTTCTGTTCATGATCATGCAGCGGTTCTACACCGAGTCGATGTCCGGATCGGTGAAGGGGTAGGACCGTTCGATCGTGTCCGAATCGATATGCGCTAAGCTCGAGCCTATGACCAAAAGACATCAGGCACCGCTGAGCGATTCTTACCTCACACCTGAGGAGGCCAGACAGGCCGCGGATCCAAGCAGGGTTCGCGGCCTGTCTGATCTCCGGCTGAAAATCATCGGTTATATCTTCATTGTGATCGGCCTGATCGGCTCCTCGATGCTGATTCCGGCGCTGGGGTCGAATCTGCGGAAGGCCTCGATCTCCGACATGTCGTTCGCGCTGTTGTTCGAAGCCGTCTCCTGGTGCGCGCTTCCCATCTTCGCCTGGTTGACGCTCGACTCGGTGCGCCACACCTCGCATCTGGGACGGTATGCGTTGCGGCTGCTGGCCTTGGCGCTCGTCAGTGAGGTGCCCTATGACATGTCCACGACCGGCAGGGTTTGGGATTCTGGCTCGCAGAGTCCTGTCTGGGCCGTGCTCATCTGCGTTGTGGTGCTGTGGATCTTCCGATATTACGACACCCGGCGAGACTGGGCGGCCTGGGCGGTTCGGGTGCTGACCGTGCTGGCTGCCGCGCTAGACATGGTTCTTTTCCACATCTTTGTACGGCAGACCCTCATGCAAGGGGGTCTGCTGCTGTTGGGTTTCGTGATGATCTTCCATGTTCTGGACAGCCATGAGAACACCATGATGTTGGCGGGCGTCGTCTGGGGGATGGGCGGTCTGCTGCCGCCATCGATCGGCATGGTCTTCCTGCATTATCGCAATGGACGACTCGGCTATCGTGGCAATCGACGCGGCGGCCGGGTCAGAGCGGCGTTCTACATAGGCTACCCGGCCATGCTGCTCGCATTCGGTCTCATTCGATTGACATTGGCGATGTAGCGTCCGTGCCGGCGGTACGGGCCGTGTCCGCTTACGCTTGACAAGCCTGGGCGGACGCGGGCGAGTGTGCGCGATCTCACACCGGTTCCATAAAATTTCGCCATAAGCACTAGCGTTCATGTTCCACATCTGTTAGGTTTGCCGTGTACTTTCCCGAGGAATGGAGGCTGCTTACCGTGGTGGACCAACATGCACCCGATGCCGCGTCCGACATGGAGATGAGTCAGTATGTGACTGACCGCACCCGTGTCAACGAGGATAAGATCAAGCAGGATGACAAGATTATCGATGAATTCGGCGACTATAACTATGGCTGGCACGATTCGGATGCGGCCGGAGAGGCCGCGAAAAAAGGCATCGACGAGGATGTGGTGCGAGCCATATCCGCGGATAAGCACGAGCCGCAATGGATGCTCGATTATCGTCTCAAGGGGTATCGGGCGTTCCTGGACGCGCCGATGCCGGATTGGGGCGTCGATCTGTCGGAGTTCCATGCGCAGGACTTCAAATACTATGTGAAGCCGCTCGATAAGCAGGCAACCACGTGGGAGGACCTGCCGGACGACATCCGCACCACCTATGATCGGCTCGGCATCCCCGAGGCCGAGAAGAAGCGTCTGGTATCCGGCGTCGCCGCGCAATACGAATCCGAGGTCATCTACAATTCGATACGCGAGGACCTGAAGGAACAGGGCGTGATCTTCGTGGATACGGATACCGCGGTGCGCGAGTACCCCGATCTGGTGAAGAAGTATTTCGCCACGGTGATCCCGCCGGACGACAACAAATTCGCAGCGCTCAACACCGCGGCGTGGTCGGGCGGATCCTTCGTCTATGTGCCCAAGGGCGTTCATGTCGATATCCCGTTGCAGGCATACTTCCGCATCAACACGCCGAATATGGGACAATTCGAGCGAACGTTGATCATCGCCGACGAGGGATCATACGTCCACTACGTCGAAGGTTGCACCGCGCCCATCTACGCGACGGATTCGCTGCATGCCGCGAATGTCGAAATCGTGGTGGAGAAACACGCCCGCGTCAGGTACACGACCGTGCAGAACTGGTCGAATAACGTCTATAATCTGGTGACCCAGCGTTCCTATGTGCGCGAGGGGGGAACCATGGAATGGGTCGATGGCAACATCGGTTCCAAGGCCACGATGAAGTACCCGTCATGCATCCTTGCCGAGCCCTACGCCAAGGCCGAAACATTGTCACTCGGTTTCGCAGGGCAGGGGCAATATCAGGACACGGGCGCCAAAATGATCCATCTGGCCCCACACACCAGCTCGACCATCGTCTCGAAGTCCATCTCCCGCAGCGGCGGCCGCGCCGCCTACCGGGGACTGGTCAAGGTCATCAAGGGCGCGAAGGGCTCGAGCTCCTCGGTGGTCTGCGATGCCCTGCTGGTGGACGACTATTCCCGTTCCGACACGTACCCGCATGTGGATGTGCGCGAGGACGACGTGTCGATGGCCCATGAGGCGACGGTGTCGAAGGTCTCCGAAGACCAGCTGTTCTACCTGATGAGCCGCGGTCTGGAGGAGAAGGAGGCCATGGGCATGATAGTGCGCGGCTTCGTCGAACCGATCAGTCGCCAATTGCCTATGGAATATGCCTTGGAGCTTAATCGACTGGTCGAGTTGCAGATGGAAGGATCGGTGGGCTGAACCGATGACGAACCAAGAAGTGAAGATTGCGGCGGCGGATCCGCATAATCCCTATGCCATGCCGGCTGCCATGCCCTCAAGCGCGGACAAGGAACCGAGATCGTTCGACCTCGACGCGTTCCCCATGCCCAAGCGCAAGGATCCCGACTGGCGGTTCACGCCGATCGAACGCATGAGCGAGTTCTTTCATGTCTTCCAACCGACCCATACCACGTCCATCTCGGTGAGCAACATCGATGGCAGTCCCGTCGACGCGAATCAGGTCAGCGTCGCCACGATTCCGATGGGACAGGCGCCTTCCGGGACCGTGCTCATGCCCAGCGACCGCGCATCCGTGGTCGAATGGAACAGCGCCACCATCGCGACGACGGTGACCGTGTGCGGCCAGCCCGCGCAACCCGTGCTCATCAAAATACAGGGCGGCGCCAGGCCCGCGGCCGCGGCGGACGAGTCGAACCACGATGTCGACATGGACGCGGTGCACCTCGTAATCGTCGTCGAGGATGATGCTCACGCCGATATCGTCGTCGAACACGGCGGTCTCGCCCGGATTGCCGAAGGCATCGAACTCACCACCGGCAAGCATTCGCGAGTATCGGCCACCTTCATCCAGGAATGGGGCAAAGGTTCCAAACAGATAGGCAACCAGCGTATTCACGTCGGCGAGGGCGCATCGTTGCGCCATTCGGTGGTCACTCTGGGCGGCGATGTCGTCCGAATCCGCATGGATCAGGACTTCGGCGGTGAAGAGGGCGATCTCAACATGCTCGGCATCTACTTCGTCGATCCGGGCGAGCACATCGAGCATCGCACGATGGTCGTGCACAACCACCCGCACTGCAAGTCACGTGTGGTCTACAAGGGCGCGTTGGACGGCGATCATGCCCATGCCACTTGGGTGGGCAACGCATTGATTCAACCGACCGCGCCGGGAACCGACTCCTACGAGCTTAACCGCAATCTGGTGCTCACCCCGGGAGCGGTCGCCGATTCCGAGCCGAATCTGGAGATCGAAAACGGCGACATCGTCGGCGCCGGCCACGCCAGCTCGGTGGGACGTTTCGACGATGAGGAACTGTTCTATCTGCAATCTCGCGGCATCCCGGAAGCCGAGGCGCGCAAGCTGGTGGTGCGTGGCTTCTTCGGTGAGCTTATCGAGGAGATCGGCGTACCCGCCATCACCGATCATCTTATGAATGTGATTGATCGTCGGCTGGCTCGTGGAGAGAGCGCGGCCATGCAGCACGTACTAGAGGAGAAATAGCGATGTCGACATTGGAAATCAAGGATCTCTACGCTTCGGTGGAAACGAAAGAAGGCCGTAAACAGATCCTCAAAGGGGTGAATCTCGTGATCAATTCGAACGAGTCTCACGCCATCATGGGGCCGAACGGCTCCGGAAAATCGACCCTGGCCTACACGCTGGCGGGTCACCCGAAGTACATCGTCGATTCCGGTCAGGCCCTGCTCGACGGCAAGGATCTGCTCACGATGACACCCGATGAGCGAGCACGCACCGGTCTGTTCCTCGCCATGCAATATCCGGTCGAGGTGCCGGGCGTGTCCATGACCAATTTCCTACGCACTTCGAAGACGGAGATCGACGGCAAGGCTCCGGCCATCCGGCAATGGGCCAAGGAGCTCGGGACCGCGATGAAGAAACTGCGGATGGACCCGAAATTCGCCGCACGCTCGGTCAATGAGGGTTTCTCGGGAGGCGAAAAGAAACGCGCGGAGGTGCTGCAGCTCGAACTGCTCAAACCCAAATTCGCGATTCTGGACGAGACCGATTCCGGGCTCGACGTCGACGCATTGCGCATCGTGTCCGAGGGAGTGAACCGGGCCAAGGAGAACACAGGTCTTGGTCTGCTGCTGATCACGCATTACACGCGGATATTGAAATACATCAAACCGGATATCGTACATGTGTTCGCCAACGGGCGGTTCGTGAAGACCGGTGGCCCAGAGCTGGCCGACGAGCTCGAGGAATCCGGCTACGACCAGTATCTGCCCGAGGGCTCCGACTCGGAGTCAGCGCTGGCTTAGGAACGCAAGGACTCATGGCTGCCAGGATCAAGTCGATCAAGGATTCGAACGAAGAGGAAGAAAACGTCGCATGACAGATTTCGCAGAGATTCGCGGAGAATTCCCGATTTTGGACCAGCGGATTCATGGTCATCCGTTGGTGTATCTCGATTCCGCGGCCACCGCGCAGAAGCCGTCGACGGTGATCGATGCCGAGGGTGATTTCTATCGCACGATCAACGCCGGCGTTCATCGTGGCGCCCACGAGCTCGCGGCACGTAGCACGGTCGCCTTCGAACAGGCACGTGCCAAGGTGGCGCGGCTCGTCGGCGCCGACGAGCAGGAGGGACATGAGGAGATCGTCGTGACGGCGGGAGCGACGGCTGCGCTCAATCTCCTCGCCACCGCATTCGGCAACGCTTCGCAAGGCAGAGGCGGGCAGGTCGCACGGCGCTTCGCGCTGAAGCCCGGCGACGAGATCGTCGTATCCAAGGCCGAGCATCATTCCGTTCTGCTGCCCTTCCAGGAACTGGCCGCCCGCACCGGGGCGACGCTGAAATGGTTCGAACTCGACGACGATGGTCGCATCCGCTCCGATACGGCCGATGAGGTGATCACGTCACGCACGAAGATCGTGGCCATCACCCATATCTCCAATGTGACCGGCGCCGTCACCGATCTCACGCCGATTGTCAACCGGACCCACGAGGTCGGGGGACTGTTCATCCTTGATGCCTGCCAGTCGGTTCCCCATCTGGCTATTGACTTCCATGCGCTCGGCGTTGATTTCGCCGCGTTCAGCGCCCATAAGATGTACGGCCCAACCGGGGTCGGATTCCTCTACGGTCGCCGCGAATTGCTTGAGGCATTGCCTCCGGCCTCCTTCGGCGGCTCGATGGTGGAACTGGCCTGGATGAATCGGCCGGCGCAGTATATGGATCCGCCCGCCCGCTTCGAAGCCGGCACCCAGCCCGTCGCACAGGTCGTCGCGGCCGGTGTGGCGGCCGATTGGATGCGTGCCATCGGCATGGACGAGATCGCGCGCCATGAACGTACGATTTCCGGCGAGCTGCTCAAGCTCAACGACCTCGACGGCGTCAGGGTTCTGGGCCCGGTGCGAAACGAGCGCCGCATAGGAACGGTGGCGTTTGATGTGCGGGGCGTCCATCCCCACGACGTCGGGCAATTCCTGGATGCCGAAGGCATCGCCGTGCGCGTCGGCCATCATTGCGCACAGCCGGTCCATCGTCATTTCGGACTGTTCGCGTCCAACAGGGCCTCGTGCGGCGTGTACAACAGTGTGGAGGATGCCGCGGCCCTGGTGGCCGCGGTGGCTCGCGTGCGTGAGTTTTTCAAGGTGTGAGAGTATGAACGATTTCGATATGAGCGACGACGATCTTCAACAGATGTATCAGGAGGTGATTCTCGATGCATCCCGGCACCCCCATGGCAAATCGTCTCTGGCGGGCGATGGGGCGCAGAGCGTCCCCGGTTCCGGTTCGACGACGCTACGGGCCGATCATGCCTATTGCACCCCAGGTGAATCGCATCAGTTCAACCCGACATGCGGCGATGAGGTGACGGTTCATGTCGAGGTATCGCACGACGAACCACGTAGGATCGAGCGCCTGGTTTGGGATGGCCAGGGCTGCTCGATCTCCCAGGCGAGCCTGTCGATGATGACCGATCTGGTCGATGGCGCGACGGTGAGCGAGGCGATGGATCTGCTCGAGGTGTTCCGGCGTCTGATGCAGTCTCGCGGCGCGGGTCTCTCGACGCAGAAGGATGAGGAACGGCTCGGCGACGCGATCGTGTTCCAAGGGGCATCCAAATATCCCATGCGCATTAAGTGCGCCCTGCTTGGTTGGGAAGGTCTCCAGGATTCCGTGGCCAAGGCACTGGCGTCGCAACAAGTCGAGCACACAATTTCCGACGATGGTCACGCCGTCGCCGGTGCAAAGTAGGGGTTGATGATCATGCATGATACACAAGACGAATTGGATTCGCTCGTTCCTGAGCCGCGATCGACCATCTTCGATTCGGTGAATCGCGCGATAGGCGACGAGGCGACCGCGCGCCAGGTCTATGCCAATCCGCAGCTTGCGGGGACGCTCGCGGCCGGGACATCGGGCACGGGCACGCGGCAATTCGATTCCGTGCAGCACAAGCGGACCGTGGGAACCCGATCAACCCCCCTGGTCGACGATGCCGAACCGCAGACCACGACGCCGGCGACGAATCGGTCCGACGATGTCGGCGAGGATGACTCCATCGCTCTGCAGGCGGTGGACGAGATCGGCAGGGCCACGGCGGTGGATGTTCGCGAAGCCCTTCATCAGGTGATCGACCCGGAGCTCGGCATTGACGTCATTGACCTCGGACTGGTCTATGGCATCGAGATCGATAAGCAGGGGCGCGCCATCATCACCATGACGCTGACCACGCCGGCGTGCCCACTCACCGACCTCATCGAAGATGAGTGCGCCAGTACTCTGGCGGGTCTGGTCGAGGAATTCAGAATCGATTGGACTTGGGAACCGCTCTGGACCACCGATAAGATAACCCCCGAGGGGCGCGATCAGCTGGCCGCCATCGGATTCAATCTGGAGAACATGCCGAAGTACTGAGTCGGTACTGGGTAGGTACCGACTCGGCGCCGAACCGTTCGACGTCATCGCGCGGATTGATACCGGCTCGGCTCGGCCTCGTGTTGACGTGATGGGTGAGGTAAGACGGCATCCGGAGCGTGCGACAATGCACGCGCAACGACGCATATCATGCATGGATGCGTACGATGCGTATGGGTTCCGGCCCGTTTTCTGCCCGACGGCGGGTACGGGCCGGAACCCAACAGCGACGTTGACTTATCGGCGGCGTTGAACGAGGGGCCTAATCGTCGACGACCGTGCTCTTGGGGACGACGGTGATGCCATCCGGCGTCACCGTGAACCCACGCGCCAGGTCATGTTCGGTGTCGATGCCGACCGTGGAGTTCTCGGTCAGCACGACGTTCTTATCGAGAATCGCCTTGTATACGCGCGCGCGACGGTTGATGACCACGTCGTCGAACAGAATCGAATCGACGACCTGGGCCCAGGAGTGGATGCGAACGTTGGGGGAGAGCACCGAATGATGGACTTCGCCACCCGACACGATGACGCCGTTGGAGACGATGGAATCGGTGGCATGACCCAGACGGTCGCGTCCGGCATGAACGAATTTTGCCGGCGGCAGGTTGCCCGACATGGTGTAGATGGGCCACTCCTGATTGTAGAGATTGAACTCGGGAGTGTAGGCGATCAGATCCATATGGGCATCGTAGAACTGCTTGATGGTACCCACATCACGCCAGTAGGCATGGTCGGTAGGGGTCGCCCCCGGCACCGCATTGGAATTAAAATCATAGACGCCCGCCTCATGACGCGAGGCGAAGTATGGCGCGATGTCACCGCCCATATCGTGCTTGGTGTTGTCGGATTTCTCGTCCTGCGCAAGTGCGGCGAAAAGCGCGTCCGTATTGGCCACGTAGTTGCCCATCGAGGCGAGGATCTGGCCGGGTGCGTCCGGCAGTCCCGGAGTGGTCTGTGGCTTTTCCCGGAAGGTGTCGATCATATTGGGATGTGCGGGATCGACCTCGATGACGCCGAATTGATCCGATTGCGCGATGGGCTGCCGGATGCCGGCGACGGTGAATTCCGCGCCCGAATCGATATGCTGCTGAACCATCTGGCCGAAGTCCATCCGATACACGTGGTCGGCCCCCACAATGACCACGATATCGGGCCGTTCGTCTTCGATGATGTTCACTGTCTGGTAGATGGCGTCGGCCGAGCCGAGATACCAGTGCTTGCCAAGCCGCTGCTGCGCGGGAACCGGGGAGACGTATTCGTCCATCAGCGGCGAGAAACGCCAGACCTTGGAGATGTGACGATCCAGGGAATGCGATTTGTATTGGGTGAGTACGATGATCTTCGAATATCCTGAATTCACCAGATTACTCAACGGAAAATCGATCAGTCGAAACACGCCGCCGAACGGAACCGCGGGCTTCGCGCGGTCCCTGGTCAGTGGCATCAAACGAGTGCCTTCCCCACCAGCCAGAACGATCGACAAGATCTTGGGGGTCTTCTTTGCCATCGGAACTCCTCTCTGTAGAGCGTCTCACGACACCGTATGGTCACACCGATCTGCATCGTCGCAGACCGCCGCTACGTCCATGATTGCACATAATCTCCGACACGCAAGGCAAAAGCACCGAGGAATGAGAACGTTTGCCGTTCGCGATTCGCAACTGAACGGGGAGTCGAGGAGGAGTGGACTATGGACGCCGAGTTGGGAAAGGCCTTGTCAGGGCCGGGTTGCATAGAAGGCGACCGCGCTGGAAGCCGCGACATTGAGACTATCCACATCATGGCCCATCGGTATCTTCACCGTGAGATCGGCGTGCGCGATGGTGCGCTTGGACAAGCCGTCACCCTCGGTGCCGAAGATCAGCGCGAGACGTTCGATATGCCGCGCATCGACCTGCGGGGCATGTAGACGTCCCACCAACTCGTCCAGACTGATGGAGTCATCATCCAGCGCCATGGCGGCGGTGACGAATCCCAACTCATGCAGCCTTGCGACGCCTTCTTTGGCCCAGTCGTGATCGTGGTCGGACCCGATCCTGGTCCAGGGGATCTGAAACACCGTGCCCATGGAGACGCGTGCCGCACGTCTGTATAACGGATCGCCGCACGATGGCGTCACCAGCACCGCATCGACGTCGAGCGCGGCGGCCGAGCGCATCAACGCGCCGACGTTGGTATGATCGACGATGTTTTCCATAATCGCCACCCGTCGGGCATCGCGGCAGATGTCCTCCACCCGGGGCAACGGCCAGCGGCGCATCGCGCTCAACGCCCCACGGTGCAACCGATAGCCGGTCAGTTGTTTCAGCTGTTCTTGCGATGCGATGTAGACGGGGATGTCGGATCCCCATCGCTTATCGATGTCATGGAACATCTCGGCCATGTCATCGATCCAGGATCGTTCCACCAGCAGCGAAATAGGTTCGCGATGTGCCGCGAGGGCCCGGGCGATGACCTTGGGTGACTCCGCGATGAACAATCCCCGCTCAGGTTCGAGTCGGTTGCGCAGCTGCAGCTCGGTCAGATTGACATATGCGTCGACCCGTTCATCGTGGATGGAATCGATCGGGATGAATTGCATGGCAACCCTTTCTTGCGGACCAGAGGGAATCGACGTCGCCGCCTGGGCGGATCGTGACTTATGGGCGACGCCGGGGCCCAAGTTGGGGCCGACATCGCATCGCGCGCATCCACACCGAGCCGACGGGCGCGGACGATGACTGCTCACATGTCCCTGAAACACAAAGAAGCCCTTGGATTCAAGGGCTTCTTCCAGCTGTGTCCGGAACGGGAGTTGAACCCGTACGCCTGTATAAATAGGCACTAGCACCTCAAGCTAGCGCGTCTACCATTCCGCCACCCGGACAGGTCGCAATAAGGCAACGTATGGAACTATAGCACCTCCGCAATCCATCGAACACGGTGTGTCGAAAAATCGATGGGAGCGACACTTGTGTAGCCTAGAGGCCATGACCGATCCCTTGTTCATTCTCGACACCAGTCGTGAGGACACTCCCATGGCAAGCGACGAACTGCACGCCGGATGGAATGTGAATCTACCGGCTTCCGTCCGCCGCCATGCCGTGCAGTCGATGCGGCTGACCGATGGCGACAGTTTGCAGCTTTCCGATGGCGCCGGCCTGCGCATCCACGCCGAACTCGTCGACGCGGCCAACGGCGTGGCACGCGTGCTCAGCGCGGGACAGGACGAACGCCCCGTCACCAGACTGTCGCTGATTCAGGCGTTGGCCAAGACCGGTCACGACGAGCAGGCCATAGACATGGCCACGCAGATCGGGGTCGACGACGTTGTTCCTTGGCAGGCGGCAAGATCGATCGCCAAATGGAAACCGGGACGTACCGACGTCAAATGGCGTGGCACCCTCATCGCGGCCAGCGAGCAGTCACGTCGTTCGTGGGTCCCGCAGCTCGGCGACTGCGTCAACGGCAAAGGTCTGCTCGCCATATGCCGGCGTTCGAGCGTCCATGGCGGACTGATGCTCGTTCTGCATCAGGATGCCACAACGAGCTGGAATGAGGTTGAGGACCACGTGGGCGCGCTTACGCAACGGTGTTTGGCCGATGGGCGTGAACGCACCATCAGCGTCGTGGTGGGGCCCGAGGGGGGCATCAGCGATGAGGAGATCGGATCGATGAAGGATGCCGGGGCACGGGTGTGCGTGCTCGGCGGCAACATTCTGCGCGCATCACTCGCCGGACCCGTGGCTCTGACGTTGCTGGCCCGAACGTTGGGCCGTTTCCGCTGATCGCGACATGGGATATCCGCGGCTGCGGGCGTGCGGACCGGTTATGCCGTAGGCGGTCCGTGCCGCATCTTATCCGTGTGCAGCAATAGCATGGGGAGAGCGTCTTGTAGCCGAGTCACCAATGAGGAGCATCATGAGCGCAACTGAAGATTGCCTGTTCTGCAAAATCGCCGCTGGCACCATCCCAAGCGAGAAGGTCTTTGAGGACGACACCACACTCGCCTTCAGGGACATCAATCCCAAGGCGAAGGTCCACGTGCTGGTCATTCCGCGTCATCATTATCGCGATGTCGCCGAATTGGCGGGACAAGATCCCCGGGAACTGGCCCACATCGTCGCGGTGGCTCAGCATATCGCGGATCAGACGTTCCATGGATCCTATCGGCTTGAGTTCAATACCGGCAAGGATGCGGGACAGTCCGTTTTCCATGTGCACGCCCATGTGCTCACGGGCGAAGTCCTCGACGAGTAGCGGCACCGTGGCAACTACTACACGTACCGTCACCGTACCCGAGGAGCTCAATCCCGTCTCCGTATTCGGTCCGGTCGATGAGGTGATCAGACAGATCGAACGGGCCTTCCCGGATCTGGGCTTCGTGGTCAGGGGCAATCGTGTGGGCATCCTGTCGCATTCCAAACAGTCCGAATCGGATGCCGCGAAGGCTCAGAATCTGATCGAGACGATTATCAGAGCGGCCTACAGCGCCCCGGTGGATGCGGAAACCGTACGGCGTATGTTGGAGCGTGATGTGCTGCGCAACCACGTTCGGCAAGCCGACCGTGAGGCGCTGATCCGCGACGAGGCCACGGCTCATCACGCGCGTGTCGGTACGCGGCCGCCGTCTTCGCCGGCTTTCGGCTCTTCCGCGGCGGGCCATGGGACCGGTCTTCCATCGGTGGAGGGTCCTGCATCCGCATCGGCCCCGGCCCCGTTCGCCTCATCATCGTCGCACGAGCCGCACGAGCCGCACGATGCCGGCGATTCCCCGGAAACGGCCGCATTTGAACATGGCAGGCCCTATGTCCCCGGTGTGATCACCTTCGCATCGGGCATCGCGATCCGACCGAAGACCGCCGGCCAGATCGCCTACGTCCAAGCCATATCGACGCATACCATCACCTTCGGCATCGGTCCCGCTGGGACGGGGAAGACCTATCTGGCGGTCGCCAAGGCGGTCCGGGCGTTCCGCGACCAGCGCGTGCGCCATATCATCCTCACCCGGCCGGCCGTCGAGGCGGGGGAGAACCTCGGTTTCCTTCCCGGCACCCTCAACGACAAGGTCGATCCCTATCTTCGTCCGCTCTATGACGCCCTCGGCGATATGCTCGGTGCCAGCCAGCTCAAGCGGTATATGGACGACGGCACGATCGAGGTGGCGCCGTTGGCGTACATGCGTGGACGGACCTTGAACGACGCCTTCGTCATTCTCGATGAGGCGCAGAACGCCACCGAGCAACAGATGAAGATGTTTTTGACGCGGTTGGGTTTCAACACGACGATGGTGATCACCGGCGACGTCACTCAGATCGACATAGCGGTGCCCCATTCGGGGTTGGCCACCATCGAACGCATTCTCCATGACATCGATGACATCGCCTTCGTCCATCTTCGCGCCGATGACATCGTCAGGCATGCGCTGGTCGGTAGAATCGTCGCCGCGTACGAGCGCCACGCCGAACGAGTTTCGGACACCGAGTCCAAGAGGAGCGTGGCCCATGACGCGGGCCAGCGGCATGCCGTTCCTCACGCAGCCGGAAAGGAACGCCGATGAGCGTCGAGATCACCAACGAAACGATATGGAATATTGACTCCAAAGTGTTCTCCGAATTGGGACTATGGGTGATGGATCAGATGCGGGTCAGCACCCAGTCCGATCTGACGGTCCTATTCGTCGACCCCGATCCCATCGCCCATCTGCATGAGCATTGGATGAATCTGCAGGGGCCGACGGATGTAATGAGCTTCCCAATGGACGAGTTGCGCCCGGGAGATGGCAAAACCGTAATGGAGGGGGTGCTGGGCGATATCGTGATCTGTCCGTGGGTCGCGGCGCAGCAGGCGAGTGCGGCAGGCCACAGCACCATGCAGGAGATGCTGTTGCTCACGATTCATGGCACATTGCATCTGCTGGGATATGACCATACGACCGCTCAACAGGAGCAGCAGATGTTCGGTCTGCAGCGTCAACTGCTGCTGACGTTCATGGCGATGCGCGGCTCGTCGATAGACGCCGCCACGCTGCCGGCCGAAGCCCCCGACGCGTTGGCCGTCTATGATGCCTCGCATTCGAACGGCGACGACGCGCAACGGAGAGGTTAGTCGATGATGCCGGTACTGATGTCTACACTCGGTGGTGCAGACAGTCGTAATTACAAAGAAGGTCGAGTTAACTGATATGGATCCGATGACCGTGACGATGATCGTGGTGCTCGTCGTCGTCGCCTTGCTTCTGGTGGTGCTTTCGTTGGTCATGGCGGCCGCCGAGGGGGCCGTCGCCCGCGTCACCAGGGCGAGTCTGAACAATCTGATTTTCGACGTACAGACGGATACCGAGACCAGTCAGTTCATCCATATGAAGAAAATCGACAAGATCCACAAGGTTCAGCAGCTCATCGTCGATCGCTTCGCCACCTCCGGCTCCTGCGCGTTCTTCCGAATATCCTGCAATGTGCTCGACGGCGTGTTCGTCGTCGTCATTGCATCGCTGCTCCATGTCGAGCTTTGGATACAGCTGGGCACCGGCGTTCTCTTCGCCCTGATCGTGGCGGTCGTCTCCGTTCTGGTCAGGCCGCGCGCCGCCGGCGCTTCCAAACCCGTGGATATCATGCTGCGTCATGCCACGCTGGTGCATGCGGCGGTGATGCTGACACCGTTCGCCCATACGGGTGGTCGAGTGTCGTCCAAGCGCAGGCAGCGTGAAACCTCGTTGTCCGACGATGAGGAACTCGAGAAAATTCAACTCGAACAAGGTCGTTCCATGATCGATCGGCTGGTCGAGTCAAATGGCTTCGATCCCGAGGTCTCCGAGATGATGCGCAACGTGCTCACGCTCTCCGAAACGCTTACCCGCGAGATCATGGTGCCCAGAACCGATATGATCTGCATCGAGAGATCCGCCACGCTGGAGGATCTGCTCAGGTTATGCACCAGATCCGGTTTCTCACGCATACCCGTCATCGGCAGCAGCGTTGACGATTTGGTCGGCGTCGTCTATCTCAAGGATGCGGTACGCGCCACTGCCTTCAACCCGGCGGCCAAGGACCGTACCGTGGATATGATATGCAGGAATCCGATGCTGGTCCCGGAGTCCAAACCGGTGGATGATCTCTTCCACGTCATGCAACGCACCCGTCAGCATGTGGCCATGGTCGTCGACGAATATGGGGGCATAGCGGGATTGGTGACCATCGAAGACACCATCGAGCAAATCGTCGGCGAGCTTGAGGACGAACACGATAGGACTCAACACGCGGCGCCGGAACAGGTCGGGGAGCACACGTGGCGCATGCCCGCGCGAACCGCGATAGCCGATCTCGAGGAGATCTTTGAAGTCGACATCGATGAGGATGACGTGGACACCGTCTATGGATTACTGACCAAGCTGCTCGGACGCGTGCCTCTGGTCGGCATGAGCTCGGTCACACGGGGATTGCGGCTCACTGCGGTCGACTCGGCGGGACGACGTAAGAAGGTTTCGACGATTCTGGTCGAGCCCGTGCATACCGACGGGGGACCGGAGGCGGATGAATCCGCACGCAATCGAGATCATGATGTCGCCTTTGGCGATACCCATCCGTCATCCCGTGGTCTTCGCGATGCCGACGAACATGGGATACGCGGTCAGCAGCATCACGACGACGGCATCCGATACGAGGAACATGAAGAGGAGAAGGCATGAGCGAGAATTCAACGATGGCGGAGCATCAGGACTACCGTTCAGGTTTCGTGGCCGTCGTAGGTCGGCCGAATGTCGGGAAGTCCACATTGATCAACGCTCTGGTCGGCGCGCAAGTGGCCATTGCGTCCTCGCGTCCGGAAACGACTCGCAAAGCGATCCGCGGCATCCTGACCACCGAACACGCCCAGATGGTGCTCGTCGACACGCCCGGCATCCATCGTCCCCGCACCCTGTTGGGACAGCGGCTCAACGATGTCGTCGACGAATCGCTGAGCGATGTGGATGAGGTCGCGTTCCTGCTGCCGGCCGATCAGGAGATCGGCACGGGGGACCGGCGAATCCTGGCTCGTCTGCGTTCCGAGTTTTGGAAAAGGGAATGGAAGATACCGGTTGTGGCCATCGTAACGAAAATCGATACGCTTTCGCCGCAGCAACTGGTCGGTAAACTCGTCGAGATCAACGACTTCGCCAATTTCACGGAATTGATACCCGTCAGCGCGACGACGACGGATAACCTCGACGAGGTCAGCCGCGTGCTGATAGGGCATATGCCGGTCGGGCCACAGATGTATCCGGACGACCAAATCTCCGAAGAGCGGCCTACCGATCAGATCGCGGAACTTGTCCGAGGCGCGTTCCTGGAGGAACTCGACGACGAATTGCCTCATTCTCTGGCCGTCGTCGTGGACTCCATCGAATATCCCGCGGCTCGTGCAGAGCTAGGGCTGGCCGATGACGGCAAGGCCCACGTGATGGTATCCATCTACGTGGAACGCGACTCGCAAAAACCCATCATCATCGGCCGGCATGCCGAGCATCTCGTGCAGGTCAAAAAACGATTGCGGACACCGGTCAACCGCATCCTCGGGCAGAAGGCGAAACTCGAATTGCATGTGTCCGTGGCGAAAGGTTGGCAGTCCGATCCCAAGCAGCTGGAGCGGCTGGGATTCTAACCTTGTGGGTGGGGCTCATGGGGTTGACGCGCCGACGCACGAGTCGCCTTCGAACCGGGAGACTGAAGACTTTCGATGGTCCCGTTTTGACTGTTGATGGGCTGTCGTCGTCCGTCGTCCGTCACACGTCGTCCGCGACACGCGCAGTTTTCTCTACACAGGTCGGGTGATAGCTGTTTTGAATGGCCGTGTTCCGCCATCGTAAATCGCCATTGTCCGACTTGTGTAGGGAGTCTCGGGCGTGTCGCTCACCCGCGGGCGATAGGGATCTCAGGCGATCAGAGCCATGGGCGGGACCGGGGGTAGCGCGGGTGGGAAACATTACGCATGACCGTGACTGGGTCCGCGACCGCGACGGAGTAGATCCGCGACAGGACCGCGGCCGCTGACGGATTACTTACGTTTCGTGTACATCTGGGTGGCCAGTAACGTCGAGTACCGTTTGATGACCTTGGGCCGGATGACCTTCATGGAAGCCGTCATCAGGCCGTTCTCCTGAGTGAACTCCTGGGGCAGCAGAATGAACTTGCGCACGGACTCGGCCCGTGACACCCCTTCGTTTGCCTGATCGACGTATTGCTGGACCTCGGCGCGGACCGCGGCGTTACTCGCCGCCATCTCAAGCGGCATATTGTGGTCGAGTCCCTGCGTGTCGAGCCACATGCGCAATGGTTCCTCATCCAGGGTGATCAGGGCGGAGATGAATGGACGCTTGTCGCCGAGCACCAACGACTGCGAGACCAGCGGGCAACGTTGGATGATCTCCTCGATGGGCCCCGGTGCCACGTTCTTCCCGCCGGCCGTGATAATCAGATCCTTCTTTCGACCGGTGATGTAAAGGAATCCATCGTCGCTTAATCGACCCAGATCGCCGGTTTTGTACCATCCGTCGGCGGTGAACGACGTCTCGGTGGCCTCGTCGTTCTTGTGGTAGCGGGCGAACACACCCTCTCCGTACACCTGAATCTCGCCATCCTCGGCGATGCGGATGCTGAAACCGGGGAAGGGGATGCCGACCGACCCCTCATGGAACGGCGTGCCGAGAGGATTGAAAGAGCAAGGGGCGGTCGTCTCGGTCAGTCCGTAGCCTTCGTAGGCCGGAATGCCCGCACCGCGGAAGAACGCCAGCAGATCGGGATCGAGCGGTGCCCCGCCGGCCACGATCCACTTCGTGCGACCTCCCAGCACGTCACGCAGCGAGCGATACACGATGGGGTCGAAGGCCGCGCGGCGGACCTTCGCCAGCGATCCGGGGGCCCCATGATCGCTGATCTCCTTCATGTAGGTCTGGGCGCCTACCACGGCGGCGGCGAACGTCATGCCCTTGATGCCGTTTCCGGCTTTTTGCGAGGCCGCGTTATAGATCTTTTCCAGTACGCGCGGCACGACGATCATGACGGTTGGCTTGGCGATCTGCAAGTCGGTTATCAGCGTCGAGATGCCTTGCGCGATATAGATATGCAACTCGCTGCTGGCCACGATATAGTTGATCGCCCTGGCAAAGGTATGCGCCTGCGGCAGGAACAGCAACACGCTGCCACGACGGTCGTTGAGCAGATCTGGTAGATACGCGCGCAGATTCAACGCGTCCGCGCAGTAATGGCGATGCGTCATCTCGACGCCCTTCGGGGCGGCGGTGGAACCCGATGTATAGACGATGGAGCACAGATCGGAGGCTTTGACCGAATCGATGCGGGTGTCGAGCGTAGCGTCGGTCACACTGCTGCCGTAGGCCTCAAGCTCGTCCAATGCTCCGGATTCGATGCACATAATGCGTTCAAGCGTGGGACAGTCCTCGATGGCGCCGTCGGCCTTCTCGCGCATATCGATGGTCTGCACGATCAGCAACCGCGCATCGGAGTTGTTGACGATGTTGCGGATCTGTTCGGCGGAATCCGTGTCGTAGACGGTGGCCAGCACTGCGCCGCACGCCACGACGGCCGCGTCGGTAACGTTCCATTCATACGATGTGCGACACATGAAGGCGACGCCATCACCCTTGTTCAGGCCATAGTGCAACAGTCCCTTGGCCACGGCGCGCACGTCGGCAATGAACTCATTGGCGGTTTTCGTCACCCAACCGCCATCCGTCTTATAGGTGTACAGCGGGTCATCGCCACGCCGTTGAGCGCGTTGGGCGTACAAGTCATAGATCGACATATCCTCATCAATGGCGTCGGAGCCCTTGGTGGAGCTGGTCAGCAAACCGGTTTCGCGGTCGATGAACGTCGTTGTGGGGAAGCCTGCGCCCCAATCGTCGACGTGCGGCAGATCACGATTGTCGTCAAGATCGGGAACCGGGGTGGAATCGGCGTAATCCGGGGTGTCTGGATCACCGTCATCGGTTGGATGGGCGAATCCGCCGCCGAGACGCAACGCCTTCCACGTCAGGTTCATCGCCTTTTGTTCAATCGAGTTGATAACTGACACTGAGCGCTCCTTCAAGCCTTTACCAGGTATTCCCAATCTTCCAAGTGTAATGGGTCGATGCGCTTACGTCACCTTACGGTATCGTAAGGCATTGGCCGACGTGGCCTCGGTATGGTGACGCGGCCGCCGTCAACGCGACGCGGCGAGTGAACGGTCTGCCACCCAGGGTATGCGATCTACGCCCCGATCACCAGACCAACTGCTGTACGAAACCATTCACCGCACGCCAATACCGTTCGGGGTCGGCACTGGCGCAAGCCGCATGCCGAGCGTGTGGGATCGACGCGCGTTCGCGCACCGTGCTGGCGCATGCTGCAAACAGTCTGTCGCAGTCGGCCGGATCGATGACCTGATCGTTCCCTGCCTCAATGAACAGCATGGGAACATGGGTATGGCGCATGGCCCCGAGGCAGTCCGCGTCGCGTAGATCGAAACCTGCTCGGCTACGGCACAGTGCGTTGACGGTATGCGTCATCGCCTTGGCCAGATGTCGAGGAAGATGGGCATATCGTCGCAGGGTGAACGTCACTTGGTCGAAGGCATCGGCATACCCGCATTCGGCGATGGCGCCGACCACATGATCGGATAGCTCGCGTGAGCCGCAGGCCAGCATGACCGCCACCGCACCCATGGAAACGCCGCGCAGTACGATGCGCGCCTGTGGGTCGTGGACCACCACCTCACGGATCCAACGCAGCAGATCGCGACTTTCGAGCAGCCCCATGC
Source organism: uncultured Bifidobacterium sp. (assembly GCA_937874315.1). Taxonomy (GTDB): domain Bacteria; phylum Actinomycetota; class Actinomycetes; order Actinomycetales; family Bifidobacteriaceae; genus Bifidobacterium. The sequence continues at coordinate 157 of CALNAE010000254.1, read as the reverse complement.
CCAGATAGCGGCCTTCATCGGGACGATTTCCGCGTCCCACCGGAAGGACCACCGTACAGCCCATCCGGGCGAAACGATGTGCCACGGGCGCCATGCCCTGAACGGACCCGGTTCTGCTGTGCCAACAGATGACGTAGCGGTGCGAAGAGACTTCGGC
>CALNAE010000253.1 GCA_937874315.1 uncultured Bifidobacterium sp. | reverse complement strand
GCGGCTTGACCGGTGCGGTGGCAATCACGAGATCCTTGGCTTTCATGTACCACGAAGTTTCAACTCGGTTGAAGTTCGCGTTTGCCACGGTGTCAATTACTGGGTCAACCAAAGTAACAATCTGGTTGTACTTGAAGTCTTTGACCCCAGCCTCGGCTGGAATGGAAATCTGAATCATCATTCCTTGTTTCATGGACTTCAAGTCATAGGTGCGTTCCTTAACGTCGTCGGTACGGTTGCCGTCTTCGTCTTGCACGAAGCGTTCGCGGCGCTGGCCGGAGAATTTCAAGACGCCAAAGGTTTCTTCTAAGTCGATAACGATGCCTTCTGCTAATCGCATGTGAGTTCCTCTTTTCTTTTATTTGACTGGGACAATATCGTCAGCATTGCAGATGTAGCGCACAAAGGCTTGTTCACCGATCCGGTAGCCAACGGTCGCAATACGCGGTTTGATGATGGTGACTGGCGCATCAACTTCAATGCTTTCGGCCTTGTCACCTTTCTTCGCTGGAATGGTGATCTCGATGTTGTCGGTACGCTGCAAGTCGGAGAACAACTCGTAAGTGCGGGAGACAACTTTTCGATTGTCGCGATCACCTTCTGACAGTTCGCGTTTGAGCGAACCGAAGTACAGGTGGCCGAACGTCTTTTCAATATTTGGTGCAACAAATTTGAGTTCCATGGTGTAGCCTTCCTTTCGTATTCAAAAAGCCGGGTAGGTGGGCTACTCGGCTGTGGCTTGGTGATAGTATTCGGTTAGTTGTTGAAGTAGGTAGTCGTAAAATGACTTGGAGATTGGGTGAACTGTGCGACCATCAGCGTATCGTGGGAACTGGATATACCAGCGATACTGACCTTCGATGAGCTTCACGTTTTTCAAGATGAGCACATGATCCAGTACGATGTCACCTTCGAGCAGCACGTCGCCGCCGGGATCGGGGTACATATTGATAGAAGAAATGCGCATGCTACTTGCCGTCTTTCTTCTTGGCACCACCGATCACAACCATTGCAGCGAGGACGCCGAGCAGCAGTACCACACCGATAATTACGAGCCAACCGGACGTCGCGTTACCGGTTTGTGGTAGGCCAGGCTTAGGCGTCTGCTTGTCGGTCATGACGGCCTTCACGATTTCACCATCCTTGGTGATCTCAAATGGTACGAGGGCTTCGCTAATTTCGTAACCCTTTGGTGCATCGTATTCTTGGAAACTGTACTTGCCAGCAGGCAGATTACCAAAGGGGAAGACCCCGTTCTTGTCAGTGCGACCAGATACAACCGTCTTGCCGTTTTCGTCCAGAATGCGGATACCGGTGTTGGGCAGGCGCTTCCCAGTGGAAACATCGGTCTTGGTCAGTTCGCCAGTGCCTTTGATTAAGTCATTGGTCAGTTCAAAGGCGATGGTTGGTTCCTTGGTGTCAACTTTGGTTTCGCCAATCTGCTTGTCCTTGCTATCGAAAACCGTCAAGCCGTCCTTAGTAGATACGAGCTTGAGGGTTTCCTTGGAAAGAACCAGATTGGTTGCAGAGGTCTTGGATTCACGGAGATAGAAGGTGCCCACAGGCAGGTGCTTGATGGAGCCAGTGGAATCCTTGCCGACGGTGATGGTCTGAATGACCTTCTTTTCAGCGTCGAGCAGTTCAAAAACTGCGCCAGCTGCGTTGCCAGTCATGGCGTAGGAATAGCCCTTACCCGAAATCAGCGTGGCAACTTCATTGATCTTATTGAATGACAGTTCGTTTTCGTGGAGCTTGTTCTCAATCACCTTGCCGTCATTAAGGTCAATATGCTTGATTTTCTCATTGTCGGTGGTGTGGAAATGGAAGCCGTACATGGTGGTGTTCAAGTTGTGCTTCTCACCAGCATCAAGTTCCTTGACGTAGTAATAGCCTTCTGGCAACTGGGCCGCGCCAAATTCAGCCTTACCATCTTTGACCGTCGTGGTGGCAACGAGTGATTCAGAAGGAATCACAGTGTCGCCAATCTTGGTTTCGCCTTGCGTGAACAAGCCGAAGACCTGATCGTTGGCGGCGACGTTCTTGATAACTGGGAGGTTGTCCTTCCAGCCGGTGATGCTTTCTTCTTGCTTGTTGAGTGTAATGTCGAGCTGCTGGAAGTCGTTCTTAGCTTCAAGTGAGGTGGAGGTCACCGTCACTTCTTGCCCGGCATACTTGAGCTCAAAAGCAATCGGATCAGTGTTCATGATGAAGCCATTTGGCGCAGATACTTCGGTTGCGGTGTACTTACCAAGGTACAGCTCTGGGGTCTGAATCTGACCTTGAGCATCAGTGGTGCCGGTAGCAACAACGTCACCCTTGTGGGCACGAACGGTGCCGTCAGCGGTCGTGATGTCTTCGGCTGCTTTGAACTCGAACTTCGCACCAGCGAGGGCGGTGTAGTCGTACTTGAACTTGTACTGGTCCCCGTATTCAGTTTCAACCTTTTCGACAGCGACTGGGGTAGCCCCGGTCTTGGTCAAGGTGGCGACACCCTTTTGGGAGAGGTCAGCGAACTTGATGAC
>CALNAE010000252.1 GCA_937874315.1 uncultured Bifidobacterium sp. | reverse complement strand
GATGGGCTTCGTGCTAGCCAAAGCTGACGGATCAACATACCAATCCATTACAAAAGAGGGCGGCATCTACCAGCGCGTTCTCAAATTCTTCAATTCGGCATACCGTGCTGGACTCATTGATCCGGAATCCACTACACAGAATTATGACACCATGAATTCCAAGTACAAGGAAGGCAAAGTGCTGTTCTCCTTCTGGCCATGGCTGGGACAGGCGGCATACAACACTACTGCGAACAAGGCAGCAGGCAAGGGCTTCATGATCGCACCGCTCAAGGATCAGAAAATCTTCTCCTATGGCGCTACACCGAACGGGTCGACCACAATGATCGCTCTCGGATCCAAGGCAAAGAACAAGCAGCGTCTAGTGAAATTCATCGACTGGCTGTATTCCCCCGAAGGCGTGTATGATTCAGGCGCTCAGACTGGTGGCGCCGCAGGGCCCAAGGGTCTTAATTGGACAATCAAGAACGGCAAACCAGTACTCACCGACTTCGGCGAGAAGGTGCTCAATGGCGGCAGCGCCAACGTGCCGGCGAGTTATGGCGGCGGTTCATATTCCGACGGAATCTCGGCACTGAACTATCCTACGGTGTTGGTCAACGACATCGATCCCAATACGGGCTATGCGTTCAACGCTTCTACCTGGCCCAGTGAAGTGGCAAAGACTAATGCCAACCCCCTCAGTCAGGATTGGTCAGCGCATATGGGCGGTGCCAAGACGACTATGGAGTATCTCAAGAAGAACAATATGATTGAGGTGGCCCCGGGTGCCACATATGTTCAGCCAGATGAAAATTCGCAAATTTCCACGTTGCGTGGATCTGTGAAGACCGAAATTGTCAACGATTCTTGGAAGGCTTCATTCGCAAACAGCGACAGCGCGTTTAACAAGATTCTCAGCGACATGCGTTCCACCACCAAGGGATTGGGCATGGATCAGGTGCTTGCAGTTGACATGAAGAATGCAAAGGATCAGGACAAGGCTCGAAAGGCCATCGTCAAGCAGTTCGCCGCTGAAAGCTCGAGTTCAAAGTCTGCTAACTAGCGGTGACAGACATGGACAACGGTCCGATTCGTTGGTGTTGATCCTATAGAGGACCAATCGGCGGGACATGACGTATGCATAATACGAATGTCCCGTCGCCATACATAGGTGTGTGATCGGCAATTGCGCGCAAGGAAGGTGTATGCATGATATTGCACGAAGGCTCCCGGGTCGTGTTCGTCGGAGACTCGGTGACTGATGCGGGGCGAGACCGTACGGCATTACCTGGAGGCTGGGGTTTTGGTTTGGGGTACGTCAACCATATCCATAATCTCCTTACCGCTACATACCCGGATAAATCGATCATGACGATCAATTCCGGAGACAGCGGCGATGACATCGTGCGGATGGCAGATCGGTGGCAACAGGATGTGCTTGATTTTCAACCACACTGCATATCGATCATGATCGGGGTGAACGATGTCTGGCGCCATTTTGATGGGACTCTACGGCAGGCTCCCGTCCATGACGTGGCCATGTACGAACGGACATATGACGATCTTCTCACGCAGGCAAGCCGCAAAGACCCTGCCTTAGAGCATATCGTCGTGATCAGCCCGTTGATGTTCGAGCCAAATCATGACGAACCGATGAGGGCGATGCTTGAAACGTTCGCCGCTGCGTCTCGGCGCATAGCAGACAGGCATCATGCAATTTTCGTGAATGCGCAAGCCGATGTCGACCTGCTGATGACGCGCCAACACTCGTGTATTGTCAGCCCCGATCGCGTTCATCCCAACGAGCGCGGCGCGATGGTCATCGCAAGATCGTGGCTGAAAGCCGTGGGATTCGATTGGAATAGGGAGTCTTTCGATGATTGATCTTGAAACCGTCAACGCGGTTATCGCGGCCGGACCGTATGACGACACATGGGAGTCACTGAGCCGCAATGTGGTGCCGGATTGGTTCACCGATGCCAAATTCGGCATATTCACCCATTGGGGGTTATATACGGTGCCGGAATACCGCAACGAATGGTATTCACGCAATATGTACATCAAGGGGTCTCCCGAGTTCGAGCATCATATTAAGACCTACGGCCCGCAGAAGGACTTTGGATACAAGGACTTCATCGCGATGTTTACCGCCGAGCGCTTCGACGCCGATGCGTGGCTGGATCTGTTCCGCCAGGCGGGTGCCCGATATTACTTCCCCGTCAGCGAGCATCACGACGGATTCCAGATGTACCACAGTGAACTGTCGCATTGGAACAGCGTGGAGATGGGGCCGCATCGTGACATTATCGGAGAGTTGCGTGCCGCGACGCTCGAGCACGGTTTGCATTTCGCCACGTCCAACCATAGGGCGGAACACTGGTGGTTCATGGGGCACGGGCGCGATTTCGATTCGGATATCCACGAGCCGTTGCGACGCGGGGATTTCTATTGGCCGGCGCAGGCCGAGCCCGATAATCAGGACCTATTCAGTGTGCCGAGGCCCACGACGGAATATCGTGAGGATTGGCTGTTGCGTGTATGTGAACTCATCGACAGATATCAGCCGGAGTTGCTGTACTTCGATTGGTGGATTCAGCACGAGGCGTTCAAGCCGTATGTGAGGAAGTTCGCCGCGTATTACTACAACCGGGCGGCCCAGTGGGGGCGGCAGGTGTCCATTTGCTACAAGGACGAGGGCATGGCCTGGGGCAGCGGCCTGGCGGATGTCGAACGCGGCGGTTTCGCGCAGGCGCAGCCATTCGTCTGGCAGACAGATACGGCGATCGCAAGGAATTCCTGGTGCTACACCGACAGTCTGGAATACAAAAGCCTTTCCGAGCTGATCGTCTCCCTGCTTGATGCGGTAAGTAAGAACGGCAATCTGCTGCTCAACGTCGGGCCACGGGCCGACGGCTCTATAGCGTCACACGATCGTGAACTGCTCACCGGCATCGGGCGATGGCTGGAAGACAACGGAGCGGGCATATACGGCAGCCGCCCGTGGAAACTGTCCCAAGAAGGTCCCACCAGCATGCCTTCGGGGGCTTTCGCCGATCAACAGGCCGTTTCCTGGAGTGCTCGCGATTTCCGGTTCACCACCAACAACGGCGATTTATTCGCTTTCTGCCTCAACCCAGAAGGCGTGTCGAAGGTCACCATCTCCAGTTTCGCGGCATATCACGACGGACAACGTGCGCCTTTCCACGGGGTGATCCGTGAGGTAGAGCAATTGGGGCACGGTCCAGTCCCCTGTACCAGAACGAATGACGGTCTCGAGGTGAGCTGCGCCGAACGGGATACGCGCTTAGCCGGGACCCCTATCGGCTTTAGGATTCGTGTCGCGTAAGGGCGCAAACGGCATGAGAGGAAAGGCGGTCTTTCGTATCCGCTTATCCACGACGATGAGAAATGGAACATATCAATGACGACAATCACCACTGAGAATCTGACTAAGGCGACGTCGCTGCTCTCACAGCTGACGCTTGACGAGAAAATCGGCATGATCCACGGTGCCGGGCTCTTCCGCACTGCGGGGGTCCCCAGGCTAGGCATTCCGGCGTTCATGATGAGCGACGGCCCCATGGGCGTGCGCAGGGAATTCGCCGACGATGCGTGGAGCGGCATCTATGGTTCGCGCGATCGCATCACCTATCTGCCCTGCGGAAGCGCCGTGGCCTCGACATGGAACCGTGGTCTGGCCCACAGCACGGGTCAGGTGCTGGGTGAGGAAGCGCGTGGACGTGGGAAGGACATGATCCTCGGGCCGAGCGTGAACATCAAACGCAGTCCGTTATGCGGCCGGAACTTCGAATACATGAGCGAAGATCCTTGTCTTACCGCAGGCCAATGCGTACCGTTGATCCGGGGAATCCAGGAATTCGACGTCGCCGCGTGCGTCAAGCACTTCGTCGCGAACAGTCAGGAAACCGATCGGCTGCAGGTCGACGAGCATATCGGCGAACGGGCGCTGCATGAACTGTACCTGCCGGCATTCGAAGCCGCGGTCAAACGGGCCGGCACGCTCGGTATCATGGGCGCGTATAACCTCGTGAACGGGGAGCGATGCTGCGAAAGCCCGACCTTTCTCGGTTCGGTGCTGCGCACGGCATGGCAGTTCCAAGGCATCGCGGTCTCCGATTGGGGCGGCGTCTTTCGTACGAAGGAAAGCGCCGAAAGCGGCCTCGACATCGAAATGTCGGTCACCTCGAGTTTCGACGAGTACAAATTCGCCAATCCGCTCAAGGAGGCCATCCGCCGCGGGGAAATCGACGAGCGGCACATCGACGTCAAGGTGTCGCACATCCTCGCGGTGATGGATGCGTTGCATATGCTCGACGACGCGGGGCGCGATGATGCCATGGGCGCACGCACCGCCACGGTTACGCGCAATGCCGGCGGTTACGGAGGCAGAGCCCATCGCGATGCGGCGCTCGCCGTCGCCGAGGAATCGGTGGTGCTGCTGAAGAACGAAGAATCTGTGCTGCCACTCGACCCCTCAACCCTTGACAGGGTGCTGGTGATCGGCGCGAACGCCGATCGTGTGCATTCCAACGGCGGAGGCAGCGCCGAGATCAAGGCGTTGTACGAGGTGACGCCGCTTCTGGGTCTATGCGGCCAGCTGGGCGGCAACACCGAGGTTCGGTATATTCCCGGATATGAAATTCCCGATAGCGCAGGGCAGACGGACCGTTGGCAGGAGGAAAGCCTGCACGACACGACCGCCGAAGCCGCTCGAACCGACGACACGCGCCGCGGCGAGCTGCGTGAGCAGGCCGTGCGACTGGCTGGCGAATACGAACACGTGATCTTCATCGGCGGGCTGGACCACGATCATGACCTCGAGGGACGTGACCGTGCCGATATGCGTCTGCCGTATGGTCAGGACGAACTCATCGAGGCGCTGCTCGATGTGAATCCGAACACCGTCGTCGTCATGGTGGCCGGTTCCCCCGTGCAGATGCCGTGGGCGGACCGGGCGAAGAGCATCGTCTGGAGCTGGTATGGGGGCTGCGAAACCGGCACGGCGCTCGCCGAGGTGCTGTTGGGCACCGTGAACCCCAGCGGGCATCTGCCCGAAAGCTTCCCCCTGCATCTGGAGGACAGCCCCGCGCACGTTCTGGGAACCTTCGGACAGCCCGGACAGGTGCGCTACGACGAGGACATCTACGTTGGGTATCGATACTACGAAACCAAGCAGGTGCCGGTCCGCTTCTGCTTCGGGCATGGACTGACATACACCAGTTTCCGGTATACGGATCTGCATGTCGCCGTCGACGGCGACATGCTGCGTGTCCGCTGTGATGTCGAGAACACCGGAGCGAGGACGGGCAGCGCGGTTCCACAGCTGTATGCTCGTCTTGAAGGTACGGGCGAAGACAGGCCGGTTGCCGAGCTCAAGGGCTACGACAAGGTGCGGCTCGAGCCGGGGGAGCGCAGGACGGTAATCCTCGACGTTCCTGTCGCCGACACGACGCGGTACTACTCGAATGCGACCGGTCGCGTGGAACATGCCAGTCGCGTGTCCGTTGCCGTAGGCGAATCCGTGCAGGATATTCGCCTCACCGGACCGGCGAACATGTCTGTGTCGCAACGGATTTAGGCATATCGCAACAGAGCACAACATACATACAGAGCACAAGACATATAAGGAGACATGACCATGAAATTTCTCAATGGCGGATGGATGATCAAAGACGGGTTCGACGTCAAATACGCCGCGAACATCTACAGTGCCGACATCGCTCGTGACGACGGCGTACTGACGCTGTATAGCCCGTTCGGGACTCCGATCCACCACCCGGGGCAGACGCTCGACGGGGGGTTGCTCACCACCGAGGTCAGCAGCCCACGCCCGGATGTCATCACCGTGCGGATGATCAATTTCAGGACGAGCCGCGAGCACTGCCCTGCATTCGCGCTACACACCGCGCCGGCCCATGTCTCCATCGTCGAAGACGACGAGGCATGGACGTATACGTCTGGGCGGCTGACCTTGCGAATCGCGAAGGGAGACGTCATCGATTTCCGATATTGCTACGACGGTAAGGAGATCGCGCATTCCGGACCGCGGGCAAAGGCGCTGGTCGGCGACGACCGAGGCGTGCTGCACGTCTCGGAGCAGCTGGATCTCGCGGTCGGGGAGAAGATATACGGGCTCGGCGAACGCTTCACCAACTTCATCAAAAATGGCCAGAGCGTCGAAATCTGGAACGAGGACGGCGGCACCGGCACCGAGCAGGCGTATAAGAACGTGCCGTTCTACATCAGCAACCGCAATTATGGGCTGTTCGTCGAGACGCCGGGCAAAGTGAGCTTCGAAATCGGTTCCGAGAAGGTTTCCCGCGTTCAATTTTCGACGCCGGGCGAGGAGATGACCTATTCGGTGATCGGCGGGGAAAGCATGAAGGCGATTCTCGACACCTACACCGATCTGACTGGCAAACCGCCGCTGCTGCCCGACTGGAGCTATGGCCTGTGGCTGTCTACATCGTTTACCACCGATTATGACGAAAAGACCGTGATGGGGTTCATCGACGGCATGGCCCAGCGGCATATTCCGCTCTCGGTGTTCCACTTCGACTGCCGTTGGATGAAGGACCTCGAATGGTGCAACTTCACGTGGGATGAGGATAAATTCCCCGACCCCGAGGGAATGCTTTCACGGATCCATGATCGCGGCGTGAAGGTGTGCGTGTGGATCAACCCGTATATCGCGCAGAAGTCGCCGCTGTTTGAAGAAGGGGCCCGCAACGGGTATTTCATCAGGCGCACCGACGGCTCGGTTTGGCAGTGGGATAAATGGCAGGCCGGCATGGCGATCGTCGACTTCACCAACCCCGAGGCGAACGCATGGTATCAAGGCAAGCTCGAACACCTGATGGATCAGGGCGTGGACTGCTTCAAAACTGATTTCGGCGAGCGTATACCGGTGCAGGGAGTGCAATATTATGACGGCTCCGATCCGGAGCTGATGCACAACTACTACACGTATCTGTATAACAAGGCCGTCTACGAGACCGTCGCCAAGAAGCGCGGCGCGGATCAGGCCATCGTTTTCGCCCGTTCGGCCACGGTGGGAGGCCAGCAGTTCCCCGTGCATTGGGGAGGCGACTGCTCGTCCAACTATCCGTCCATGGCCGAATCGCTGCGTGCCGGCTTGTCGTTCGGCATGTCGGGGTTCGGATATTGGAGCCATGACATCGCCGGTTTTGAGGACAAGCCATCCGCCGATCTCTACAAGCGTTGGACGCAGTTCGGGCTGTTGTCCTCGCATTCGCGCTACCACGGCTCTACGGAGTACAAGGTCCCGTGGCTCTATGGCGACGAGGCGGTCGAGGTGTCGCGCGAATTCACCGAGCTGAAGTTCAAACTGCGCCCGTATCTGATGCGTATGGCCCAGGAGACGCATGAGCATGGCGTGCCCATGATGCGTGCCATGGTGTTGGAATTCCAGAACGATCCGACCTGTGAAGACCTCGATACCCAGTACATGCTCGGCGACGACATTCTGGTGGCGCCGATCTTCTCCGAAGACGGCACCGCACGGTTCTACGTGCCCGATGCCGGCGGTCCGCAGGCCGGACAGGCCTGGCGCAACTTGCTCACCGGCAAGCAATACGAGCCGGGACGGTGGTACACCGAACGATACGACTACCACACGCTTCCGGTTCTGGTGCGTCCGGGGGCCGACCCGCTGCAGGGGTGAGAGCCCGTCGACCACTCGTTTTCGTCGGACAACAGACGACGGACAACAAACAAGGATGATGAATATGAACGACGCATGCCGCTTCGTCAGAAGTATGGGGCTTGGCTGGAATCTTGGCAACACCTTCGACGCATTCAGCCTTCATAACGAGGCAACTCAGGCCAGAGAAACTGGTGCCTCATGGCGCCCGGAAGACCAGCAAAGGCTATGGGGCAACCAACCATTCACCGCGCGGCAGGCGCGTCGTGTGGCTGATGCCGGATTCGGCACCATTCGCATCCCGGTCACGTGGGCAGAGTGGATGTCTCCTGATGGCGATGTTGATCCTGTCTGGATGCAATCGGTTATGGATGCCGTCGAAGCGTCGCTCGCCGTCGGGCTGAAGGTGATCCTCAATGTTCATCATGATGGCGGCGAAGGCGACGTGCCGTGGATTCGCACAATCTCGCAGCATGAGGAGATGGTACTGCATCGATACCAACGGTTATGGGAACAGATCGGGGCGCGCTGCGTGGACTACGACGAACGTCTGGTGCTTGAAGGCGCCAATGAGCTCGATTTCCATGATGTCGCCATGGACGATGCTTATGGGCTGCTCGGACGCATCAACCAGACCTTCGTCGATACGGTCAGGGCCGCCGGAGGGCAGAACGGCACGAGGTTTTTGCTGATTCCGGGGTATAACACCGACACCACGAAAACCTGCGTTCCGGGGTATGTGCTTCCTCAAGACAGTGTGGACCATCGATTGCTTCTATCGGTTCACTATTATTCTCCTGCCGAGTTTTCGGTGGCCGAACATGATTCGCCATGGTGCAAACCGTCATTGACTTGGGGCAGTGCAGTTGAAGGGGCGGCGATGCCTGCGGATTTCGAAAGACTGCGAACTACGTATGTGGAGCGTGGGGTGCCGGTCGCCATCGGTGAATATGGCGTGCTCACCCAGCCCTGTCTCTTCTCCACATCTGCCGCTGCCCACGCACCGGATATTGTAGATCC
>CALNAE010000251.1 GCA_937874315.1 uncultured Bifidobacterium sp. | reverse complement strand
TGGCATTAGCCCAACAGCTCGGCGTAATGCTGGAGAGGGCCTGATTTAAGGAGATTATATTATGGCAGGACAGGTTGCAGAAAAATTCGATGTTACTAAGCTCCCAGCGTTTCTCACTATTCGGCTTAACGCTGTTATGGCGGACATGCAGAAACTTGCGGACGCTGAAAGCGATGGTGATAAGCAGCTCGCAATCATTGACTCTGTGGAAGCCAAGATGCGTGAGCAGATTGTTAAGTTCGACCACGCGCATAAGACGAATTTTGAGGCGCACGCTGACGAGATTACTGATCATGTTGTGTCGGCTGTCATAGCGGCTGGCATGGCGGCGTAACATGGATAATCTTGTTTATTGGACTACCTCGACGTGTGGTACTTGTGGCGTGGACGGTTGGAATCTCATGTCTGCCCGACATCTGGGCATATCGTGCGGCTATCATTGCGTCGATCATCAGCCTGACCCTGACGTGCTCAAGGCTAAGGCCGCTGGCTTCGACCTACCGTATTTCACGGATGGAGAGCACTACTGGCATAAAGCGTCAGACATCATCAAAGAGCAGGATCCTACCACTGCTGAGCAGGAGGAGTAATCATGGCGATCACGGTCACGGAGTTCGCGGACAATTTCGGCAAGGGGTGGAAGCAGTCTTTGGACACGTCACTGCGGAATTTCGCGGATGTGGCCGTGGTCGACATGAAAAAACACGCGCCATTCGATATGAATCGTAAGAGCGGCCAGCATCTCATCCAGACAATACAAGTCGTGCGCACGGCTGATATGGCGTATACGATTGTGAGCACGAAACCATACGCGATACGACGAAACTTTGAAAACAACCTGCATCCGCAAACCAAACACTACATAGAAAACGGTGTCAGCGACGCGCTCAAAGGCAAGAACGAACAATGGTGGCACGCAATCGAATAAAAAGAAACCCACGGCCGGAGCCGTGGGTCCACCCGGCTGACGGGGCCGGAATAATTGAAGAAGCCTGTAGAGGCAATTACTAGTATAGCACGCTGTAGTGCTATAATAAGACGTGACGAACAACTGAAGAAGAAGAAAGTAGATGACACAATTGGCACGTTCACACGAACCATTTTTAGCTATACCCCACTCTTTTATTCGGACGGATCAGCCTCTATCACCAACTGCGCAAGTGGTGTTTCTGCATTTGGCCGACCGAGCCGACGAACACGGGTACTGCTACCCATCACTGAAACGACTAGCGTTCGAGTGTGGCGTTAAGTCGACTCATACGATCATCAAAGGAATCAACGAGTTAGTTGATCGAGGGTATATCACCAAGGAGACTCGGCACCTCGAAAATGGTGGGAGCACATCGAACCGCTATTACGTGACACCCTATGCAGTAGATGACGACGAGGCAAAAACTGCACGCAGGGGGCGCAAAGACTACACCCCCACTACCCAAAATGTACATGCCCCCTCTGCAAAAAGTGCACACAAAGAAGAACCAAGTGAAGAAGAACCATTTAAAGAGAACCAACTAAGTATCCCCCTAACCCCCCAAGGGGGAATGAGTGACTCTCCTATAATCGATATTCCAATTAATCAGCCAACAGAACCGACCTACACTCCTACCGCTGACGAATACTCTCAGAGCTTTGAGAACTGGTGGGCTGTGTATCCGAAGCATGAGGCGAAGCGTACCGCTTACCGGGCGTACAAGGCTGCGAGGAAGCGTACTACCGACATGGTGCTCTTGGCTGGCGCTCAGAAGTATGCTGCCGACCCGAATCGGGAAGCAGCCTATACGAAGAACGCGAGCACGTGGCTTAACGGCGACTGCTGGAATGACAAGCCACTGCCACCCCGACAATCTGGGTACCGGAACAAGGCGCAGGAACGCTACGACGCGAACCAACAGCGGTATCTCAAAGCCAAAGCTGAAGAACAACAACAAACGTCCACACTCAACGCAATAGATCTCAGGAAGTGGTAGAAATGCTATCGAAATCCGAAACCGTCATGTTATGCAACGCGATACGGGAAATGACAGGGCAAGACTTCAGCGAGGCTGGCGAACAGTTATTCGCCGCGTCACTGTCGCCTACGCTCACGATCAACGGCGCACTGAAATGCTTAGCCGAATGGAATACCCGGGAACATGACTTTAACAAAGTTTCCGCTGGTGATCTCAATGCCATTTGGAAGCAGCACCGGCCTAGTAGTGTGCTTACTGAGGCTGAGATAGGTCGCATGTTGGAGCCTTTGAATCTACCGGCTGATGAAATGTGGGCTGCTCGCCGCGCGTTGATCGGTAATCTCAATCGTGGGATGCCGCAGCAGGCAGCATTGTCGAGTGCGTTGGATGCTGCGCATGGCCGCTTGCTGCCGAGTGCCCCAGTGAAGCCTAAGTCGACTCATAATCATCACTTCGCGGGCAATCTGTCGTTGGGGGATGTGATCGGCCATGAGTAAGGGCAAAGCGTATCAGGCGGCTTTGAAAGCGTTCGAGCGTAACAAGCGGCTGGTGGATAGTGGTACCCGGTTCCGTGGCTATCAGGTGCCGAAGAGGCGACACGCCAAAGGTTCTCGTTGGTCATAACTTGCGTTAGTCCCAATATGTGTTATACTGTAACTGTTGGTAGTTGAGACAACACAAGGAGATTGAAATGACCAAGCGCAACGCAAACATCAAAAGCATAGCGGTAACATTCTGCGCCATATCGCTGGCAATACTCGGGGCAGTCGGTATCGCAAGCTGCAATGACTCAACCGATGACATCCATCTCATATCTACAAGCACCGAACCAGCGAAAGCACTCTACGGCACAAAAGACAGCCAAGACCAGGAAAACGTGAATGGCCGATGGGAAAAGCAAGTCAAAGCGTCAGCCAAGGGTTATTCGCTTTACACGTATGTGCAGGGCGATAGTCCTACGGCAGTGAATACTTGCGAGATTATAGTGAACGGTAAGACCGTCAGCAAGGTCACGGCTCACGGCAATGGTGCAGCGCGATGCATCGTTCCGGACAATCAATAGGAAAGTGGAGGTAAATCAATTGAAGACTATTGATAATTATGAGGGCGTGTTGACTCGCAAGCGCGTACTGGAGGTACTCAGGGACAAGCAGCCGGAAACCATGCTCAACACTTGGCGGGAAGTCAACAACCGGCTGAGCAAGCAGGTACGGCCGAGGCCATACGTGTACAGCGCCATAAAGCGCCGCATGTACCAAATGTATGACATGGGATTAGTCGACAAGCGTCTACGGGTAGGCACCAAGCATGGTGAGCTGGAATGGTCGCTAACTCCCAAAGGCAAGGAACTTATAGCGGAAATGGAGAACGAAAATGAGTAGTGAAGACGAGATCAAAAACATGATAGATGATGCAATGGGTGACGACAATATGCACCTGCTAAATGAACCGGTGGTCGCTGGAGGTCATGGCACGTCGATGATTGCAGTATGTGGAGCGGTTCAGCTCAAGGGAGAGGATGGCAAGGATACCGAGGGTAGCTACGGTCTTTCTAATCCGATTGTGCTATTCCACAGCACTCATGAAGCAGTAAAGGTGTCTGTCACCGAGGATGCCAAGCGGATGGCCAACCTTAATGGTGAGACGATAGAGGAGTTCCTGTCTGGAATACAGCGGGGATTGATGTACGGGATCATGGTGCTAAACGACAAAACGCGCCTTATACCTGATAATGAAGAGGATGGTGAAGAGTAATGAGCTACATTAACGTAACCAAGAACGCGCAGGGGCAGCACTACAAGTACGCCGACCTGATTGCTGTAGCTAAGCAGATCACAGATGCAGGGTTCGACTTCCGCCAGCGCACCCGATACGACAAGGATGCCGAACAATGGGTAGTGGAGACCCGTATCAAATGGCCTGAGGAAGACAAGTTCGAGGATTGGTCTTCGCCGGTGCCGATCATCGCTGGCGCGAAACTAAGCAATCAAGGCAAGCGTATTCTGAGCGATATGCAGGAATATCAGTCGGCTTTAACATCAGCGCGACGGTACAGCCTGTACGTGTGCGCGAATATCATCCCTGATGATGATGACGCTCGGTCTGCCGGTGGCAACGTGGTCGCACCTCCTGAGTCGCCACGAGTCACCACCACGCAGTGGGGTAGGTATCAGGCGGCGGTGCTGAGCATCCACGAGGATATCAAAACGTATGCGGAGAGCATCATCAAAAGGCCACTGGCACGCCCCGGCGACCTATCAGTGGACGAATACAATCAGATTATGGACTCGATGGGAGCAAAACGATGATCTTGGATATGACAGACGAGGAATACTTCGCAGTCTCGGCACTCGACCAGACAAGCCTGAAACTATTTGAGAAGTCACCAGCGAAGATGATGGCAGTGCTCGACAATCCGGTGTATAAAGAATCATACACACTTGGAAGTCTTGCCCACGCCTATGCACTTGGCACCAGCAAGGATGGTTATCAGCTCAAAATGAATGGGCGTACCAAGGAGGGCAAAGAGGCCAACGACCGAGCAATATCGTCGCATAAGACTCTAGTCAGTAGAGAGGAACTGACATTAGCCGAAGACATGGGGACGATAGCGAATCGATATTTCCAAAAGATCCCCGGCAAGCCTGAGCAGGCAATCTTCGAAACGCTCAACGGCGTCAAATGTAAGGGTAAATTTGATTGGCTGCCCGATGCCCCTGATGATGATGGAGTGCTCCGTATACGGGATTACAAGACCATTGGCGCGGATGCAACGGAATTCCCGTATCACGCTTGGAAGTATGGGTATCACGTTCAGGCGGCGTTCTACATGCTCCTGCTACGCGCTAACGGCTACAAGGGATTTCTGGGCTTTGAGTTTGTCGTGCAGGAAAAAACAGCACCATACGATTTCTTGGTGTATCGACTTGACGAGGGCAGTCCTGAGATCGAGTTGGCGAATAAGCGTATAAATAAGGCGCTAGATGATTATCGTGCGATGTGTGATGATGTTGATTGTTACCAGCGTGATGTATTGATGCGTCTGTCTGGGTATTCTCATGCCCCGCGGAATCTTGAGTTTACGGATTGGCAGTTGGGGCAGGAAGACGAGAGAGTTAACCCAGTAGGTATGTGATTTGCACTCCCCCAATAATATGTTATACTGTAACTGTTGGTAGTTGAGACACACAAGGAGATTGAAATGGAAATTACGAATAACCCTTTGAGAATCAAGCCGGGCATGATAATCAAGTTCAAGGGAATACACCAGACCTACACTTGCAAAAACAACGACATGCAAGCCAACATCGGTGAGCCTATCGACAATCATGGCATAAGCGTATGGCATGAGCGCGTTCCGTGGGAGCCTAGAGCCAGATACGATAATTGGGATTATGTAGATGCCGACGAAATCGAATTCGCGTACTCGGAGTAGAGATAATGTATATGGAGCAGCCAGTAGACCCGCCAGAATATTGCCCAGAGTGTGGAGCGCCATTATTTCGTGGTCGTTGTCAAGAGTGCATCCAAGATTACTGGGATGACCATTATGATGATTATGACAGGAGTGTAGACAATGTCTGGTGACACAGTGTTAACGGTGGTTGGTAATCTTACCGCCGACCCGGAGGTGAGAACCACAGGCAATAATATGAGCGTTGCCAATTTCACGATTGCGAGCACGCCACGCAGCTTCAATAAAAGCTCGAAGCAGTGGGAGGATGGGCAACCATTGTTCATGCGCTGCACGGCTTGGCGTGACCTAGCCGATAACATATCTCACAGCCTCACCAAGGGCATGAGAGTGATAGCCGTGGGTAGACTGTCGCAAAACTCATATCAAGCGCAGGACGGGTCGAAACGTACCGTAATCGAGCTGACGGTTGACAGCGTGGGGCCTGACCTGAGTCATGCCACAGCGCAGGTCACCCGCAACGCGAGCAAGCAGCAAGCAAAGCAGCAGCAATCGTCTCAGGCTCCGGCGTGGGGCAATGACAATGGTGGTTGGCA
>CALNAE010000250.1 GCA_937874315.1 uncultured Bifidobacterium sp. | reverse complement strand
TGCGCATCCTCAAAGACGAATACTCAGATGCCATGATCAGCGGTGCCATGCTCAACTACGAAGTGGGCGAGGACCAGTGGGAAGATACCGGGTACATGGCTGACGGTGGTTCCTTCACACCGGCGAAACCGCCACTGCGTCTGACACAATATGAGGACGTGGTGTACAACGAGGCGTTCAAGATCCCTAAGAGGGTACGTCCCGAGCAACGCTACGCAGCCTGGTGGTACTGCTGCATTCCCATCGACGTCATCAAGGAGGAGGGGTTGCCGCTACCGGTATTCGTACGATGCGACGATGCCGAATACGGTACACGTTGCCACCGTGAGTTGATTACCATGAATGGCCTGTGCATCTGGCACATGTCGTTCCACGTTCGGTATAACGCCGCTGTGGAACGGTACCAGACCACGCGCAACACCATGATCGCCCAGTTCACCACTGGCTTCGCTCCGGACTCCGATTTCATGCATGAGCTGCATAACAATATTCGGCTTGAACTCAAGAAATTTGGCTACACTAATGCCAGGCTCTGTCTCGATGCCTTTGAGGACTTCCTCAAGGGGCCGCAGTTCATATCGAAGTCGGGAGTAGCCGAGGAGACCTTCATGCGTGCCAACAAGAACAAGGAGGCTCTGGTCTCATTCGACGAGTTGCAGAAGCAGGCCGAAACCCTGCATATCGATGGTTTCGATATCAACAATATCAATCGGCAGATCGTTGATGGTGACAAACCTCGGACGATCCCGCAGCGCCTGCAAGATTATGTGACCAATAACGGGCAGCGGTTGATGAAGTCCGATGGTGAAGGCTATGCGGTGATTCCGCTGATCGGCTGGGCATACCCCGCCGGGATGATTCGCGGCAAGAAATACCTCATCGTCATTGACTGGTACAACAAGAAGGGTGCCATTCGCGCCAAGGATGCCGCGCAGTATGCACAGATCATCAAACGCTATGAGCGCGACCTGCACTACTACAAGCGCAATATCGATCGGCTGCGTGAGGAGTATTCGGGCGCTCGCGCCGAGCTGACATCCGTGAAATATTGGAAACATTATCTTCAGATGGATTAGTCAGCTGGCTGCTGGATTCGGATGATCCAGGTGTCTTTGCCGCTTGATGGGTTGGCTGTCGGCATTGTCCTGCTTAAGTTCATTTCCTATTCGGGATTTGTCCAGATTTCGCTTCGCTGAACTTGTACGATTGATTGATATGAATCCTAGGAATTTCATACGTCGACTCGTGCCGCTGTCAAACTGGACTTTCCACCGACGGGTGAATTCCTTGGATCGTAAGATCACCGAGCTATCGGATTCGGTGCACGATACGAATCGTGAACTCGATGTGGCACTGCGTCAGTATCGTGAGCTTACGAGT
>CALNAE010000249.1 GCA_937874315.1 uncultured Bifidobacterium sp. | reverse complement strand
CGTGATATAAGTGTGTGGCGCTCCGGCACGTAAAGCTACGGTTCTCATACGGCCAGCAATCCTTAAACCCGCAACGCATAGCGTTCGATCGCCAGCGCGACCCCATCCTCGTGGTTGCTCAAGGTGATGGCATCGGCGACCGCCTTTACCGGCTTGATGGCGTTGCCCATGGCGACCCCGACTCCGCAGTCGCGCAGCATATCGATGTCGTTTTCGCTGTCGCCGATGGCCAGAACGTTGCGCATGCTGATGCTCATCGCCGCACACAGCCGGCGGATTCCCTGGGCTTTGGAGACCTTGGGCCCCGAAATCTCGAGACCGCTGCCGGTGTCGATGAAGGAATAGCGCATATCCGCCGACGGCAGCCGCATCAGATCCAGCTTCACCGTGGCGGGGGCGATCGGGAGGTTGATCTTTTCCACCCGGGTGTCTTCGCTACCGGCCAACGTCAGTATGTCATCGGTCGGCTCGCCGATTTGGTCGAGTACCGTGACGTGCAACGGCGCCAATGGATACTCGCGCATGCGGTCCCACTGCCTGCGCTCGACGTAGATCTTGCCTTTGCTCCACACTTCGGCCCACACGTCGCGCGGCAATCGACCCAGCAGCGCCCGCGTCGACGTGGGGCTGATATACGTGCCGCCCGCGGTGGTGTGGCTGTGCTGATCGTAGAGCACCGCGCCGTTCGAAGTGATCGCCCAGGTGATCGCCGTGATCGAGCGCGCGGCGGGAGGGAGAAACGAGTAGATCCTTCCGCTGGCGATGGCGACGACGATGCCCCGCCGATGCGCCTCGTCGATGACCTGCACCGAGCGTGCAGTCACGCTGGCGTGGTCCCGTTCGAGCAGCGTCCCGTCCAAATCCAACGCAATCATGTCGATATCCATATCGCTCCCGATGTTCATAACGTTGCCGATATCCATATCCATATCGATGTTCATATCGTTGCCGCGGTCCGCGGTCGTTCGATGCTCATGGTCGTTCGAGCCTCATAACTGTTCGATGCTCACAGTCGTTCGATCAATTCCCGAGTCTTCACCAGACTCTCGTTCGTGCGTGCGACGTCGTTCTTGACCATGCACATGTACAGCATGTCGGTCACGATCAGCGAGGCGTTGCGCGAGGCGATGGCCCCGAGCCGCAGCTCGCGTTCCGTCGTCGGAATATAGAGGAGGGTGTCGGCATACCGGGTCAGCGGGCTTTTTCTGAACTGCGTGACGGCGATGGTGGACGCGCCGCGCTCCTTGGCGTATTGCATCGCGGTATTGACCTCGTGCGTCTTGCCGCCGTAGCTGATGGCCAGCGCGGCGTCGCGTGACGAGATATGGGCGGTCGCGGCGAGCTGGTCGTGGAAGTCCTGATGATAGATCACCCGGCGGTCTATTCTGGAGAGTTTTTCCATCAGATCCATGCATACGATTCCCGAGCCGCTGATGCCGAACAGGTAGATGGTCCGGCAATGCAACAGCACGTCGACCGCATGCTGCAGACTCTCGACGTCGAGGAGCCGATATGCCTGATTCTGCAGTCTGGTGCTCAGGGCCTCGGCCTTTCGTATGACGTCGAGCGTCGAGTCCGTCTCCTTGATCATGTCGTCGAAATTGGAGACCTCTTCCGCATGATCGCGGGCGAGATCGAGCTTGAGCGCGGTGAAGCCGCTGTATCCCAACCGGTGGGCGAACCGGGTCACGGCCGAGGCGGAGACGCCGGCGCGTTCGCCGAGCTGCTGCGCCGAACTGAGGGTGGCCTCGTCCTTGTGGTCGAGAATATAGTTGGCGAGACGGCTCTCGGTGTCGGTGAAATCCGCCATGCCTTCCGATATCTTATATATGCAGCCCATGGCTCTCTCCCATGTCACGTGTTGTGCCGCGAGTCGGCCTGCCACATGCCCCCACTCGTGCGTGCATCGTCGCGGGTGTCGCGGACGCGTTCGCTGGTGCCTTGGGGGTCGTCGCAACGGCCACCCCCATGACGACGGGGACGGTCGTCTGAGACAACAAGGCTTCCGTGCTGTCTGTCATGGTGTGCTCCTTTGATCCCACGGTTCCGGTGAATAAGGAGCCGAATTTTGCATCAAGGCTACATTGAGTGCGACTGACTGTAATCGACTGTAGCTGACTGTAACTGACTGTACCCGACTGTAATCGATAGTAGACGACTGTATCTGAACTGTAATCCAGTGTGCACACGAATGAAATAATATTTCAATATACTGTGAGAGTTATTAAAATATTGTTTCTTTCCGTGGTATGCTTGGAGGCAGCGATGGGTTGCGATGTCGAGCTCAGAGCGATGTGACAGTGTGACCCAGATCAATGGTGAGGATGGAGTTCGCATGTTCGGCTTTTCGGTATATCTCAGTGCCGCGTTGGACCAGGCGAGTCACGAGTATGTCAATCGTATGGTGGATGCCGGCTTCACCGGAGTCTTCACATCGTTGCATATCCCCGAGGACGATCCGCAGGTCCTGCGCGCTCGGCTTGAGCTGCTCGCCGATTGGTGCCGCGCTCGCCGGTTGACGTTGACGGCGGATGTCTCCGGCACCGGCTTGCACAGGTTGGGTTGGTCGCTGGGCGAACCCGAGCGGATCCTTGCCACGGGGCTCACCGCCCTGCGCATCGATGACGGCGTGGACCTCGCCGATGTCGCCAGACTCAGTCGGGCGATGCCGGTCGCGTTGAACGCAAGTACCATCACGGCATCCGATGTTGACGCGCTGCGCAGGCATGACGCGCGGTTCTCGCAGCTCAACGCGTGGCATAACTATTACCCTCGGACCGAGACCGGGCTCGAGCGCGGCTGGTACCTGCGCAAGAACCAGTGGTTGCATGATTTGGGCTTGCATACCGTCGGATTCATTCCGGGAGACGGCGCGTTGCGTGGGCCCTTGCATCTGCATCTGCCGACGTTGGAAGCGCATCGCGAGTGGTCTCCGTTGGCCGCCTATCTGGATCTGCGGCAGGCGCAGACGGATGATGTCTATGTCGCGGACAATACGGTGAGCGCATCTTCGCTACGTTCGCTGACACGGTATCTGCATGATCAGGTCGTGACGCTGCGAATCGATGGGTTGTTGTCGACGTCGGGTGTGGACCCGGGGGCTGACCTAGGGACGGACTCGGGAGCGGACCCGAACGCGAGTCTCATTTCGACGTTGGGCTCCGTGGTATGGCACAATCGGCCGGATGTCGCGCGTGACGTCGTGCGGTTGCGCGAAAGCCGCGGCGCGCAGTTGCTGCCAGTTGCGGCGAACCCACATCTGGTCCAGCCGCGATTGCTCGGAACCGTGACCGTCGATAACGCGCAGTATGGCCGGTATGCCGGTGAGCTGCAGATCACGCGACGCGATTTGCCCGCCGATTCGCGCGTCAACGTGCTGGGCCGAGTGATTCCCGCGGATCGGCCGCTGCTGAACCACATCGAAGCCAATACGGGTATACAGTTCGCCGAACGTAACTGACCGAACGTACCCAACCATAACCAACCGAACACAACTGATGAAAGGGGAGTGAAGCCATGGATTTGTCTCGGCTGACCACGGAAATGCGCAACGATAAGACCATGAACCTCGACACTATGTCGGTGCACGAGTTCGCCACGGTGATGAATCAGGAGGACAAAAGCGTCGCGGTCAGCGTCTCGAAGGCGCTGCCGCAGATCGAACGGGCCATCTTGGTCATCACCACGCATTTCAACGAGGGCGGCAGGCTGTTCTACATGGGTGCGGGAACCAGCGGCCGGCTCGGCGTGCTCGATGCCGCGGAATGCGTGCCGACTTTTGGCACTGAACCCGAGATGGTGCAGGGCCTGATCGCCGGCGGCATGAGCGCGATGACCCTCGCCGTCGAAGGCGCGGAGGACAGCGCCCAGCTCGGTGCCGACGATCTCAAGGATCATCACCTGACCGCGAAGGACACCGTGGTCGGCATCGCCGCGTCGGGCGTACACCGTATGTGATCGGCGGCCTCGATTATGCGCGCGGCGTCGGCGCGGCCACCGTGAGCCTGGCGTGCAACGGCGATGCCGAGATTTCGAAATACGCGCAGATCGCGATCGAGGTGCCCGTCGGCCCCGAGATTCTGACCGGTTCGACGCGGCTCAAGGCGGGGACGGCACAGAAACTCGTGCTGAACATGCTCTCGACCGGCGCGATGATCGGCATCGGAAAGGTCTATAAGAACTTGATGGTCGATGTGCGTTCGACCAATGAGAAGTTGATCGAACGGGCCAAACGGATGATTCGGCAGGCCACGGGCTGCGATGAGGCTACCGCAGCCAGTAGTTTCGAGGTCACGAATCACGATGTGAAGCTGGCGATTGTCATGACGTTGACCGGGCTCGGGCCTGCCGCCGCTCGACGACGGCTTGAACAGGCCAATGGTTTCGTTGTGAATGCAATCAAGGAAGACGTAACCAAGGAAGACGTAATCAAGGAAGACGTAACCAAGGAAGAAAAGAGGTAGTACGACGATGTCTGAACATGACAAGTATCAAGTCATAGGTGACAGCATCTACGACCATATCGGAGGTCCGGCCAACGTAGAGAAGCTGATTCATTGCATGACCCGCCTGCGCATCACCATACGCGACCACGGCAAGGTGGACGTCGAGAGTCTCAAACGAATCCCCGGCGTGCTGGGCGTGGCCCAGGAAGACGCGTTGCAGGTCATTCTCGGCCCGGGCGTGGTGAGCAAGGTCGCGCAGAGCATGGTGGATGAGGTCGGTGTCGATCTCGGCGAGCCATTCCCCGCCGATGCCGCCGCGCGGGGCACTGCGGGCTCGGGCTATCAGGCGGACAAGTCGGCCGTCGAGGCCAAGGCCGCCGCGCTTCATGCCGAA
>CALNAE010000248.1 GCA_937874315.1 uncultured Bifidobacterium sp. | reverse complement strand
ACCGCTGAAGGCGCTCGATTACTGGCTGGAGCAGGAGAGCAAATAGCGGAAACGCAAGTGGCTGGAACCTCGGCGGCTGGAGCCTAAGTAGCTGGAACTCAGGGGGTCCGTACAGCCTCCGGGTGACCACCCGCATGGCTACGGCCGTCGGCGGATAACGGGCCGATGCCGTAGCCATGTCGGTTGCTGGGGTACTGCGGGTTGCTGGGGTTGCTGAGCGTTGCCGGCGTACTGGATGTTGCCGGTGTGTATTGAGCGTTGCCGGTGAGGACGTGATGGCGGCATGCGAACGCGTTGCGTACGCTGGTATGGGAAGGATCCGCTTCGAGGACGGCGGCCGAAACAGAACGGAACACATATGCGGGACACATCGCAAACACCGGCATCGCAAGCATTGTCGCAACCTCCAACGGGTACGTCGATGAACACGTCGACGCCGGCCGTCTCAAAGGGAGTCAAGGCGCGTCATCGGTGGACCCGTGAGGTGGCTGCGGTCGAATTCCACGTCGACGCCTTCGACAGCAAGGCTACGGTGGTGTGGCGCAAACGCAACGAGATGGTCATCCGACGCGGGGCAATCATGCGTCGCGACGTTCCGCTGAACAAGGACGGTTCGGTAGGATTCTCGGCTCGTTTCTCCCAGACCATTCGTGCCGAACATGACGGTGAGTACGAGGACTATGTGACGACGGCCGATATCGTGTTGAAAAGTGTCAACGAGGTCGGATTGTTCCTGTATTTCGGCGGTACCAACGGCTGGTTGGTGCTACACGACGATCAGGGGCGCACCATTCACGACTGGACGGTGATCGGCTGATATCGGTCGGCTGATAGCAGCCAGCCGACCGTCATAGGTGACTGTGCGCCGATTGCCGGCCCATCGATTGCGGTTTCACTGATCTCCGTCCGGCCGCGCACTGACTGTGGGCCCGCCGACTGCTGTTTCACCGATTGCGTGTCGGTGGCATTGTCGGCCGGCCTATACGGAATGCGGCAGGGTCACGCTTCCTCGTGCCAACGAGGATCCTGGGCGAAGCTTCGACCCTGCTCGTTGTCTATCGCCGCGATATCCTGCATGTCCTGGTCGTCGAGGCTGAATGCCGTCAGATCGAGGTTGGCGCGCTGTCGTTCTCTGTTCGTCGACTTGGGAATGGCCACGTCGCCGAGCTGTACATGCCAACGCAAAATCGTCTGAACCGGGCTGATCCCGTGTTTGTGCGCGATCGCCGAGATGGTTGGATCGTTGAGCATCTGGTTTGCGCGGCCCAGAGGACTCCATGCTTCGGTGATGATGCCATGGGCGTCGTCGAAGGCACGTTGCTCACGCTGTTGGAAGTAGGGATGCAGCTCGATCTGATTGACCGATGGCGTCACCCCGGTCGCACGGGTCAGCAGTTCGATATGTCCGGGCAGAAAATTGCTCACCCCGATATGACGCACCACACCGGCTCGCTGCGCGTCGACGAGCGCCCGCCATGCCTCCACGAACTGGCCCTGTGATGGGTTGGGCCAGTGAATGAGGTACAGATCGATATAGTCCAGCCCCATGCGCGCCA
>CALNAE010000247.1 GCA_937874315.1 uncultured Bifidobacterium sp. | reverse complement strand
CAGTACTGAGGAAGGCTCAGGCCGAACAGCACGATCAGCGGGACCCCGTATGGCAACGACCATACGGACAACGCCGCGAAGACGACCAGAACAACCAGCATGCCCAAGGTTCGCGGCAGAAATCCAAAGGCGAGCAGCCCCGCATTCTTCACATAACCGGTTACGGAATTTCGGTAACGGGACATCAACACGAAGCTGTACTGCGCAACCGCCCAGAGCATGCAGGCAGCAAGCGTCAGCAGACCGAGCGAACCGATCCGCCCCACACCCTCCAGCTGCAGGGCGAACACGACGTCCGCCGTCAATACCGCGCTCAGCACCACGCACAGGAGCCATACGACGCTGGCCTGCTTGATATTGGCCCTGAAAGCGCCGACGAACTCCGCGAACACATAGGTCTGCTCGCCGCGGACCATATGCCATAACACGTTATGCATGGCGGCGAACGACGCCCCCGCCGTCACGACGGGCAGACAACCCATCAGCGTCAGCAGATTGAGCTCCACCAGATCGAAGCACACAGCCATGATGCGGAAGAACGCATTATCCTGATTGAACAACTTCGACATGGGAATCGCCGCCGCTTTCGAAGGTACGGCCCGTCAGCGCCGGCCGACGTGCACCGGATCGGCTATCAGATCGTCGCTGCGGTGTTCGCCCTCGGCATCCGACCAGCGCAACGAAACCACCGAGGCACGGTTCTGGGCACCGACGCCTCGACTGGGATCGAACACCAGAGTCGCCGCACTATGCTCCCCTTTCCAAGACAATTCCAGCGCGGCGTCCTTCGCGTCGTTGTTCTCCACAGGGTTCTCCGAGTCGCGCACGACATACGAGAACTCGCCGTCGAAGGCGTCCAGCGTGTTGCGCAGCCGGCACAGCTCGTTCAGAGCGCGGACCACGGGGCGGCGCAGATTGTCATCGATCTCGGCCGTGCTGAAGTAGTGACGATTGATGTCACGGCCATTGTTCGTCCGATGCAACAGTTCCATGTCGTCGGCGCCCGCCATGGCCCCGACGTAGTAGACCTGCGGGATACCCGGCAGGAAGAACTGGACCGCTCGCGCCGCGATGTAATGCTGGTCGTTGCAGGCGAGCGCCGAATAATACGTGGCATTGACCTGATACAGGTCGAGATTGCTCGCCGCCGCGCCGGTAGCCGCAGCCGATTCGCCGTTGGTGTTCGCGTGGATGGTTCTGACCATCGCGTCCACGTCCTCGTCCGGAATCAGTCCCTTCTGACTGCGATCCATCTGATCGGAACCGACGTCGATGACGCCGATGCCATCATGGGTATCGAGCACGGTGACCGCGTTGTTGGGCCGGACCCTGACCCAATGCGCCAGAGCATCCGTCCTGCCGGTGAACAACGCGTGAAGCAATAGGGGTGGCAGCGCGAAATCATAGACACGATCGACCTTGGATGCGATGCCGATCTGCTTGAGATAATGCGAATGAACCTCGATCAAGGTCTCCAGGCCACGATCGGCGGCCTCTCGCTTGATGCGCTCGATCAGGCGGAAGGTCTTGGGAGTCATGAAACAGCTGGAGTCGGCCTCCTTGGCGCCATAGCCGACGGCGTCGAGCCGAATGTCCTTGACATGACTGCCGGAAAGCCGGTTCAGGATCGAGAGCAGATAGTCCCAGCCCTCCTGCGAATCCGTATCGATATCGACCTGCTGCGGGGTGAAGGTGGTCCACACCAGTCTGGTCTTGCCCGCCCACGTGTAATGGGTGAACGGCAGACCCGGTCTTGGCCGATAGATGCCGGCCAGCTCCTCCTCGGTGGCCCCATCCGGGAACACGCTGGACATGGTCAGGAACATACCATGATAGGGGCTGTCCTCGCCCCTGGCCATCACGTCCTGGAATTGTCTGGACTGCCACGACATGTGGTTGACGATGGTGTCCACCATGATCTCATGGGTACGGCCGAGCTCGGTCACGTCGTCCCAGGTGCCGAGTCTAGTATCGACCTTGGTATGATCCACCGGGTCGAACCCGGCATCGGCGCCGTCATATGGCGTGAAGAACGGCAGAATGTGGACTCCCGTATATATTCCGTCGAACCGCGTCCTGAGCACGTCGGTCAGCGAGGAAAGCGTGCCCTCACCGAATCGGTTTGCATAGACGATAAGCTGTACCTGGTTACGCATGAGACCCCTTTGACGTCATAGTCACGGATATGGCATTCGGCAGCCGGGTTACCCCCGGTATCGAACCGGTTTTATACTACCGTAGTGCCTCCCCGAACACAAGCCACACGGAAGAGCCGCATGTCGCCGCCACGTATCGGGTCGTGCCCGAGGCGGTCGTATCGGCCGTCCGGCACCCGAACCGTTATCGGACACCATCCCCACCATCACGACCGTCACCACCACCATCACGACCGTCACCACCACCGTCACCACCATCACGACGCTACCTCGTCGCGCTACCTCGTCGTCTGTCCAACGACCATGTTCACAGGAATCAGGTCCCCCTGCGCGCCGGAGGCGCCTGAAGACAGCGGACCTCGCGCATCCGAGCCCTTGCCGGCCTCGCCGCGCGCCGAAGGCTCGTCCTCGATTGCGTCGATCATACGACGGCACAACACATCCGCTATACCCTGAAAATTCTGATGAACGGCGGTTAGTTTCATACCCGCCACCCGCGTGATATAAGAACCGTCGTACGCGATGATCTGCAGATCGCGCGGGACGTTGATGCCCCGCTCCAATGCCTCCTGCACGCAGCAGGCGCCACCGATATCGGAGCTGACGATGGCATCAACGTCATCGAACCGTTCGAACACCTCATGCGCAGCCTTGGCATATCCATCGAAATCATCGACCTCCCCCGCCTCGAGATAATCGTATCGGATGCCGGCCCGCGACAATTCGTACTCCAGTCTCAGATAATGCCGGACGGTGGGGAAGGTGGTCCCTGCTTCACCGCCTTGTTCGGAACCATCGGCGCGAGCAAGATCATGGAACTGAATTCGCGGGCCGCCAATCATGACCACATGCCTAGCACCCGTGCGCAATAGGAGCCGCGCCTCCATGGCACCGCCCTGTTCATGGTCCGATCCGATCGCCGGGATCCCCGGCCCAAGATACCGGTCAAAGGCCACGACGGGACGAGCGATGGATTCCCAATAGTTCACATCGTGTTCGGTATGCGAGGCCATGATGATGCCATCCATCATGTGCCGTTGCAACATGTCGACGTATTCGGCCTCGCCTTCCTTGGCATCCACCGTCGAGCACAGCAACGTACGAAATCCCTGAGCGGACAACACCCGCTGCACCGCTGCGGTCAATGTGGCGAAGAACGGGTGCCGGATGGTCGGGATGATCATGCCGATGATATCGGTCCGATCACGAAAGAGATTGCGGGCCAGCTCATTGGGCACATAATGCAAAGTCGCCATGGCGCGTTCGATGCGGGTGCGCATATCACGCGACACATAGCCGTTGCCATTCACCACAAGCGACACCGTGCTCAGCGAGGCACCGGCCTCTCTGGCCACATCTCGCATGCCTACCATAGCGACCTCCTCATTGGTTTCGTCACCGATGCCAACCCACGGCCGACGTCCGTCATCGTACGCGTTCGACCCCACCGCGTCCATTCGCGAGCGCCGATTCGCGCACCACCAGCTCATAGTGCGTCGTATACACCTGCGCGTCCGAACGCGAACCCTGGATACGGCGCAACAGCAGATCCACCGCATGATCCGCATAGTCATTCACGTGCGGATCAATCGTGGTCAGAGCAGGAATACCGTCGACCCCGTCGGGGACATCGTCGAAGCCACAGACCTGGACATCCTGTGGCACTCGGATGCCACGGCGCTGCAGCTCGTGGATGGCGCCGATGGCCATGGCATCGTTGAGACACATCAACGCATCGGGAATCCCGCAGCCCGGATCGTCAAGCAGTGCGGCCACGGCATCGCGTCCTCCAGTCTGCACCCAGGACGTCGGACGAATCAGACGCTCGTCGACAGGCAGACCACGGTCACGATGGGCGCGGCGATACCCCCGCGTCCTCAGGCCACCCGTGGACGCTTCATCTGACGGCTCACGCGAACGTCCGGCTTCGACATCGTCATTGGCTTCGGCATTGGTATCGGTACCAGCATCGTCATGCTCCGCCCGCAGCCCGCCGATCAATGCGATGGCACGGCAACCCCGATCGAGCAACCGGCCCACCGCGTCGCATACGGCATCTTCATTCGGCATGGTGACCGCATCGACCATGCCGAACACCGGATAATCGCCGATCACCACCAACGGGTACGGCTGTTTGAGCAGCATGCGATCGGCGAACGGCCTGCTGGCGAAGAAGATCCAGCCGTCGGCCGCGAGCCGCTGGGTCTCCGCGATGATGGATCCCAGCCCCCGTTCATATCCATAGGTGTCGGTGACGACCCCATACCCGCGCCGGCGCGCGGCGTCCACGACGCTGTCGGCAAGATACGGCATGAACGGCTGATCGAAGGAGGTGATGGCCAACCCCAGCAGTCCAATGCCACCGGTTTTCATGGCCCGGGCCGACATGTTGACGCGGTACCCCAGCTCGCGCATGGTCTGCTGGACCCGGTCCCTGGTCTCGGGACGCATGCTGCCGGTGCGGTTGAGCACGTTCGACACCGTTTTGATGGAGACCCCGGCCGCTCGCGCGACATCGGCGATGGTGGCCCTATCGCTCATATGCCCTCCTCAATGCGCCGCATGACGACGGACACAATCCGTTCCGTCCACCGCCATCAACCATACGACATGGTTCGACATGGCCGGCACCGCGACCGCCCGCACGACGATGCGAGGCGACAAAGCCCGTGTCAGCTTAGGTGGATTACGGTCCAAGATACGGGTGGCAGCGTGATCGACAGCGACCCGTCGGCCTCGTCGACCTTCAACGTCGCGTTGTCGTGCGGGACGACCCGCGTCTGATCGCCCAACGTGTTGCACGCATACAGATCGTCGTCATGCAACGTGAGCGCGACCCGCTCCCGCCACACCCGACCGGCACCCTGCGGCACGGCGACCTCGAACGAGGCCTCACGACCCAGATCCCGATTCACCACGAACACGCTCAACGAACCATCCCCGCCACGCACCGCCACGGCATCCACCGCCGGCACCTCACCATACTTCGCCGTGTCGGTGGTCCCCGCACTCAACCTGGGCTCCAGCACCGTGCCGCCCCTGGCGTACCGGGCCGTCAACGCGAACGGATAGAACGTCGTCTGCCGCCACGCCGGACCGCCCGGCTCCGTCATGATCGGCGCGATCACGTTCACCAACTGCGCCAGACTCGCCGAACCCACACGATCCGCGTTCCTGAGCAACGTGATCAGCAGATCCCCCACGACCACCGCGTCCGCCGCGCCATACACGTCCTCGAGCAGACGAGGCGCCGACGGCCAGTTGCCCACGCCCTCGGGCGCACGGCTCGGCTCATCATCGATGTACCACACGTTCCACTCGTCGAACGAGATGGACACCTCGTGCCCGCTCTTCAACCGCGCCCTCGTGGCGTCGATGCACGAGGCCACGTCCCTGATGAACCCGTCCATATCGACGCCGGAAGCCAGGAAACTCGCCATATCACGCGAACCATCCGCCAAACGCTCCGGATGATAATAGGCATGGCACGACACGAAATCGACCAGCTCATACGTCCGGTCCAGCACCGTGCGCTCCCAATCGCCGAACGTGGCCATGCCATGACCCGACGAACCGCACACCACCAGCTCGAGCCCCGGATCGATCTGACGCATGCCCGCCGCCACCGACGCCGCCAACGCCGCGTACTCCCCGGCCTCCTTATGACCCAACTGCCACGGGCCGTCCATCTCGTTGCCCAGACACCACATGCGTATGCCGAACGGCTCCTCGGCCCCGTTGGCACGCCGCCGGTCCGACAACGCCGTGCCCGACGGCACGTTCGCGTACTCCACCAAGTCCAACGCGTCCCGCAAGCCACGCGTGCCCAGATTCACCGCCTCCATCAACTCGTTGCCGCCCACCTTGCCCAGCCACGAGGCCATCTCATGCAAACCGAACCGATTCGTCTCCGTGCTGTGCCACGCCAGATCCAGACGACGCGGCCGCCCGTCCACGGGCCCCACGCCATCCTCCCAACGATAACCCGACACGAAATTACCACCCGGATAACGCACCGCGCTCACACCCAACTCACGCACCAGATCGATCACATCCCCACGAAACCCCTCCCCATCCGCACTCGGATGCCCCGGCTCGTAAATCCCGCCATACACACACCGCCCCAAATGCTCCACAAACGACCCAAACAACCGATCATCAACCCGAGCCACAACAAAATCACCATCAACCACCAAACGCGATGACAGTAGATGCCGTTCAGCCATAGTCGTATTCCTTTCCATCGCGCCGCGCCGTTACCGCACTGCCGTAGTACAGTTCGAAGCCAATCTCCGAAGATGGCACGATATACGCAATACTATAGGGCTCAATAAGTACAAGGTTGTACTTGCTACTGTCAACACCAGCAGATAAAGCCGCCTCGGACTCGCCGTCCCACCCACGGTCTGCACGGATTCCACATGACCTCAGACCCGGCTCGTCTGTCCACATGCTGAACCACTTGAGACCATATGGTTCCATCCTCGCATAATGGGAACCACGAGATTCCCACCGGCGGTTTGCGACGGTGTCCATCTCGTTCGACATATGAGAAGGGACAGGGTTATGAAACGCAGTATTCTTCGGCAAGTCGTTATCAACGCAGCCGTAAAGATTATGCGTCGAATTATCATCGCGTCTTCTTTGACGCGCTGACCCCCCCCCGAACAATCGTTTTTTCTCTTTTCAAATCTTCAGACCGCAATATCATGCGGCGATTTCTATACCGTCACGGCATCCACAAGACGCTCGCGAATATAGCATCGAATATCATCGGCCGTACGTGAAGCCCTTTGGCTGAGCAGTAACGGCACAAGGAGCATCTAAGGCATATGTCCACAACCATATCTGAGACGGCAGTGGCCTCGTCGAGCACCGAACGTGATTCCCTCGGTGAAATCATCAGCGCGTCGATGGTCGGCACCGCGATCGAATTCTATGACAACTACTGTTACAGCATCGCGGCGGCGACCTATTTCTCGGCCGTATTCTTCCCCAAGTCCGACCCGGTCGTCGGTACCCTGCAATCACTGC
>CALNAE010000246.1 GCA_937874315.1 uncultured Bifidobacterium sp. | reverse complement strand
GCGTTTCCGCTATTTGCTCTCCTGCTCCAGCCAGTAATCGAGCGCCTTCAGCGGTGCGGCCTCGTACTTGTCCTGGAATTCCTTGACCAAGGCGGGGTCGTCATGCTCGGACAGGTGCATGTACATCGTGGTGAATGGCATGTCGCCGGTGAGCTTCACGTCGATCACCGAGGGCTTGTCAAGCGTTTTGGCCTCGGCGAAGGCGCGCCTGGCATCGTCAAGAGTGCGAACCGTAAAACCGGCGGCGCCATATCCTTCGCCCACCTTGGCCCAGTCGGTGTCGATGAGGTCGACGCCGGACAGCGGTTGGTGGGAATCGTCACGCTGTTCGGCCTCGATGAAGCCCAACGTCTGGTTGGAGAACACCACGTTGATAACCGGGGTGTGGTATTTGACCTGTGCCAGAATCTCCTCCGAAAGCATCGCGAAACCGCCGTCGCCGCTGAGCGAATAGACCGTGGATTCGGGGTATTCGAGCTTGGCCGCCAGCGATGCCGGCACCGCATAGCCCATGGTGGCGTGCTTGCCCGAGGTCGACCACTTGTTGGTCGGTGTCAGATGCGCGAGCCGCGCGAAGTTGATGTTGACGTTGCCGACATCGATGAGGAACACATCGTCAGGATCGCTTTGCTCGTTGATGATGTGGAAAATCGGTTCCGGACGTAACGGCACCCGCGGATCCTCGTTGAAGGAGGCGACCCACTCCTCCCAGTTGCGCTTATTGGCCAGGCACGCCCGGTAAAACGCCGTTTCGGGCAGCTCCTCACCGGCGTCGAGCATCTGGCGTAGCGTCAGTTTCGCATCGGCGAGAATCGCCACGGCCATCTGCGTCTGCAGCCGCTTGCCCAGCTTCTCAGAATCGTTGTCGATCTGGATGATCCTGGCATTCGGCCCCACCAGCTTGGAGGCGAAGGGATTGTCGTTGCCGACCCACACGATCACATCGGCACCGAAGCCGGCTTCCGTGGCGGGTTTGGTCGCCACACGGCCCGAAGATCCGAGGAACGCCGGATGGATGTCCTCGACCACGCCCTTGCTGGGGTGGGTGGACACCATCGGCATCTTGAACTTCTCGGACATCTCGATCAGTTCGTCGTGCGCACTGCTCGCACCGCGGCCGAAGTACAGCAACGGCGCCTTGGCGGAGGCGATCAGGTCCACCGCCTGTTGCACGAGGTCGTCGTGCGCCGGAGTCGCGATGGGCTTGCGGAAGTTCTTCGCCGTGGCAACCTGCTTGACCTCGATCGGGGTCCATGCGAGATCCTTGGGGATGGTGATCACGGCAACGCCGTGGAATTTGTACGCCTGCCGAATCGCCTCGTCGATCAGTGCCGGCAGTCCCTCGGCATTGGTGGCCGTGCGATTGAAGACCGCGACGTCTTCGAAGATCGGCTCCTCGTCCATGGCCTGGAAGAAGTCGATGTTCATGAACTGCTGCGGCACCTGACCAACCAGAGCCAGCACCGGTACACGATCCTCCCGGGCGTCATAGAGACCGTTGAGTAGATGGACCGCGCCGGGGCCAGAGGAGCCGAAGCACACGCCTATCCTCCCCGTGAGCTTGGCCTCGGCCGATGCGGCGATGGCCCCCGCCTCCTCATGACGCACCTGCACGAAGTCGATGCGATCGCGTTCGTTGTGGATGGCGTTCATCATGGAATCGAACGAGCCCCCTGGCAACCCGTAGATGCGTGGGACGCCCCACTCCTCCAGAACCCTGAGGACCGCATCACCCGCATTGATTCGTTCCGTCATGGCTACCTCCTTGTTGTGTTGCACGGCCATCGACCGTATCCGATTGGCGGAACCAGCTGCTCTGCACCCGCCTTACGCTGACGTTGTCAGCCTAAGCTATAGAATCCGACAAGACCAGAGCCGATGGCGCAGTGTGTGCAACATCACAGATACAATGCCGGTCAGCCTTACTCCCAGGCCG
>CALNAE010000245.1 GCA_937874315.1 uncultured Bifidobacterium sp. | reverse complement strand
GGGGCTGGCCGCCAGGTGCCGCGCGCGGGCGACCAGCGTGGGCATCGTCAGCGAGACGCTCGCCCAGCTCAGAGGCATGGACAAGGAGGACTGGGAAACGCTGATCGGCAACTGCGATTCGAGCCTATTCCTCGGCGCGGGCAAGGGAGACATCAGCACCCCGAAATGGATCAGCGAGCTGCTGGGCTCCGCCACCATCGACACCAGGGACATCAGCCAGTCCAGGGGCGTGAACGGCTCATACAGCATCAGCACCCGCCAGGCCAAACGAGAGCTCATGACCCCCGACGAGCTGGGAAGCGAGAAATTCCCCGGCGACAAGTGCATCTACATGCTGCGCGGCGTCAGCCCGTTCATGAGCCGCAAGATCGACCCGAACCGGGCCACGAGGACGCCGCGAAGCTCGCTCGGACGCACGCCGCCGCACCATGGGAATAGGTGAGAGAAGGCGGTCGGTCCACACGTCCGTCTCACAGCTCGGGCGTCGATGAATGCAGGCGTCGGTACCGCCGTTCAGAGATCCCCACGGCCCGGGCACCATTCGACCCGCGATCCACGGCGTGGGTCACAGGTGATCGGGCATCGGGATGCCGGACTGGACGGGCGGCACGGACCAGCCGTTGGCTCCGCCTTCCTGCGTGGGGGCCGGCTTGGGAGCGGCAGGAGGCGTGTAACGCGGCGCGTATGGAGGCGCTGACGCCTGTGGAGTGGGCGTGGAAACAGGAGCCGGAGCCGTCTGCTGCTGTTCGGCCTGCGTCTTGCGCTGCTCCTCGTCGGCCTTGCGCTTGGATTCCTCGGCTTTCGCCTTGTCCGCGCGCTCCTGCGCCTGCCGGCATGATGACGTCAACGCGTCGAGCCGTGCGGCCGCTTCGAGCGCCTTCGACAGATTCCGCCGCGTTACGCGCTTGCCGCCCCATTGCTTGGACAGGTCGAGCATGGTTGTGCGGTCGGCCGATTCCGGGGAGTCCGTGAGCCTGGTCGCCTCGACCGTGAGCGCATCGAGGCGCTTGCCCGTCTGCTCGGCCTTCGCGTCCATGGCCTTGCCGTACGCTGCGCGTAGCGACGCCGTCGCCTTGGCGATCTGCGCACTTGGCGTCTTCGCGTCGTGGGCGAGAGCGGCGAGCTTGTCCGCCTGGCCGGCCAATTCCTCGTCGTCTTTGACCGGGCTGGTCTTCATCTCCGCGCATAGGCGGTCGGCGTCCGAGATCACGGCATGGGCGTGCTCCGCCGCCACCGCGGCCGCAGCCTGCTCCTGATGGGTGTGCCATGCGCCTGCGCCTGCGGCGGCGGCACCGCCCAGACCCGTCAGGGCAACGACGCAGATGGCTGCGGTCACGATCCTACGCACCGGCACGACCCGTTTGAGTTTCACCGGCGCATCGACGAGCGTGGGCTCTTTCTGGGCCAACACGTGCAGCGGCTGGGTGATCGCCTCCGTCGTCTCGTCGTCCGGATTGTTCGCGGGCGCGACGGATTCGATGAGTTCGTCGGCCTCGGCGGGCGTGTCGTCAGGTTCGACGCGCTTACCGGGCTTCGTCCGCCGCAGGATGCCGCGCTTGGTTGGTTCGGGCGGCATGGGCGGCGCTCCGGCCGTGCCGGGAGCGGAGGTGAACCGCCGGCACCAGTCGGCCAGTTCGGGCCAGCAGGCCGGATGCGCCGGCATGGCGCTGATGATGTCGCTGGGATAGTCGAAGTGGTTCACGCATATGTATTCAAGATCCGCGGCGGACGCCTTCGGATCCAGGTCGCCGTCGACCAGTCTGGTTCTTCGTCTGCTCATCCCCGTCCTCTCATCCTGCATCCCATCAGGCACCACGCCGGCACCGTGTCAGGCTCCGGCTTGCCTTCCCACGCTTCGCCGCACGGCTCCCATATGTCTACGCGCACGCCGTCATCGTCCCGCCGCAGCCTCGTCTCGGCCGAGAACAGCACGGCATCATCGTTCTTGCCGCTCATAGCCGGCCATCCGCATACGCGCCTTGGATGGGCCCTTGTATCGACGTGCAACGCCAGCCGAGAGTTCCCTCCCAGTCGAATTCGAGCATCCACGGGCTCGACTGCAGACCGGTGTTCACGCTGCACACCGCGTGCCCTAGCGGCTGCTCGACGTTCAGCGCGCCGGCGAACTGTTTGGCCGGCTGCGGCTTGATGTGCGAAACGGGCACGTTCCTGCCCGTGGCTTGCGCCGTGAAGTACTCGTCCAGCAGGCGGCTGCGGTCCGGCGAATCGGTCACATACGAGGTGACGACCTTGGGCGCGGTCTGTTCGCACAGCCGCTGCACGTCCCGCGTCCTGAGCGTCGGATCGGTCTTGGACGGGCGCGGGTTCGCGGCGACCGTCGTTGTGACGACGCTCGGCGTCGGCTCCCCCGACGTCCGGCCCATGGCATGACGACCGGCCCAGCCGAACACGATCAGGACAGTCGTCAGGGCGATGGCGAGAAGGACGAGCATTGTTCGGTGTTTGCGAGACATGGGATGGTTCTCCTTGCGGTTGGTTCAGTGGATGAAGTCGATGCCCGAACCCATGGCGTCGAGCTGCTGTTTACTGATGGTCTCGATCACGACGGCCATCCATCCGGTGCCGGACTGGCTGATCACGATCGATCCGTCGGACTTGACCTCCTCGACGATCGCGACATGCCCGTAGAACGGGTCGGAGCCGTGGACCCCGGGATGGAAGCTGATGGCGTCGCCGGCTCGGGGCCCGCCGCCCATCGGGTAGCCGAGCCGCGCGGCGGTCGCTCCCCACTGGCCGCCGTTGCCCATGTACGGGTCGACGGGCCTGCCTATCTGGGCGCGTCGGATCGCCGCCCACCAGGTGCATTGGAAACGCTGGTAGCTGGGCGCTGCTCCCTCGTTGGTGCCGGTCGCGGACACGTCGACGTGGTAGCCGTCCGGGCTCATCACCAGGGGCGGCTTGAGCGACCCGACGCTCGTGCCGCCGCCCTGGCCGCCGGTGCTCGCGTACTTGGCCATGAGGGTGCGGATGGAGCGCACGTAGGTCACCGTCTCGCTGATCTGCGGGATGCCGTGCGCGGCGTACACGTTGCCGATGCCCGCGTTGTAGGCCGCCAGTGTCAGGTCAAGCAGGTCTCCGGACACGCGGCCCGCGTTCAGCGCGCTTTTCAGTTGGCCGGCCAGAGCGCACATGTAGTTGCCTTCGCTCCATATCGCGTCGATCGGGTTCATGATGTCGGCCCGGCCGTCGCCGTCACCGTCCTTGCCTCTCGAGGCCCAGGTGCCGGGCATGAACTGGGCGATGCCCTGCGCGCCGGCGGCGGACCGGGCCTGCGGGTTCCAGCCGGACTCCTGCTCGATCTGCGCGGCGATGGCCGGCGGGGTGACCGTGTCGCACACCTGGCCGGCGCGCATCACGACATCGACGTACTGCGATGGCACGTTAGTGAGCGAGCCGTCCGATTCGCTGACCATGCCGGGGATCCATGCCAGGATGCTCACGATGACGGCGAGCACGATCGCGACGACCGCCATGATGAGCATGGGTGGCATTGAGGCGGCCGAAGCGGGCAGCGCGCCGATCTTCGCGCCGATGAACCTCACGGCGGCGTTGACCATCCTTGCCGCGCGCAATGCTCCGGCCGCGCTCTGCCGGGAAGCCTCTGCGACGCGCCGGGCCGTCCTGGCCGTCGCCGCTCCGGTGTGCCTCGCCTTGGCGAACATGCTCCTGGTGCCGTTGACCGCGCGTACCCCGACTCGATAGGCG
This sequence comes from uncultured Bifidobacterium sp., assembly GCA_937874315.1. Lineage (GTDB taxonomy): Bacteria > Actinomycetota > Actinomycetes > Actinomycetales > Bifidobacteriaceae > Bifidobacterium. Next base: position 4,234 of record CALNAE010000245.1, on the reverse strand, counting down.
GCCGCCCCGCCCTTCGCCGTGCCTTTCACGCCGGAGACGCCCGCGCGCAATGTCCTGGGCGCGCCCTTACGCACGGCCTGCTCCAGGGTCTTCGAGGTGATGTCGGAAACATGCGAGGAGAAGTCCTCGTGGTCCATGTCGCCCTGGGACCGGATCGTGGAGCGCAGCCGGTCGGACGCCTTCAGACCCTTATGTCCTATGGACTTGACGCCATGGGCACCGGCCCTGACGGTCTTGCTCAATGCGGATGCGGCCGGGCGCATGCGCAGTGTGCCAGTCGTCGTCAGTCCGGTCGACGCGTGGTCGCTGGCCAGGCTCTCGCTGCGGGCGAGGGTCGTGCGGCTGACGAGTCTGTCGGACGCGTCTCCCCCGTTCGTGACGATGGACTGGATCATGCGCTTTCCCCAAATTTGGTGGTGAACATGCGGTAGATGCTCGAATCGGCTGGCATGCGCCCGTCGAACGGAATCCACGCGGACCCGACCTTGATCAGACCCTGCCCGGCGTTCACGCCGGTGAAGAAGCTGCGCTGCTCCGGGCTCAGGCGCATCAGCTCGGAAAGCGTGTCCGCATCCGAGGCGTTCTGGTTCATGAGCACCAGGAAATCGCTGTTGGACAGCATGAGTCTGGCCTCGTTGTTATCGAGCAGTTCCTCGATGTTCTGCGTGATGCCGGTCACGCCCAGCCCGTACTTGCGTCCGCGCTTGTATATGTCCAGAAACTGCTTCGCCGCGTACTCGTTGCCGAAGAACCGGTGGAACTCGTCGATCCACAGCCAAGTGCGCTTGCCCGCCTGCCGGTTGCGCAGCACGCGATTCCACACCGCGTCCAGCACAACCATCATGCCGAACGTGCGTAGCTCGCCGTCCAGACCGCTCACGTCGAAGTTGACGAAGCGGTTGTCCAGGTCGACGTTCGTGTGCCCGGAGAAGCCCGACAGGCTGCCTTCGGTATACATCTCGAGTTCGAGTGCGATCTGCTCGCCCAACGGCTCGTTCAACGCGAGGAGGCGATCGCGCAGATCGTGCAGCGTCGGCTGCGGACGGGTCGGGTCGGACTGCATCTCCGCGTACAGGCCGATGATGCACCGGTCCAGCAGTCCTTTGGCGGCCGGCTCAAGGCCGGCGGTGCCGCCGATGAGCGCGCCGATCATCGAGAGCACGCTGACGGCCTTGGCGCGCACAGGGCTGCCGTCGCCCGCGTTGTCCAGGACTATGTCCATCGGGTTGAGCATCTGGCTGCTCGACGCGCTGATCTCCACCTCCGTGCCATGGATCGCCTCGCACAGCGGCGTGTACTCGTGCTCGGGATCCACCACGATCATGTCGTCACTCGATTTGAGGAACGTGGTGAGCATTTCGAGCTTGTTCTCCTGGGATTTGCCCGACCCGGTGGTGCCCAGCGTGAACCCGTTCTGGTTCATGAGCAGCGTGCGGTCGACGGCCAGCGCGTTCCCGCTGCGCGCGTTTGTCCCATACCAGGTGCCGGTCGGCTCGAACGCCTCCTGCGTGGTGAACGGGATCAGGATGGCCGCGCTGCTCGTGGTCAGCGTGCGTGACATGGGCAGCTGGTTCACGCCCAACGGCAGTTCGGCCGACAACCCCTCCAATTGCATGTAGCTCAATGATTCGGCCGTGCACGACTCCTGTCGGCAGATCTGCAGCACGTCCTTGACGTGCCCGTCCAGCTCGTCCTCGCTGTCGGCGCTCACACCGATCACCAACATCGAGTCGATCAGATGCTGGTTGGAATGCTGCAGCTCGTCGCGCAGCGCGGTCGCCTGATCCCTCGAGTCCGCCAGCTCCGCGGATATCTCGTCCGCCGGTAGATGCTGCTTGATGTTGCGCCTCCGCTCCGTGACGATCTGCATGTCCAGCTCGGCGACCTTCCGTTTGACCAGGTCGAGGCCGTCGCCACGCGAATGCGGGCTGAAATGGATGCTCACCGCAATCGAGGCGCGCAATTCGGTCAGCTTGCCGACCAGCCGGTCGGACAGCTCGGGCGGGTAGTCGCGGATCCACAGCGACCTGTGCCAGATGTCGCCGTTCTGATTCACGAGCCTGAGCGTCTTGGGATCGGTCAGGTCGATGGCCCAGGGCGCGACGTAGTCCTTGGTGGAGGTCCTCTCGTCCTCGAACTGGCGTTCGCGGAACGCGAAGGCGGCCTCGCCCCGGTATGCGGCGCTGATCATGCGCAGGCGTGCCGTCCTGTCCAGTCGGGTGACCTTGCACCCGTCGATCTGGTTGAGCTGGCTTTCCGCGCTCATCGCGAGCCGCTGCACGGCCAGCAGCCCGCGCTCCTTGTCCGGATCCCTGACCGTGACGGTTACCAGCTTGGAGGTGACCGTGTTGCGGCTCATGGTCATGAGCTTGTCTCGCACGACCCGGTCGTAGTCCTCGCGCAGCGGATCGAACTCGTCGCCCCTGGGTTCCAGGGCAAGCTGGTCGGCGACCAGCGCACTGGAGAGCATGCGGTTGAGGACCAGCACCTGCAATCGGGCCGTCGAATCGAACATGTCCAGGAACTTGGCCCATTTGTTCAGGATCTCCATCTGATGATCCTCGGTGCTGATCAGGTAGTTGACATCCGAGATCAGCAGGGAGACGCTCCATTCGTCGCCGCCCAGGTAGGCCACGCCGTTGGACAGGATCGCGTCATACGGGATCAGCGTCTTCACGCTCGGATCCTTCGCCGTCCTGCGCGCCCTCCCCTCGCTCCGCCCGGCCTTCCTGGTCCGCTTCGTCTTCCTCGCCATGCTTCTCGTCCCTTCTTCCTATCGTTCCCTGATCGTCGGCTTCTTCGCGCACTGCGCGCCCGCGGGGTGCCCGTCGTGGTAGATCCTGCGCTGTCCGGACCCGTACCAGCGCCACAAATAAGGCAGGTAGCGTTCGGGCTTCATGCCCTTGGGCCGCCACCACCCGTATGCGGCGAACGGGATGCACACCACGAGCACGATGATCTGCCCGACGTCGTCCTGGTGCAGCAGCAGGGAGCACACGGCCCACGAGCCGCCGCCCAGCACGGCCATGCCCGTCGCCGCGGCCCACTGCCGCCAGGTCATGCCCGCCATGACCTTGGGCTCCACCGAATTCAATTCCTTGTACACCGGCATCTGCAGCGCCATGATGTCTTCTCCTTCTCGGCTATTCGCCGAATATCGCCTTGGCGACCTTGTTGCTCAGGGCGACCACGGCTATCAGCAGCACGCTCGCCAGGATGAGCTGGCCGAAGTTGTCGATGATCCAGCCGCTGAGCGCCTGCCCGTCCGCGAGTTTGCCCGGATGGTTCACGTCCAGGTGCTGGTAGAAGGCGACCGACAGGAACAGTATTACGGTCTGGAACACGGTCTCCGCGTACCGTTTGAAGTACCCGATGCCCCAGGCCCGGGTGTGCTCGTTGCCTAGGAAGGCGACGGGCATCGATGCGAAGCCGGCCATCAGGTAAAGCTGGATGAAACGCAGGTAGACCACGACCGTGACTACGATGCCCGCGACCTTACTCACCAGGAACGGCAGGAGCAGCAGCATCACCGAAAGCCCGGTGTCCAGGGGGTTGAGGTGCTGGTCGCCGATCATGTCGCCCAGATTGCCGCCACCCCCACCCGTCGAGACGGACGTGGCCGCGTCGACCGTGCCCATGGCCCAGTCGCCGACGGCGTTGATTGTCTGCAGGATCATTCTCGCGTTCTGCGCGAACGCGAGAATGACGGCGCATTGGATCATCGTTATACCGATCAGCTTCACGCCGGTCTGCCGGTCGCCTTCGGCCCGGTTGGCGGCGTTGATGAGTTGCAGGACCAGCACGACGGAGAGGACCGCCGAGGCGAGCGGCTTGCCCACGTCCGACGCGATCGTGCCGGACAGGTCGTACAGGGTCGAGTTGAAATCGGCCGGCGACTGCTTCATCGTGGACAGGATGCCGGAGTCCACGCCGCCGCCGATAGCGTTGAGCATGATCTTGACCCAGTCCATGGCATACCTCCTTCGTGCAGTCTCAGGACAGGTTGATGGTGCTCATCAGCACGCCGCAGGCGACGACCAGCGCGCCGCCGCCGATCTGCAGGATGCCGCCCGTGATCGCCGGACCGTTGTGATCCTTGAGATTCGTGCCCACTGTGACGCCGCCGAACACGATCAGGACGACGCCGCCCAGGTACAGCGCCTTGTTCAGCAGGGAGAGGATTGTGACGAGCATCGGGGTATTCAACGTCGCGCCGTCCGCGACGAGAATGGAG
>CALNAE010000244.1 GCA_937874315.1 uncultured Bifidobacterium sp. | reverse complement strand
GCACGCGCAAACAGCGTGCAGAGCCCCTGCTGTATCTGTATCGACGAATCCGACTAGGATCACAGCCAGGGAAGTTGATGCATCTCACGAGGATGGTTCGCGCAGCTTTCCCTCACGTCGCGGATTCCTCTTAGGTCAGAGGCTCTACTCAGGTCAGAGGTTTCACTCGGAATTCACGGTACGGATTCACTCGGCTTGGGAATACCACTCGTATCGGGAATTTCACTCACGTGCTCCCCTTTCGATAAGAGATCACCCTCTGGCAGTCGATCTCACTCGTGTTGGAGACTTCATCGACGCCACAGACACCATTCACGTTGAGAATCCCACTCACGTCACGGATCTCACCCAGTTCGAGAATCCCACTCAGACTAAGAACCCCGCTTGTTCCGCAACTCTCACTCGCGCCGTGAGCCTTCGGCGGCAGAAATCCGCTCATGACGACGCTTCGCCTCATCGACCACGAACAGCAGATATCCGCGCGCAATGCCGCCATCGAGACCGCACTCCTGCGCCAGTCGCCGCAATCGTTGAGCCTGTTCTCGTTCGCGCTGTTCGTCCTCGGGCGCGAAACCAGCGTTGGCCTTCAATCGTCCGATGGCGTCCGTCACACGGAATCGTTCGGCTAGCAGAGTAATCATTTCAGCGTCTAAGGCGTCGACGGAACGGCGCAAAGACTCGATATGATCAATGTCATCCGCCGTTTCGGGATGCGCCCGTGCCTGCACCGCATCGATGATGGTGCCTGACCAGTGATGCCCGTCGTCGGAGGAACCCCGATCCGGGGTCTCTCGATTTCCTTGCGATTCGTTGTCACTCATGACGACCACTCTAGTGCCCGCCCGCGTCCTACCAGACCCAATTTCTCACGCGCTCCGATTTCCAAACGCCGGCCCTCTACGCGCGCGTCCAGCCATGCCTGCGCAGGCATTGCCGAGGCTAAGTACCAATCATGCACGCGCAAGCGTCGTCGAAGGCATATCCCAATCATGCACGCGCGCCATAGAAACGCGTTCCATCAAAGCGCGCCTTATGTCGCATGGTTAGACAGGATTCCAGGGTGGTCATCAACAGGCACGATCCACATATAAAGACACCAATCTCATAGATTCTGTCTCATCACACGTCTCATCACCCATCTCATTGCCGTTTCCGTCACCGTTCGAAATAGGTCTGCAGAATCAGGGTGGTCTCCGTATTCACCGGCACAGTGCGATGAATGAGATTGAGCAACTCCTCCAAGGCACCCGGCGAGGCGGCACGCACCACCAGCATGAAACTCGGCGCTCCGGCGATCGAATAACAGGACATCACACCGTCGAGCGATTGCAACCGCGTCGGAATCTCCGATTCTACGCTGTAATCCAACGGCGTGACCGACACGAAAGCACGAATCGGCAACCCGCGCAGCTCATCATCCACCACCGCACGGTAACGTTTGATGATGCCGCGACGCTCCAGTTTCTGGACGCGCGACTGCACAGCCGAAACCGATAGTCCCGAGATCCTGGAAAGGTATGACAGCGTCGCCCGTCCATCGTGTTCCAAGGCGTTCAGAATCGACTGATCAATCGCGTCGATTCGCTCCGTATCCGCAGTCTTGCGCTTTGTACCGTGCGGATCGGGATTCGGCAATTCGCCGGCTTCCATGGCATTCATCGCGCTCCCCTCGTCATCTTTCTACGATACCCGCTGCGACGGTGTGACCTCGCCACTCCGACCCAAGAAAACGCGGTTCACCGGTCAACACATGCCCCGACAACCCTGCCACGGCTCGATATCGATTTCTGTGAACTCAATTCGCACCTCTGAGGTCTCCAATCGAGCTTCAGTGGGCGGAAATTTCCTTCAGTGGGCGGTTCCATGCCGTATTCCCATTTTCACGGACCACAAAATGGCGAAATTTCAACGGTCCGCGTACGCATACTCAACCGCGACAAGATCGCAAGCAGGAAAAACGCCCACTGAAGAAAACGCACCGGAAAATCGCCGCGGGACACCGACATGGACACGAACGCCCGAAACCAATCCTGCTCCAAGCAAGTCATCAGCATGTCGTAATATTTTCGTAATATCCTAAATTATCCATAATTATTATGATAATCAGAGCATAGTAACGTTATTTTTATGAAAGCAGCACCCATGACTCAACCCACCTTGGCCCAACACGCGCTGGACATCCCCCGTTCCGGCATTCGCGACGTCTTCGATCAGGTCGACAGCATCCCGGACGTGATCTCGCTGTGCGTAGGGGAACCAAGCGATACGGCGGCGCAGCACATCGTAGACGCGGCGTGTCGCTCCATTCAACTGGGCAAAACGAAATACACGAACGCCGTAGGCATAGACCGGTTCCGGCAAGCCGCGGCGGCATACACATCGCGCGTCAAAGGTCTTGTCTATGACCCCGATTGCGAAATTCAGGCGGTTGATGGAGCCACCATGGGGTTGTTTCTGGCACTGAAGGCCGTGGTCGACCCGGGTGATGAGGTCATCATTCCTTCGCCGTTCTTCACCTCATACGACGCCGAGGTCATGCTGTGCGGCGGAGTGCCCGTGACGATTCCACTCAGAGCGGATCGCCATATGCAGCTCGATGCCGATGACATTGAAGACGCCATCACGCCACGTACCCGAGCGGTGATCATCAACTCCCCCGGCAATCCCTCGGGTGCCGTCACTCCGGCCGAGGAGCTTGACCGAATCGCGCAGGTCTGCCGTCGGCATGGCATATGGGCCATCTCCGATGAGGTCTACCACTCCTTCGTCTTTGACAACGCCCGCGTAACCCCCGGCACCCCCACGAATGCCGATCGAACCGACGTCCACGACGACTCCGACGACTCCTATATCTCCGACTCGGTGGCCAACACCATGCCAGTCGCGCCGTCCATCGCCTCGGCGACCGGTATGAAGGAACGCACGATCGTCGTGGATAGCCTGTCGAAGACCTTCGCCATGACCGGCTGGCGAATCGGCTACCTGCTCGCACCGGCGGCGATCATCGAGCAAACGGGGAAAATTGCCGAACTCATGCATTCATCCGTGAATGCCACGGCCCAGTACGCCGGAGCCGCGGCGCTCGACGGTCCCATGAACCATGTCAAGAGCATGCGTGAATCGTACCGCCGTAAGCGGCAAATCGTGCTCGACCCGCTCGAGCATTGCACGGCGCTCGACCTCATCGAGCCGCAGGGCGCGTTCTATGCCTTCATCGACATCACGCGGACGGGAATGTCAAGCCAGGAATTCAGCACCCGGTTGCTTAACGAACAACATGTAGCGGTCGTTCCCGGGGACGCCTTTGGCAAAGAAGGAGAGGGATTCATCCGACTGTCTTACGCCGGAGACGCCCGTGAACTGCGCGAGGGCGTCAGCAGACTGAGAACCTTCGCCGAAGACAACTGTGCGCCGCTACGGAATCGGCACACCCGCGCCTTCCATCACATCGTCGCCATGGCGTGACGCCAACGTCACGGCGTTATGACAAACGTCACGGCGTTATGGCAAACGTCATCCCACGACATCGTCGTCACGACATGACATCGTCGTCCGGTATGGTGAGGGGAAAACGCGGAAGCCGTAACGGACGAAAACAAAACGAAGAGCCTCTGTATTACCCATCACCTGTTACCCATCACCCATACCGCATGGGCCGCATAACGCAAGGGCCGGGCCGAGAATGCGATAGCAATCACACCTCGACCCGGCCCCATGCACATCAATATCCATGCCGGTGTCAACGGCCGATGCGGACGAGCGTCATTTCGTTATTTAAGGTTCGGCTGAACAATCGTGGAGAGGAAGTCGCGATTCGTCGGCGTCTTCTTCAACCGTGTGACGAGCATCTGATAGGCCTGCTCGGGCTCCAGCCCGCCGAGCACACGACGCAGGCGGTAGATGATCGCGAGCTCGTCGTTCGGCGTGATGAGCTCTTCACGCCGAGTACCCGAGGCATTGATGTCGATGGCGGGGAAGAGACGCTTATCAGCCAGTTCGCGGCTCAGGCGCAGCTCCATGTTGCCCGTCCCCTTGAACTCCTCGAAGATCACCTCGTCCATCTTGGAACCGGTCTCCACCAAGGCCGAAGAGATGATTGTCAACGAGCCGCCGTTTTCGATGTTCCGCGCCGCGCCGAAGAACTTCTTCGGCGGATACAGCGCCTGCGCATCCACGCCACCGGAAAGGATGCGCCCCGACGTCGGAGCCGAAATATTGTATGCACGCGCCAGTCGTGTCATGGAGTCGAGCAGCACCACGACGTCCTGACCGAGCTCAACCAAACGCTTGGCACGCTCGATGGCCAGTTCGGCGACGGTCGTGTGGTCGGAGGCCGGCCGATCGAAGGTCGAGGAGATGACCTCGCCCTGCACGGTACGCTCCATATCGGTGACCTCTTCAGGACGTTCATCGACGAGAACCACCATAAGGTGCACCTCGGGATTGTTGGTGGCAATCGAGTTGGCGATATTCTGCAACGTAATCGTCTTGCCGGCCTTCGGCGGGGAAACGATCAGTCCGCGCTGTCCCTTGCCTATCGGGGAGACGATATCGATGAGTCGTCCGGTGATCTTGTTCGGAGTGGTCTCCTGCTTGAGCCGCTCCTGCGGGTACAGCGGCGTGAGCTTGGAGAAATGCGGACGATTCGCGGACTGCTCGGCGCTCATGCCGTTGATGGTGTCGATCGATTGCAACGGTACGAACTTTTGGCGCTGATTGCGTCGCTCGCCCTCACGTGGCGTACGAATCGAACCGTGGACGGCATCCCCCTTGCGCAGGCCATACTTCTTGACCTGTCCCATGGAGACATAGACGTCGTTGGGCCCCGGCAGATAACCGGATGTGCGCACGAAGGCATAGGAATCAAGCACGTCGACGATACCCGCTACCGGAACGAAGTCCTCGGGATTCTCCTCGCGGCGGTTGTCCTCGCGCCGGTTGTCACGCCGATTATCACGTTCTTCTCGCTCATCCCGGTTGTCACGGTTGTCACGTCGATCATCGCGCGTCTCAAAATCTCGATCACGACTGCGCATCCGGCGCTGACGTCGATCGTCGCCGCCACGTTCGGAACGATCGTGGTTGCGGGGACGACGGGTGAATTCGCGGGTCTGAGACTCTTGTTCCTGCTCCTGCGCACCATCCTTGCGATCGGCAGGCAGCGCGGCAAGAATATCGTCAAGATCGCGAGTCGTGGGCTCGGCGACGGCTGTCGTATCGCTTCGACGACGACGGCGGGGCTGATCATCGGTCGCATGCGTGGTCTCACGCCGACGTATGCGCGTGGACTTGGAGTCATCAGACGCCGGAATGTCGATATGCAGCTCGTCAAGGAGGTTGGCTTCCGATCCCTGATCCTGCTGATGACGCCTATCGTGATTCCCCGAGACACGACCGTGGCGATCGAGCTCGCCGTCACGACGGCCGGAGTTCTTCGTCGAGGCATGCGCATCGTCGGATGCCGCCCCTGACGCGGTCTTGGGGGCGGATGCCTCCGCGAATGTCGCCTGAGAGGCAGCCTGGGGGACAGACGTATTTTTAGCGGCAGTCTTAGAGGCAGAAGCGGTTTTGGCAACTACGGCGGCAGGCGCAGAGAATGGCGTTTGCGTTGGGGATGCCGGTGGGACCTGTTGCAATCCAGCAGCTTCCGCCGGTGCCGCACTAGACAGTGCGACCGTCTCAGTGGTCTTCTTGGGCGCGCGAACGCTGACCCCCGCCGGTGCCGCACCGCCTGTGCGGGCTGCCTGCAACGTAGCGATCAAATTGGGCTTACGCATCGTCGACGTGCCCCGAAGGCCCATTTGCTTGGCGAGCTCTCTGAGCTCAGGCAGCTTCATATCCTCAATATTCTGGCTTGTTGCCACTGGTGTTGCCTTCCCTTGGCTCTCACGAATTCACCCGAGAGCTCTATGAAAAAAGATGCGGAAAACCGCTTTGAACGTTCGGTGCCTACGACAGCTATTCGAACTGTGTATAGAGTACAACGACTTGTCGACGAACGCAACGCGGGTGTCATGATGAAGGCCGCCCGTAACACGGCCAGAACCATGACGGAGGCACCCAGCACATGACACAGGAGCCCGCACCACGATAATGGTGCGGGCTCCTGTGTGGAAATCCGCCGTAATGTCACACACATCAGCGGCTTATCAAACGGCACATGAATGACATGTCACGGACCCGTCACGGACCCGTCAACCGCATAACACGCATATGACGTGGCGAACGGCGACGACGTGCGACGATTTACTTCTTCTCGTGATAGGACTTCTCCGTATTCACCGACCAGACGTTACGCTTCGACGTCTTGCCGGTGGCGATGTTGTTCACGGCCTCGATGGCGCTGGCCATCGAATGATCCTGATTGTTGTAGCGGTGCTGACCATTGCGGCCGACGCAATAGAGGTTGCCGAACGAATCCAGATACTCGACGAGCTCGGGCATGCGGTCGTACGTATCGAAGTATGCCGGGTAGGCCTTCTTCACGCGTTCGCGGTGCGAATCGAGCACATCCTGCGCACCGTTGATCAGCCGCATGCGCGTAAGTTCCTTGATTGCGAAGGCGGTGGCGTCCTCGTCGGACATGTTCCAGAAGTCGTCATTTTCCTGGCAGAAGTACTCGAGCCCCACCCACACGGTGTCGTCGACGTCCTTGACCAGGTATGGACTCCAGTTGTTGAAGACCTGCACGCGACCGACCTTGTAGCCCGGGTCCTGCACGTAGATCCAGCAGTCAGGGACGATGGGAGGATTGCCGAGCGTGGGAATATCCGTGGTATTGGTGATGCGCAGTCGTTTGACCAAGAGCCCGATGGTGATGAAATCACGGTAGGGCAGGCCATTGGCCACGCTGACCATGTCCTTCGGCACGGCCTTCTCGGCCTTTGCCTTGCCGTCCAAGCCCGCGGCTTCGTCGACAGGCGCCGCGGCGAGCGCGTTGAGCAAGTCCTTGATCGGCATGGAAGAAATGAACTCGTCCGCCTTGAGTTCGGTGGCCTTGCCCGCAGAGTCGACATAGGTGACACCTGAGATGCTGCCATGTTCTCGCTCAATCTGCGTGACGTTGGCATCGGTGATCACATGTACGCCCTGATCGACGCACTGCTGCTCAACCGTCTCCCAGAGCTGGCCGGGACCGAGCTTCGGGTACCAGAATTCCTCGATCAGAGAGGTCTCCACCTCGCTGCTGTCGCGTTTCTTCGGCATCATCTTCATGAACGCGTTCTTCAACACCGCGACAATGTCGAGCCCCTTGACGCGCTGGGCACCCCAATCGGCGGAGATGTCCTTGGGCGGGCGCCCCCATACCTTCGCGGTGTAACCTTCGAAGAACATCGAATACAGTTTGCGGCCGAACCTATTGATATAGAAGTTTTCGAGGTTGTCCTCCGGCAGCTTGTGGAACATCGAATGGAGGTAGCTGAATCCGACCTCCATCGTCAGCTTGAATCCCAAGGCTTTCAGCAGGCCCGGAGTCAGTGAGATCGGGTAGTCGAGGAAATGATGGTTCCAGAAGATACGGCTGACCCGATGCCGCTTGAGCATGACCTTATCGGTCGTCTCCGGATCGGGGCCACCCGGCTCGAGATCGTGATGGCGGCCGAGCTTCTTGTCATCGTATGAGGGGGCACCCTGCAACGGCAGAATGTTCTTCCACCAGTCCATGATGCGATCATCCTTGGAGAAGAAGCGGTGCCCGCCGATATCCATGCGGTTGCCATTGTGCTTTACCGTGCGGGAGATACCGCCGAATTCCTTTGTGGCTTCCAACACCGTCACATCGTAGCGTTCGGAACCGCCATTCTTGGTCAGTTCCCACGCGGCGGTCAAACCGGCGGGACCGCCGCCGATGATCACCACTGATTGTTTCTGCGTCACTGTTCCTCCTCGCGGACTAGTACATCTTTGGGACATAGTACCAGCTGTCCCATGCCGTCAACCGAAGACGGCGAGATATT
>CALNAE010000243.1 GCA_937874315.1 uncultured Bifidobacterium sp. | reverse complement strand
ATCCAGCAGCTTATCGATATGAGCAAGTAGCGAACAGCCGACGTCTTCGAAGATAGTCGCGTGACCGCGGCGCGATGCGCCCGGGCTGTCGGGGGTGATTATGTTGTCGTATGCCTCCGGCGGATGACGCATGGGGCGAAGGTTAACCGATCGTTACGCAACAGTTACGCGACGCAGAAATGATGATGAATTTCCTGGTTGGGTACATTGCCTATAGGCAGGGTTTCCCCATTCGACGTTCAGCTTCCTTACCGGGTGAGAAACCGCGTCATTCGGGCAATTGCTGACTTCGATTTCGCGTTCGGAACTGACGGGAACCCGGTGCATTCGACTAAAACGCTGCGCTTTGACGACGGTCGGTGCGTCATATCGTTAGGCGTGTAGCAAGCCGCTACACGACCGCTCCGCAGCGGATCGTAGTCATGCATAAGAAGGATGTGATGACTTTGAGAGAACTCATCCAGGGAAGAACATGTCTGAGGCTGTTCGCGGCGATTTCCGCCATGGCCATTCTGCTGACATTCGCCGGTTTGGCGGCGCCGCAGGAGGCTTCCGCGGCCGCCGTGAATCAGACGTCCCAAAACACCACCATCACGAGCACGGGTCTTAAGCCCAATTCGATCAAGCATGTTTGGTTGATCATTCTTGAGAACAAATCATACGATGAAACGTTCACGGGTTTGAACAAGAACAGTTACCTGTGGCAAAACCTCCCGGCGCAGGGAGCGTTGCTGAAGAACTATTACTGTACCGGCCATTACAGCATGGACAACTACACCAGCATGGTCTCCGGTCAGGCCCCCGAACAGGACGTCCAATCGGATTGCGACGTCAAGAACACGCAGATCGGCACGAACCGCAACATCATTTCCAACGCGAGCGACGTCAACTACGGGCAGGTGAATTCACCGGCAAACGCAAGCCAAGCCAGTGGCGCCAATGCGGCTGACGGCTCGAATGGCTGCACGTATACGACCGATGTCCCCACTTTGTTCAACCAGCTCAACGCGGCGGGTAAGACCTGGAAGGGATACAGCCAGGATTTGCACGGTGCGCAGACCGTGGGTGAGACCAGCTGGCAGGACCGGACCGTCGCGAACCGTGAGGACGGCGCCTGCGGGGCTCCCGGCACATCGACGAACAATCCCGTGAGCAACCCCACCTATCTGACGCCCACCTCGTCGCACCCGGCTCCTTCGGGCGTGACGAGCTTCACGGGCGCTCAATCCAACGACCAATACGTGGCCAAGCACTTCCCATTCCCATGGTTCGAATCGTTGACCGGCGGATACAACTCCGATGGGACCAGCACGGCGGCGTTGAACGAACCCACGACCGGAACCAACTGCGACTCGGATCACATCTCGAATCTCGATGATCCCAATGTCGGGCTGGTGCATGATCTGCAGCAGGAATCCACGACCCCGTCGTTCAGCTGGATCACCCCCAACAACTGCTCCGATGCGCATGACGCGGTCTGCAAGGGCAACAACCTCTCCGGCGCGTTCAACAAGGATGGTTCGCCGGACTATCATGAAGGCTCATCCATCGCCTACAATCCCGAGGCCACCACTCCGACGAACTACACCGGCGATCTGTATGCCTCCGATCTGTTCCTCGAATACTACATTCCATTGATCGAACGATCTCAGGCGTTCAAAGATGGCGGATTAATCGACATCACCTTTGACGAGGCCAATCCGCCCTTCACCTATGGCGGAAGCTTCAACAACGCCGATCAATTTGCGGTGACGTCGGAGAACAAGGCGAATGCGGCGAACGGTATCAAAACCGACGCGGCCGGCGAGAACATCGATGGCAAGAACGTCAACACCGAGCCGACCGGTCCGAATTCCACTCTGGGCACCGACAGCAGCGGCAACCAGCTGTATCCAGGTCCTGGCAACAACGCGTTTATCGACAGGCCTCCGACCTGCACCAGCACGAACCCCAAGGTTCCTGCCAACTGCGTGCCGGGCATCGTGCGCGGCGGATCCGGCAATTCTCCGACGGCCTCCACGCAGAGCGTGACTGGCGACGGCACGTCGAGCACCATCACCGACGGTTCGATCTCCGCCAAGGACACCGGGCGAGCGGTCACGGGAACCAACATCCCCGCAGACTCCTTCGTCGGCGCGGTCACCAACTCCGGACCCGTATTGCTCTCCTCCTCGAGCGGTCATCCGTATACCGGCGAATTCCAACTGGTTGACAAGGCCGGCAACCCCGTCAAACCGACGGGTGCGGTGTCCTCGGTGACATTGAGCGCCGAAGGCGATCCGAATCACCTGGAAAGCGGTCAGACCGCGGATCCGCTTTACGACGCTACGGACGCCACCCCAGGTGGCGGCGATACCGGCAGCGTGCTCATCAGCCCGCTTATCAAGCCAGGCACCGTCTCGACCACCAATTACGACCATTACAGCTGGCTGCGCACCATGGAGGATCTCTTCGACGTCTCCTCCGGCAACGGCAACAGCGCATTGCCCGCGGGCACGGTGTCCGGCGGTCTGGACGGTCAAGGGCATCTCGGCTTCGCAGCTGAGAAGGGTCTGAAGCCCTTCGGTCTCGATGTCTTTACCGCCGCCGGCAGCAACGCCATCGCTTCGACGACAACGAAGATCACCGGCAAATGGCCGGCGAATCCGACCGTCAACGGTACGACCAAGCTCACCGCATCTGTTGCATCCGGCGCGAATTCCGTGACGTCGGGAACGGTGAACTTCGAAGACGGTGGGAATGTGCTGGCGACTTCCTCGATCGACCAGTCGGGGTCCGCGAGCGCCACGGTGAGCAATTTGTCCGTGGGCAGCCATCAGATCACGGCGGTGTTCGTTCCCGCCGACGCCAAGCAGTATTCAGGGTCAACCTCCTCGGCGGTGACGGTGAATGTGAGCAATGCCATCAACTTCACTGATCTGAATCAGGTGGCGCATGCCGATGACGTGGCTTGGGCCGGTAACGAGGGTATCGCCACCGGATTCAAACAGGCGGATGGCACGTATCGGTTCGAGGGCATGCCCAACGTGCAACGGCAGGATATGGCCGCGTTCCTCTACCGATTGGCAGGATCGCCCGCGTTTACTGCGACATCGGCACAGCAGCGTGCCTTCACCGATGTGAATGCGAACACCCCGCACGCCAACGAGATCTGGTGGTTGGCGGCGCAAGGCATCGCCACCGGATATAAGCAAGCCGACGGAACCTATCGGTTCGAGGGTTCGTCCGATGTGCAACGGCAGGATATGGCCGCGTTCCTCTACCGATTGGCCGGCTCGCCGAACTACACCGCAAGCTTGAAACAGCAGCGTGCCTTCACCGATGTGAATGCCGGCACGCCGTTCTCCAAGGAAGTGTGGTGGCTCGCCTCGCAGGGTATCGCGACCGGATTCTCGCAAGCCGATGGGTCCAGCAAGTACGGGGTCGGACAGTTCACCGTACGGCAGGATATGGCCGCGTTCCTTCATCGTGAGTGGAACGCCGGTCTGGTGTCCGGCACCTACGCTCAGCAGGTATGAGGCTCGCTGCGATGAACCAAGTGATACGAAAAGGCCTTGGAACCCTGCTTGTTCTTGCCGCCCTGTTCGGTTTCTCCGGTTGTGGGAGCAATTCCGCGCACGCCACCGCAAAAGGCCTGGGCAGTTACCCCGCTTACCTGCCAAAGAACACGCTGAACTATAAAACAGATCAGGTGCTCGACGGCAGCGTCGATCACCCCGCCTTGACCATGGAGGGCGATCCCGTTCATGTCGTCACACCCCAATGGTCGGCTGAGGTCACCGTGTCGGGGCCGACCGTTCCGGGCGAGGGTCTTCCGTATCAGCCGGAGTCGGTGACCTGCACATGGACGGTGACCATTGACCATGCCACGGCGGTCATCCCTCTTTCGACCGATCAGTTCACCAGTATCGATCATCTTGGCCATGTGTATGCCATGGAGAGGATCAAGGGGGAGCAGGATCCTCCTGCGTCCGTTAAACCCGGTCAGAAGGTCTCGTTCGAGCTTCGAGCATTCGAGGCGGTGGGCGAGGGGTTGATGCGTTGGTCGCCTGACACCAAGCACATCCTTGCGAAATGGGACTACACCGTGGAAAACGACTGAACGGATAACCAAGCCTACGCGGCGATGACTATGGCCGGCGTGAGCGCATCTCATCGAGAGAATGCGCCCGCGCCGGTCATTTATATGTATGGCCGCCCTCGTGCCCTTGGCGCCCGTCGCGTGCCGGTCCGTTTCCCCCCATGTCGTCATCGACGTGGCAGTGTCGAAACCCGTGCGAATATATAGTTCATAATCTTAATTAATTGGACAATAATCGATAGCATCGCGTGAATGGGCGCGGAAGATGACGCCATCCTCGAAGCGTTTTCCGCTCGTTGCGGCGCTGTTGAAAGAATCACAAATTCCAACATTTGCAACAAATTATGTCATAGAGGACCCCATTTGACGCGCCGAGGCGTCGGGTCTGACATGCTGAGGAAATCTTGATTTCCTTTTTTGGAAATATAGTGTACATTAAAGAGAAACACACATCGGTGTGTGACTTCCGCGAGGGAGCGAAAGAAAGAGGAGGAGGACGGCATTCGTGCCGTTGCCTCATGTAAAGGGTACGAGGAGGTAATCTGATGAGAAAGCTGACTGCAGTGACCAGGTTGATCGCGCTTGTCGGCGCGGGGGCAATGATGATGTCCGTCGCCGCCTGCGGTGGTTCCACCGGTGCAGGTTCCAACGGGAAGACCACGCTGAAGTTCGCCGCCTTTGACGGCGGATACGGCGTGGACATGTAT
>CALNAE010000242.1 GCA_937874315.1 uncultured Bifidobacterium sp. | reverse complement strand
CAACCATCAGTACAACCATCCATGCAATTGGATATCGATCTGGACGCAACCAATCGTATGTCCGATGAGCCTCGTGGCGCCTCTCAACCTATCGGCGGCGCGGGATTTGAGGCCCCGGACAGTCAGAACACGCCTTTGACGGCATCCTCGCCGAAAACGGCACCGGTCCTTCAAAAGGCGGAGTCGGAGGCCGAATCTTTCGCCGGCAACGATCATAAGGCGGCACTTGATCCGGCTACGCATCTGAATAAAAACGCCACGTTCGACACGTTCGTGCCGGGGGATTCCAACAGATTCGCACGCACGGTCGCCCTCGCGGTCGCGGAGGGCTCGGGCCGGGATTTCAATCCACTCTGTATCTACGGTGGTTCCGGATTGGGTAAAACCCATCTGCTCAATGCCATCGGTAATTACGCGTTGGTCAAGGACCCTTCGGTTAAGGTTAGATACGTCACCAGTGAGGAATTCACCAACGAATTTATCGAGGCACTGCAGACACCGAACCAAAGCCAGGGTCAGATAGCCGATTTCAATCGACGATATCGCGAGGTCGATGTGCTCCTCATCGACGACATCCAGTTCCTTGGCGGCAAGGAAGCCACTCTCGAACAATTCTTCCATACCTTCAACTCGCTGTACCAGGCGAATAAGCGTATCGTCATCGCCTCCGATGTCGCGCCCAAGAACCTCAAAGGGTTCGAGGCCCGGCTCATCTCACGATTCGAGTCCGGCCTTACCGTTGATGTAAAACCTCCGGATCTTGAAACCCGCATTGCCATTCTGCGCATGATGGCGGCCATGAACCATTCGAATATCCCCAATGACGCGCTTGATCTCATCGCCGAACGATTCACGGAGAACATCAGGGAATTGGAAGGTGCGTTGACCCGCGTGACGGCCGTGGCATCGCTAAGTAACCAGCCGGTGTCGCGGGCTTTGGCCGAACAGACGCTGCAGGATTTCTTCACTTCGGACGTCGAGGTCAGGCCAACCGACATCATCGGTCAGGTGGCAAAGTATTTCCACTTGACCTTCGACGATCTTGTCGGCCGCGCGCGGACCAAAAACGTCGCGTTGGCCCGTCAGATAGCCATGTACCTGGCACGCGAGATGACCAGCATGAGTCTGGTGGATATCGGCGAGGTCTTTGGCGGCCGAGACCATACCACAGTCATGCACGCCTACACCCGCATAACCGATGAGATGCAGGAAAAACAAGAGATCTACAACTATGTCATGGAGCTGACGGTTCGTCTCAAACAGCATTCCAACGAGTAGTCCCGCCGCTTGCGAGGGCTGCTCACGATACGCTTGGGCTCCGTATAGACCCTCAATGCTTCCGAGGACGCGGATTCACTGACATTCACTGGTGATTTCAGACATTCACTGATTCCGGATTCAAAATTCCGAGCACAACTTCCGCACTACAAGACAATACCGCCATTAACCGGCAACCACGCGCCCTGCAACCTATCCTCTCTACGGTAAGCTCATCGTCACCCGTCACGGTTCTCGTAGAATCACGCCACCAACGCGAAAAAGCGGATATCGAAAACGACCGATCATCATCGTCATGACACGCCGGAACCGTCACAATTCAGAATGAAGATATCCACATCTTTATTCACATATGTGCGTAAAACCTGCGACTAAGCGGTGGATTACGGCTCTAATATCGTGGATAACGCGTGAATAACTGCATTCTCAATGTGGATATTCCAATCAGCGACGTTGCGCTGTGTATAACTGGCTGAGTTATACACATGATACGCGAAAGTTATGCACATTGGCTTGGACCCTTGAAAACCAGCTCGTCGTAGCGCCAACGAGGTTTATCCACCGTATCCACCGGGCTTATTATGACGACTACCCTATATGCCTTAAGATCATCACCGATACAATAACGCGCAAGGCAACGAACTCTCCATCGAGCCACGAAACGACTAGAATGGCTCACGACACAAATTTTGAAATGAGGAACGCATGAAAGTCGAAATCGATTCCGCAGCTTTGGCAGACGCCGTGGCTTGGACCACTCGCGTCATCGACGCACGTCCAGCTCAGCCCATCCTCGCCGGTATTCGACTCGAAGCAGCAGACGGCGCCCTTCAGCTCAGTGCTTTCAATTATGAGATTTCCGCACGCCACCATATCGAGGCGGGAATCGATGAACCTGGAGGAGCCCTTGTCTTCGGCAAACTTCTGGCCGACATCACCAAATCGCTCCCCGCAGCAACCACACATCTTGAGACAACGGACACGACCATGCTCATCACATCGGGCAAATCATCGTTCACGTTGCAGCTGATGCCACTGTCCGAATATCCAGACCTTCCGCCTATCCCGACGCGCCTGGGACAGGTGGATGCGCCAACCTTCGTACAGGCCGTTTCCCAAGCCTCGGTCGCGGTTTCCCGTGAAGAGAACCGCCCGGTACTCACCGGAATCCGCATCCAGTTCAACGGCGATGCCGTCGTCATGACGTCTACCGATCGATTCCGGTTGTCAAGGACCAGCTTCACCTGGACACCGGTGGATCACGACCTCGCCGCCACGACGCTGGTCCGCGGCTCATTGTTACGCGACATGGCGAGGTCCTTGGACGAGCATGAAAACGTCAACATCAACTTCGACACGGAGAATCCGACACTTCTTGGTTTCGAGAACGCCGGCCGCCAGTCGACTTCGCAGCTAATCGACGGAGAATTCCCGGCCATTGATCGCTTGTTCGCCAGCACTTATCCCATCGAAGCCGTGGTCAATCGGCAGGCGCTGATCGACGCCATCAAACGTGTTTCGTTGGTCGCCGAGCGTAATGCCCCGATTCGCATGGAATGCACGGCGAAGGAACTCACGTTGTCCGCAGGATCTGTCGACGAGTCCCAGGCCAAGGAAAGTCTTGAATTGGATATGGACGGCGACGACATCACCGTTGCCTTCAACCCCGCGTATCTCATCGAGGGGCTCAGCGCCATCACCGAACCGTTCGTACGCATGAAGATGACCACGGCCGTCAAACCCGTCGAATTCAACGGCCAGCAGGAAGCGGATTCTGACGAGTCGATGGATTATCGTTATCTGCTGGTTCCGATGCGGTATAACGGCTGAATACCCATGGCGGTTCTTTCCCGTTTGGTGCTTGATCATTTTCGCTCGTGGTCCCATTGTGAGGTGGATTTCGACCGCGGCGTCAATATTCTGCAGGGGTTCAACGGTCTGGGGAAAACGAATATCATCGAGGCCATCGAGGTCCTTTCCACGGGTTCCAGCCATCGTGCGTCATCGTCATTTCCACTGGTGGAACACGGACAGGCGACGGCGACCATCCGTGCCAACGTTAGCGAACAGACATCCGACGACGCCGATACCTCTCCGGCTATCACGACATACGAGGCCACCATCCCCGCGCGAGGCACGAATAGGGCGCGTATCGACGCCGGTCGGTCGCTGTATATGCGTGATATCGTCGGTCTGATACCGAGCGTGATGTTTGCCCCGGAAGACCAATGGCTGGTTGCGGGGGATCCCTCGCAGCGAAGAAGTTTTCTGGATCAATCGGGAGCACTGCTCGTCACCGGGTACGCTCAGCATCTTCAGCAATTTCGTCGTATTGCTAAACAACGTGCGGCTTTGTTAAAACAGCTGTCGCAGGGGGAACGCGACAATCGTGACAATACCGACGCGACTCTGAGCGGGCTGGAGATCTGGACGGGGCAGTTCATAGCTGCTGGCGTGGCTGTAACCCATGACCGTTCTCGGCTGATATCGCAAATCCTGCCGTTCTTTGAGCAGACCTATCGAACCTTGGCCGGGCAGTTGCATCACAACGGCGATGCGGGGCTGAGCTATCGGCCGTCGTTTGAGGAGGCTCTCGGCGAAGACAATCCGCAGGCCGCCATCAGTCGGCATTTTCAGAGGATTTACGCGGGTGAGGTGGCGCGTGGACGTAATCTCATCGGTCCACATCGCGACGATTTCGATATCGAACTCAACGGCATGCCGGCTCGCGAATTTGCCTCGAACGGCGAGATGTGGACGCTGGCCCTGGCGCTGAAAATGGCGGTGTCCTCGAATATCACCCAACTCTTGGGGCGGCGGCCCATCATGCTTCTCGATGACGTATTCGCCCAGCTGGACGAGTCGCGACGACATATGATACTTGATTTCGCCGAGCATCAGGGACAGGTGATGATCACCGTCGCGGCGGCCAGTGACATTCCCGAGGCTTCCTGCGCGCGGGTCATCGATGTGCAAGGTCTCGTCGATGCCGCGAACAACAAGGACGCCAATGCCTCGGTCGTCGAGCAGGTACATGCCGCTCGGATGGCGCGGCGCACGGAAACCGCGTCGGATCAACCAGATGAACCGTCAGGGGAGGATGAGGAATGACCCCGCCGATCGCGGTCACGCTGCATCTTGATCAGCGGAAGTTGCCGGCTGAGGTATTTCAACGCTTTGCCGCCCGTGCAGGGGTTTTCCGTGATCGCAAGGCTCGCGAGGCACAGGCCTGGGAGAGCTTCGGTAAGCCCGGTCGCGATCCGAATCACTTGGGAGACGTCCTTGCGGGTATCGCCCAACGTGGCGGTTGGACGGTGAATCTTGAGCTTGCTCAGCTGCGCAATAACTGGGATCAAGTCGTTGGCGAGGCTATCAGCATGCATTCCACTGTCGTCGGTTTCTCAGAAGGCGTACTGACCATCCGGGCGCAGTCCACCATTTGGGCGACGCAGCTGACCTATCTGATTCCCCAGTTATCGCAGACGATCGCGCATCGGCTGAGCGATTTGCAGATCCGTGAGATACGCGTCAGTGGACCAGGTTCGCAGCATTTTAATCGAGGCCGATAACCGCATGGAATCAACGATTGACGTGAGACGGGTATATAGCTATAACGTCGTAGCCCACGAGTAGAATCACACGCAGTATAGGTAAGGGCTTCTACGGGCCCGTTATTGGCGTATTAGGGCATGTCACTATGATGATGGCCCTTCGTATAAGTCAAGCGGAAGGATTTTTGTGGCAGATCTTGGAGCGGATATCACAGCCGATGATGCGGAGAATAACCATGCCGCGTCTGGGGCAACGCAGATGAATGCCGTGGATGTGACGAGTACAACGCATGATGAGGATAATCAACAGGCCGATCGTCAGGGTTCTGATCGGCAGCAGTACGACGGTTCGCTCGATGCGGCGACTGGTGACGCCGGTGACGATCAGGCGCAGCTGGACGATTCGTTGTCTCCAGAGCACTATGACGCCAGCGATCTTCGGGTGTTGGAAGGGCTTGAGGCGGTGCGTATCCGTCCCGGTATGTACATCGGGTCGACGGGACCGCGGGGACTGCATCATCTGGTATACGAGATAGTCGACAATTCGGTCGATGAGGCCTTGGCCGGATATGCAACGCATATCGAGGTGACGATTCTGCCCGACAACGGTGTTCGAGTCATCGATAATGGCCGTGGAATCCCCGTCGACGAAGTGCCTGGCGAGGGTGTCTCCGGGGTCGAGACGGTGTTGACCAAGCTGCATGCTGGCGGCAAGTTCGGTGGTGGCGGCTACGCGGTTTCCGGCGGTCTTCATGGTGTGGGTATATCCGTCGTGAATGCTTTGTCGACGCGTATCGATGTGGAGGTGCGGCAGAAGGGCTTCCATTGGAGCCAGCGTTTCGTCGATCAGCACGCGGTTGCCCCACTGGCCAAGGGAGCTCCCATGACCCAGGACGAGGATAGCGGAACAACCGTTACCTTCTGGGCCGACCCTACGATTTTCGAGACGACGGTGTATGACTTCGAGACGCTTCGGTCACGATTCCAGCAGATGGCCTTCCTCAACAAGGGTCTGCGGATCACGTTGACGGATATGCGTCATGCCGATGCCGCTGGCGACGAGGTGACCGGAGACGGCGACAACGTCATCGAAGAGCTGGATCAGACCGTGTCATACCGTTATGAGAACGGCATCAAGGATTATGTCGAATATCTGGTGAAATCCCGCAAAGCAACGCCGGTTGAGGAAGACATCATCGATCTGGAGGCTGAGGATCTCAAGCTGGGCATCTCCGCTGAAATCGCCCTGCAGTGGACCGCCGCATATTCCGAAGCAGTGCATACCTTTGCCAATACCATCTCCACCACGGAGGGTGGTACCCATGAGGAGGGCTTCCGTGCCGCATTGACTTCACTGGTCAATCGCTACGCACGAGACAAGGGCATCCTCAGGGATAAAGACGAGAATCTGTCCGGCGATGACGTTCGTGAGGGGCTGACGGCCGTCATTTCGGTGAAGCTGACGAATCCGCAGTTCGAAGGACAGACGAAGACGAAACTGGGCAATTCGGAAGCCAAGACCTTTGTGCAGCGTGTGATGACCGAGCGGCTTGGTGACTGGTTTGATGCGCATCCTGGCGAAGCACGTAACATCATACAGAAATCCATGGAGGCTTCCAGGGCTCGACTGGCCGCCAAAAAGGCCAGGGAGAACACCCGTCGTAAGTCTATTTTCGAAACCGCGGGGATGCCCGACAAACTCAAGGATTGCCAGTCAAGCAATCCCGAGGAATGCGAGTTGTTCATCGTCGAGGGCGACTCCGCAGGTGGTTCCGCCATTCAGGGCCGTAACCCCATCACTCAGGCGATCCTACCGTTGCGTGGCAAGATTCTGAACACCGAACGGGCGTCTTTCGAGCGTATGACGAAATCGGAGACCATCGAATCACTCATCACCGCCGTTGGCGGCGGATACGGTGAGGACTTCGATATATCCAAGGTGCGATATCACAAGGTCATCATCATGGCCGATGCCGATGTCGACGGTGCCCATATCGCGACGTTGAATCTCACGCTGTTCTTTAGATACATGCGTCCCATGGTGACCGCCGGATACGTGTATGTGGCCATGCCGCCGCTGTATCGACTCAAATGGACCAAGGGCCCGCACGACTTCGTCTATACCGATGCCGAGCGTGACCGCGTGCTCGAACAGGGCAAGGCAACCGGACGGCAGCTTCCCAAGGGCGAAGGTATCCAGCGGTACAAGGGCTTGGGTGAGATGAGCTATCAGGAGCTATGGGAGACCACCATGGATCCCGAGCATCGTATTTTGAAACAGATCCATATCGAGGATGCCGCGCAGGCGGATGAAACCTTCTCCATGCTGATGGGTGATGAAGTAGAGCCTCGTAGGCTGTTTATCCAGCGCAACGCCCACGATGCAAGGTTCATCGATGCCTGAGTCGCCTGATCGCGCGGGCATACTCGCGCTCTTATCGTCGCGCGGGATGCGACGGTTACGCAAGCGCGGCTCATCGCGACATAGACGATGAAAAACGACGTAGACGACGGAAACGTATCGGGAAGTACAAGCATAAGGAACGACAGTGGCAGACGAAACAAACAACAACGACGGAAACGGAATTGACAATTCCGTGACGAACAACCCCGGTGACGACTCTCTGGAACCGTTGAGCCCGCAGGAAGCGGACAATACCGATTATGGGCTGCTTCAGGGCGAACGCATCAAGCATATGGATCTGCAGCAGGAGATGCGCGAATCCTATCTTGCCTATGCGCTGTCGGTGATCGTGGAGCGCGCGTTGCCGGATGTCCGCGACGGCATGAAACCCGTGCATCGCCGCGTGATCTATGCGATGTACGACGGTGGGTACCGACCGGATCGTGGCTACAACAAATGTTCCCGCGTCGTCGGGGACGTGATGGGCAAGTACCATCCACACGGTGATTCCGCCATCTATGACACGTTGGTGCGCATGGCGCAGTCTTGGTCCATGCGCTACATGCTCGTGGACGGTCAGGGTAATTTCGGCTCCCCGGGTGATGATCCCGCGGCCGCAATGCGTTACACCGAATGCCGTATGGCGCCGTTGGCCATGGAGATGGTACGCGATATCGACAAGGACACCGTCGATTTCGTTCCCAATTACGACGGCAAGACCATGGAACCGACCGTGTTGCCGGCTCGTTTCCCGAACCTGCTGGTGAATGGTTCGGCCGGTATCGCCGTGGGCATGGCGACTAATATCCCCCCGCATAACATGCGTGAGGTGGCCGATGGCGTGCATTGGGCGTTGGAGCATCCGGACGCCAGCCGGGAGGAACTGCTGGAGGCGTTGATCCAGCGTATCAAGGGGCCGGACTTCCCTACCGGTGCCACGATTCTAGGTCATAAGGGCATCGAGCAGGCCTATCGGACGGGCAGGGGCCTGATCACCATGCGAGCCGTGGTCAACACGGAGGAGATCAAGGGGCGTATGTGCCTTGTGATCACCGAGCTACCGTATCAGGTCAATCCTGACCGGCTGGTCGTCTCCATCCGTGAGGCCGTGCGGGACGGCAAGATCCAGGGCATCGCCGATATGCGCGATGAAACCTCGGGTCGCACCGGACAGCGTTTGGTGTTGGTGCTCAAGCGTGATGCGGTGCCCAAGGTCGTACTCAACAACCTGTACAAGCACTCCCAGTTGCAGCAGACCTTTGGCGCGAATATGCTCGCCCTGGTCGATGGGGTTCCACGTACGCTGTCGCTTGATGCGTTCGTCCGGCATTGGGTGAAACACCAGATTGAGGTCATCGAAAGACGGACCCGGTACCTCAAACGTGAGGCGGAGGAACGCGATCATATCCTCCAAGGCTATCTCAAGGCGTTGGATATGATCGACCAGGTCATCGCCCTGATCCGCGCATCCAAAGATGTGGAAACAGCCCGAACGGGTCTGATGGAGCTGTTGGACGTTGACCAGATTCAGGCCGAGGCCATCCTGGCCATGCAGTTGCGTCGTCTGGCGGCACTGGAGCGGCAGAAGATTCTGGACGAGCATGAGGACCTTATGCGTAAGATCGCCGATTACGACGATATTCTGGCGCATCCGGAGCGTCAACGCAAGATCGTTGGCGATGAGCTCGACGAGATCGTCGAAAAGTATGGCGATGCCAGGCGCACCAAGATCCTGCCGTATTCCGGTGAAATGAACGTCGAAGATCTGATCGCCGAAGAGAACGTCGTCGTCACATTGACCCATTCGGGTTTCGTCAAACGCACGAAGGCCGACGAATACCGTGCCCAGCACCGGGGCGGCAAAGGCGTCAAAGGCGCGAAACTTCGCGAGGACGACGTGGTCGATCACTTCTTCCTGACATCAACGCATAATTGGCTGCTCTTCTTTACCAATAAGGGTCGGGTATACCGACTCAAGGCATTCGAGCTGCCGGAGGGTTCGCGTGATTCCAAGGGGCAGCATGTTGCGAATCTGCTGCAACTCAGCCCCGATGAGAGCATTCAGACCGTGCTGTCGATTCCTGATTACGACGTTGCACGATATCTGGTGCTTGCCACTCGTTCGGGCAAGGTCAAGAAGACCGCATTGGCCGAATACGACTCCCCGCGCCAGGGCGGACTCATCGCCGTACGACTCATGAGCGACGAAGAGGGCAATCCGACCGATGAACTGGTCGGTGCCGCATTGTGCAACGCCACGGATGACATCATTCTGGTCTCCGAATTAGGCATGAGTCTGAAGTTCCGCGCGGATGATCAGCAGCTGCGGCCCATGGGGCGGCAAACGGCCGGCGTGCAGGGCATGAAGTTCCGTGATGGAGACGAGCTACTCGCCATGGATGTCGTGCCCGAGGAATCCGATAAGGATCTTCTGGTGGTCACTGATCAAGGTTTCGCCAAGCGAACCGCCATCGGAGAGTACCGGCTCCAGGGTCGCAATGGCTTTGGCGTCAAGGCGGTGCATCTGACTGCGGATCGTGGAGCGTTGATCGGTGCGTTGATCGTCTCTGACAGCGATCAGGTGATGGCCATCATGAAATCCGGTAAGGTCATCCGTTCGGATGTCAACGAGGTGAATCGGACCGGTCGCAACACACAGGGTGTGACCCTGGCCAAACCGGATGCCGGCGACGAAATTCTGTCCATTGCCCGCAATGAGGAAGCAGACGGCGTTGATAATGGAGATGA
Organism: uncultured Bifidobacterium sp.; assembly: GCA_937874315.1. Classification (GTDB taxonomy): domain Bacteria; phylum Actinomycetota; class Actinomycetes; order Actinomycetales; family Bifidobacteriaceae; genus Bifidobacterium. The sequence goes on along the minus strand of CALNAE010000242.1, from coordinate 5,463 downwards.
GACTACGGATGCCGGCGACGATGGCATGACCGGCGGCAGCTCCGAATCCGACGATATGCGGCCTTCGGCGACCGGCGAAGACCCGAGTGCGACCTCGTCTCAGAACGCTGATAGCCTCAACCTATAATGAGGTTGAAAACTCCCATACCACCAAGGAGAATCGATGAGCGATAACTTCGAATACGGCGATTCGCGCGATAACGAGCCCGGCACCTTCGAGCCGGATGTCGCCGACTCCGTCGACGCGATCGAGTCGAAACCTGTTCAACACGACGATGCCGATCAGGAGTTTTCCGCTCATGCTCCGAGGACGGCGAGGTCTGCGACGGGGCAATCCGGATCTGCCACCGACTCCGCAGCGTCGTCCAAAACCACATCCGCACCGATGACTCCTCAGTCCCCGGTGCGTCGACCGGTCCGTCGCGGAGCGCCGCGCGCCCGGCGTATGAATCTTTCGTTGACGCATTGCGACGCCTGGTCGGTGGCGAAGGTCACCTTCCTGCTTGGAGTCGCGGGCGGGATCATTCAGATCGTAGCGACCGCGCTGATTTGGACATTGCTCAACGTGGTCGGCGTATTCGATCAGGTGACGCAGATTGTGTCGTCCACGGGGTTGGACACCGGTGGATTCAACCTTTCGGATGTGCTGTCGATGAGTACGGTTCTGAGCGCGGTGACGATATTATCCATCATCGAGGTGATATTGGTTACCCTCTTGGCGACCATCGGCGCATGGTTGTACAACGTCGTCAGTGCCTTGGTCGGTGGCGTACACGTCACGCTAGGAGACGACTGACCGGGTCCGTTTCATACGGAACGTCGATATTGACAGGCCTCCGGCTACCATATGAAATGTTGGCAACTGGTAACTTCCGCCACGACACTGATGGCTGGGGTTCCATTACTTTCATGAAGAGAAGGAGAAGACATGTTTGATGGGTTCAAGAAATTCATTGCCCGTGGCAATATGATCGATATGGCCGTTGGTGTCGTCATGGGCGGCGCAGTCACCGCCGTCGTCACCGCGATCGTGACCAAGGTCATCAATCCGTTGATCGCCATGATCTTCGGCAAAGGGAATATGGATGGCCTGTTGGCCTTCACGGCGAACGGTGCCACGGTGTCGTTCGGTGCCGTGTTGAGCGCGCTGATCAATTTCCTGATCGTTGCGATCGCAGTGTATTTCTGCATCATCGTGCCGATCAACAAGCTGCGTGATATGGCCGCTCTGGCCGCCAAGAAGATGGGCCACGGCAAGGCCGAAGAAGAGGAGGTCCCGGCATCTCCGGAGGAACAAACCATCGCGCTGCTGCAGGAGATCCGCGATGAGCTCGCCAAGGGGTCTGATGCCGTCGGTGCCGGACGGCATGATACCACGCCGACTGCGTGACGTTGGTGTGGTGCCTGTTGTATGAACACCTCGGTGCAGTCCTATATACTTAGAGACGTTTGATACCTAGAGACGTTTGATGACGCCGATCTCGCCGATCTGAGGATCCGTGGGGTCGGCGTTTTGCGCGTTCTTCAGCGCATAGTTGGCCATGCGATTCACGTTGAAGACCTCCGGAATGACGCTACGATTCGCCCGATAGGGTTGGTCGACGGCGACGATTCGGTCGGCGTCCAGCGTGTCCTCGGTGGCCGATGGGTCGAAAACAAGGATGCGACCGTCTTCGATGCCGGTCAGCAGGATGTAGTGTCCATCATGGTTATGCCACACCCGAGCGACGCCCACGGCACCATCGGCCAGTGCGGCGAGTATCGCTGAACCCGGCCGGAAGAGCACGCTGTCGCCGTTGAGGAGATAGGCGTGTATGGGGAAACCGGTTGCTGAACCGTAACCATCGAAATACCGGATGACGTTGCGTATGGCTTGGTGCGAGGTGCCTTGCTTGCCCAGCTCGCCCTGTTCGTTGAAATCATCCAAGGTGCGTTGGTATATGGCTACCTCAAGCGCCGGATCCAATTCCTCGCGCGAATAGAGATAACGCAATGCGTTGATCAGCGTGGTGGGACCGCAATCGTATCGTGTGGGTTGGTAAATCAACGGTGTCTGTGTCGTCGTCACATGAATCTCCCCGGGTTGGAAAGGCGCGTGCTGTCGGCTGGAGTCCGTCGCCCAGCCGTCGCCCAGCCGTCGCCCAGCCGATGTGTATCCGTCGGTCGAAGTCGATGGGCGCTGTAGTGAACCGATGCCTGTGGTGACGAGTGTAGCCCTATCCATGAATCCCGAATAATGGTGAACCCCGAATGATGGTCGGCGCATAGAGGTGTTCACGAAGGGCGTGAAACACTGGTTTCACATAACCGTGCTAGCCTGACAAACACTGTGGATGATATGTGGTTATAGCATTTGTCGATATCGCGGGGCCGGTAATTCACGACGCGACGATATCTTCTGTGATTATATTGGCTGCATCGTTCATCAAGATCAGGGAGAAGAACAACATGGCGATACTCAATACTCAACGTAGACTGGCCGTAACGGCGACGGCAGTGGTCGCGGCTCTTGCGTTGGCCTTGGCCGGTTGCGGCTCCGGCAGCGATTCACGCAGCGGATCCAGCGCCGCCGTCTCCAGCAATGCCACGGGGAAACCGCTCGATACATCTGCCTATGACCAACTGATCGATGCCGGTCCGGTCGCCGATGATGCCACGGTTGCGGCAAATTCCTGGGCCAAGGCCGTGAAGGCCGCGGGGGTGCTCAAGGTCGGAGGCACCAAGACCTCGACGCTGTTCTCGCTGCAGAGCACGGACGACACCAAGGTGCGAGGCTTCGACGCGGGACTTTCACAGCTGTTGGCCCGCTATATCACAGGCAAAGCCAATACGCAGCTGAGCGTCGTGGATTCCTCGACGCGTGAGACGGTGTTGCAAAACGGCACGGTCAACGCGGTGTTCGCCACATATTCCATTACGTCGCAACGTAAGGCGAAGGTCGATTTCGCAGGGCCGTATTATGTCTCGCAGCAGGGCATTCTGGTCCGCGCCGGCAATACCGCCATCACGTCCGTGAAGGACCTTGACGGCAAGAAAGTCGGTGTTCAGGCGGGATCCACCGGTCCGCAGATCGTCAAGGAGAATGCGCCGAAGGCCACGGTGCAGGAGTTCCAAACAGATGCCGAGATCGTCCAGGCGATTAAGCAGCGGCGCATCGATGCCTACGTGGTCGATCAGTCGCTCGTGCTTGGCGACGTGGCGAAGGACCCAACGAATCTCAAGGTTGTCGGCACCGGCTTCGGCAAGCAGGATCCGTATGGCATCGGTCTGCCGAAGGGCTCTGACGCCGCGAAATTCGTCGACGCATGGCTTAAGAAGATCGAAGCCGACGGCACGTGGGCGAAATTGTGGAAGGTCACCATCGGTGACCGCACGGGCGTGACGAAAACCCCGACTCCGCCATCGCTCGAGGAATAGGCGATATCCTATATTCCAGGGCTATCGAACGGGTGACCGCGGGTAACTGCGGGTAACAAAAAGGCAGGCGGCATTCATGCATTCTGGGCAGTCGCGATGGGGTGATTTTACCTATCTGATCGGGCATTACGGTCTGGAATACTGCTCGGCGTACGGGATTGCGTTGCGTATCGGCGTTATCGCCTTCGTCGGAGGGCTTGCGCTGGCTCTTCTGCTCACGGTGTTGCGAATCAGTCCGATTCCGCCGTTGCGGACCGCAGTCTCGTTCTACGTCGAGGTGTTCCGCAACGTTCCGGTGCTCTGTCTGTTGATTTTCGTGGTATTCGCGCTGCCGGAGGTCGGCATCGTGCTGGATTATGAGCCCAGCGTCATCGTCACGCTGGTTCTCGTGTCCTCATCGTTTGCATGCGACAATCTGCGTACCGGCATCAACACCATCGATCCCGGTCAGATCGAGGCGGCCCGCTCGGTCGGGCTAACGTTCTGGGACATCGTCGGTTCCATCGTGCTGCCACAGGCGTTGCGCAGCGTCGTCCAGCCGATGATCACGCTGTTCATCTCCGTGATCATCAGCTCTTCGGTCGGCGCGTTGGTGCCCCTGGCGCACCGGGAGCTGACCGGTCTGGTCAACCAGATCAACAGCAACGAGGCGTTGGGCATCCCGACCTTCGTCGTCGCCGTGGCATTCTATGTCGTTACCGGTCTGATTATCGCCGCAGTGGGGCGGTTCGTTGAAAAGAGGGCCGTGCTATGGCGTTGACACCAACTGAAGCCGCATTATTCGAGGTCCAAGGGCCCCGCACACGCCGTCGCGTGCTGATAGGCACGGTGATCGCCGTGCTTGCCCTGGTCGCCCTGGTGGCGTGGATGCTCGTGCTGCTGTATGACAACGGCCAGTTCGCCAGTGCCTATTGGAGTTTGTTCGCGGATATCCACGTGTGGACGTTCCTATGGCAGGGATTCGTAGGGACGGTGCGGGCGTCCCTTGGCGCCGGGGCCATCGCCTTGGTCGGCGGCTTGGTGCTGATGTTCGGGCGCATGTCCTCGATCCCGCCGGTGCGTTGGCTCGCCACGACCGTGATCGAAATCGTGCGCGGTACGCCGACCTTACTGTTCATCTATTTCTTCTTCCTGGTACCCTCGCAGTTCGGCGTGCATATGAGCACGTATTGGATGGTCGTTATCCCGATTACGCTGTATGCCTCAGCGGTGCTCGCCGAGGTGTACCGTGCCGGCGTGCAGGCCGTGCCGCATGGCCAGAGTGAGGCCGGGTTGTCGGTTGGGCTCACCAAGTGGCAGAACTACCGGTATATCGTGCTTCCCCAGATGTTCCGCATGGTGGTGCCGACCATGGTCGCGCAGCTGGTCGTCGTCGTCAAGGACACGACCTTCGGCTATGTGGTGACCTATCCGGAGATGATGCAGAACACGAAGGTCATCATCGCGAATAGCAACAGCCTGCTGCCCGTGTATCTGGTAACCGGTGTCATCTATATCATGGTCAACTATGCGATCTCACGTACGGCGCGGTGGATGTCCCAGCGCTCGAACGCGACGATTCTAGTGTGAGCCTTCGGTGTGAATTTTTCTGGTGTGGTTCTGGTGCGGGTCTCTGGTGGGTTTCTAGTGTGAGTCGGTTTCGTTCCGACGTCGGCAGTCTTTGCACAGGCCATGCAGAACCAGATCGCCGGAGTCCACGGAAAACCCTTCCTGCGCCGCCGCATTGACTTCATCGGTATTCACCGGCGGAATGTCAAGATCGAAAATACGACCGCATTCGCGGCAAACCATGTGCGCATGAGGTCGCTGCTGGCCTGTGTCATACAGCATGGCACCGTCGACCATGGCCATCTTATGAATAATGCCGAGATCGGCGAAGAGCTCCAAGGTCGCGTAGACCGTAGGCAATGAGATGCCCGGCATCAGCGTTTCCAGCTGCTGCTGCACCTGCACCGCGTTGACATGTTGCGCGGACGAAGACACGATGCGATAGATGAGCTGGCGTTGCGGCGTGTTGCGCAGGCCGTGCTGATGGAGCAGGCCATC
>CALNAE010000241.1 GCA_937874315.1 uncultured Bifidobacterium sp. | reverse complement strand
ATGACGATCTGCTCGTTGCTGCGGCTTGGACAAAGCGGAAAGAGCCCGTGTTCCGTACGTGGGCACGCATTGGTCAAGATGGCCCCGGTCATAACTGCTTTACTGTGTCCGAAGATGGTACTCAGGATTTGATGGTGTACCATGCCCGGAACTATACCCGGATAGATGGGGACCCATTGTTCGATCCGAACAGGCATGCACGAGTTGGAGCAATTCGTTGATCCGACGTGGGACCGGAATTTGGTGAACCTGAGCCGGATTCGCATTGGACTCCGATCGATACGGATATACTCCCTTCGGATGGGGGCACGAAAATTACTGCCAGCGCCCGTCCCTATGTACCTGAAGCGGGTGTGCTATTCGACAACTGACGTGGTTTAACATCGTCCGGAACGCACTCGTGATGTGAATCCGGCGGTGTTGGAGTATAAACCGCAGCTACTTTGCATCGTTGGAAATTTGTGTTAATATCGACATTACATCGTCGTAAAGAATTCCTCGATGAAGAGATAAAGAGATATGTTGATGTAGGAAAAACGTCGGTGTAGAAGCCGACAGTTGGCCCGAGATGCTCAGTGATGAGCGGTGGGCAAGGAAAGGAATGGAGGAAAGGAATTGAAGAGTTCCATAATCTCCGGTGAGTCGCGCAAAGGACGCAGACGTCTGCAACGACTGATGAAACCGTTCGCTGTGGTGCTCACGGTGATCGGTATGCTCGCTGGCGTTGGAGGATGCGGTTCAACCGCGGCGACGAGTACGGGTACCATCCAGTTCTGGAATAACCTTGTGGGCGATGACGGCCCGCAGATGCAAAAAATGGTCAATGCATACAATGCGACGAACCCAGCATATAAGGTCGTTTTCCAGCCAATGAATGGAAACGATCTGACTACGAAGATCTATTCGGTCATGCAGACCAAGAAAAATATTCCCGATATCATTATCGGCGACGAGTTCCAGACTGCGGTACTGCAGTCACAGGGGCTGTTGAACACCATGGATCAATGGCAGCAAAATGAACCGGATCTGGTGAAGAAAAACTTCCTGCCGCAGACGTGGAAGAACGTTATGGTGGATCAGCAGGCCTACGGAATTCCCATGTATATGTACCAAATGGCGATTTACTACAACAAGGACCTGGTGAATAAATATCATCTCGGCTATATCCTCAAAGACGGGTTCGTCACCATCGACGAGATTCGCTCGCTGAAGGGGAAGATACCGAAGGGCATGTATGGTCTTGCCCTTGGTAATCTTCCGTGGGCCTTTGTGCCACTGCTGTACGGCGCAGGCGGGACCCTTGAGAACAACATGAGCGACCTGACATCGAGCGTTTGGAGGAAACCCTTCGAGAAGTTGATCGCCGCGTACAAAGATGGCGTCATCGCTCCTTCTGACGTTGATGGGGAACAGGCGTTTGGTTCTGGGAAAGCGGTTTTTGCACAATTGGGGACGTGGTCGCAGGGAAATATGTCAAAGACTCTAGGAGCCGACAAAATCGCCGAAGCGAATACGCTGCAATATGATTCGAAGCATTTCTCCAATTTCCTGTTTCAGTGCAACTGGATGCAACTGAAGGATCCAAATCGTTCGGCCGCGAAGTCCGCTGCCGCTGCGAAATTTGTCGATTATGTGTATAAGAACTGGATGGACTGGTCAAATGTCGGGTCCATTTCTCCTGCGTATCGAGATTTGAACAATCCTGAATATCGTAAACTTATTCAGGCTAGTTTCACCAATTCAGAGCGTGAACGGAAATATATAACCACATCGAATTACATCTACGGTGGGTACTCCGCGTCCGCATGGGGAACCTACGCCGATATTGTTTTCGGGAATGTCAGCCTCAATGATGGACTGAAGACGCTGAACCTTACGGCGCAGGGGCAAATCGAAATCCAGAAGGAGTCGTGACACAAACATGATGTCAGAATGGTTTGGGGATCAAGAAGGAAAGAGACAATGAGTACTGCACAAGCGACCCCTCGCGACCTCGGAATTAGGACGGTCGAGGTTCCGTCAGCGAAAACCGACGTGAGACGGCGAAATTCACTATGGCATGCACTTCCGTATGTCGGACCCCATTTCCTGATTTTTGCGATCTTCGGAATTATACCTATCGCTTTTGGTATATTCCTCGCCTTTACAAGATGGAATATGGTAGGTTCGCCGGAGTTTGTAGGACTGCGCAACTTTGAAAAGATATTTGATCCGACCTCGTATTTCTATTCTCTATTTTGGAGAGATCTGGGTAACACTCTGCTGTTCGTAGTGATCTGCGTGCCCTTGACGGTCATTGTTCCTCTTCTTCTTGCCGTCGCATTGACCCACAAAGGGTTGCATGGTGCGGGATTGTTCCAGGCAATTTTCTACATTCCTGGATTGATTTCAATCTCAGCCGCTGCCTTGGTGTGGAAGATGGTCTTTAATTCCCAATTTGGACTTCTTAACACCACCTTTGGCGGGAGCACCAACTGGCTCGGAACCAATCCATGGTCATGGTTGACGATCTTTGTACTCAGCCTGTGGGCCGGTATCGGCGGGAATCTCGTTATCTATCGTTCCGCCCTGTCCGGCGTCAGCCAAGATCTGTATGAAGCCGCAAAAGTAGACGGTGCCGGCCCGGTGCGGATTTTCTTCAGCATTACTCTTCCGGAAATTCGACTGCCATTGTTCTATACAACGATCATGACCACCACGGGCGCCTTTAACGTCTGGGGGCAGCCCGTGATGTTGACCGGCGGTGGCCCCGCCTATCGCACGCAGGTGTTGCTTATGGATATCAAGAACCTGGCCTTCCCCGCGGGTCCCTCCGCTGCAGGCATGGCCTCGGCCATGGCGTTCCTGCTGGGAATCATTTTGATGATCATTGCCATGATCCAAATCCTGTTTATGAATAAGGAGGATTGACAGATGTCTCAATCAACCGTAAGTTCTTCCACGCAGCAAGTTCCCGACAACACCGTGAGGCGGTTCACCCCCTCGCTGGCGGCCATCTATGTAATTCTTGCAGTCCTGGCCATTGTATGGATCATACCGATCATCTACACCGTGACTACCTCGTTCAAATCGATACAGGAATTCACTTCGAATGTGTATACGTTCTTCCCTGCAAAATGGGTGACCGATAATTACATGACTCTCATCCAAGCATCGGCCAGTTATCCGGTGCTGAGATGGATGGGCAACTCGTTCGTCATCTCGACGACGTTTGCGGTCCTTTCCGTGATTATCGTGGCGCTAGCCGGTTTCGGCTATTCCCGTTTGAATTTTGCGGGAAGGGATACGCTGTTCTTTGTTCTTCTGCTGATCTCGATGTTCCCCGGTGTGGTCAATATGATCCCGTCGTACAGAATCGTTGCGACGTTCGGGTGGGTCAATACGTACTGGGCATGCATCATTCCTGGTTTGGGCAACGTTGCGAACATATTCCTAGTCCGCAATTTCATGAAGGGAATCCCGAAGGAACTCGACGAGGCCGCAGAGATAGACGGCGCTTCCGATTTCAGGATATTCCGCTCGATCATGCTGCCGGCGATTCGTCCGATTCTTATTGTTATCTTCCTGTTCAGCTTTACCGGAGCGTGGAACGACTTCCTGTGGCCGACATTGGTGTTCAACGATATCAATAGGATGCCGGTTACTGCTGGTCTGCAGTTGCTGAGCAATCAGATGGGACAGTATAACCAGATGGGAACGCTTATGGCGGCAACCTGTCTGGCAATTATCCCAACGCTGTTGCTGTTCCTGTTCGCACAACGGTATTTCCTGCAGTCCCTCAATATCACTTCAGGGCTCAAGGGATAGCATGGTGATGGACTGCCTGCGGTGAAGGCAATGCATCACGATATGAGCAGATAGCGATGCCACGACATGGTGAACCGATATATTGCGGGGAGCCATATCGTGGCATCATCGGATAACGATATGTCGGAGGGTTACTCAACATGGCTCCTGAACGAAACGTAAGCATCGGATCTAAGAGTGTAAACCGAAAACCGGAGAAAATAGTCCTCATCGCTGCAGGCATGTACAACATCCTCATGGCGTCTCTAACGGTGTTCGTGTACTCAAACTGGTTGAAAAACTCAAGTTACGATATATTGCAAGCCCGTGGATTGCTTACCAAGGGAGTGTCTGACGCCAATTCTTTGGTATATGTGTCACAGATATACGGGTTCATAGTCGCCGTGATTGGGGTTATTTCACTCATGGTGGCTTCGCGATATATGAAGGCGTCCAGCATCAGCAAAGGGGTCATGGTGTATCTGGGGGTGTGTGTTGTGTTCTCTCTCGCCACGGCAGATTGGCTGGGGCTGGTGGCATACTCAGTCTGCTTCGTGCTGTATAACGCAAGGAACAAGGCGATTCGTTTGAGCTGGAAGAGCGCGGGGAGATCCTAATACAGCCGTCCGCCGGTTGATTCCGGCGATCTGGTGGAAGCCCGTACGACCAGAGATGAACTCACCTTACGGAATACGGCGGTATTCGATGCCGCATCGAACGGCGCTATGCCGTCGATGCGGTTTTTCAATACCTTCACCGAGAGCCGCGCGACTGCTTCAAGCCCCGGCGCGATAGTCGTGAGCGCGGGAGAGAGATATTGGGAATCTTCCGAGTTGTCAAAGCCTATAACCGAGACGTCGTCCGGAATCGACAGCCCGTGCATCTGAATGGCGTGCATCGCACCCGATGCCAACATGTCATTGAGCGCAACCACGCCGTCGGGAACCAATCCTTGATCCAGCATCGAGTTCATGGCCTTTGTACCGCCGATTCGATTCCACATGACGGAGGGCATCACCAAGCG
>CALNAE010000240.1 GCA_937874315.1 uncultured Bifidobacterium sp. | reverse complement strand
TCCATTCCGGCCGCACGCACGACGATGCGATGACCATCGGGCCGGACGGCGATTACGAATAGCGTGGGAATTCGTTGATCACACCTCGAACGCGATCCACCATCCGATGCATCATTTACACCAATTCGTTGTTGTGCCGGGAGTGCGCCGAGCGAATCCGGACTCGAATCACCGTCCGGCCGCCAAAAACGCGGCGTATGCGGCGTCGTTGGCCTCGAGGACGCGCAGCGCGTTGCGCCATCCGAGCTTGTTGAGATCTTCTTCGCTCCAGCCCCGGCCGCGCAATTCGGCGAACAGGTTCTGATACTCGCCGACATTCTCCATGCCCGAGGGCATGCGACCGGTGCCGTCATAGTCGCCGCCGACGCCGATATGGTCCACGCCCATGACATCGCGTGCGGCTTCGACGTGATCGGCGACCATGGCCACGGTCACCTCGGGCCGTGGCCCTTTCTCGCCGTCGACAATCCACTCATGCGCCCGCGCCGAAACGAATCCGGGGACGGCGGTGATCATCTGCACGCCGTCGTTGTCGGCGAGCATGCGTTGCACGTCTTCGGGGACGTTTCGCGGGTGAGGGTTGATGGCGAAACATGAGGAATGGCTGAACATGACCGGCAGCGTCGAGGCCGTGATGGCGTCGCGCATGGTGTCGGCCGACACATGGGCCAGATCCACGATCATACCGATCCTGTTCATTTCGGCGACCACCGCTCGACCCCGGTCGTTCAGACCATGCCAGGTGTGATCTCCGGTGGCGGCATCGGCGAATTCATTCGTGTTGTTCCACGTCAGCGTCATGTAACGCACGCCGAGCCGAGCATATTCGCGCATTACGGCGAGGTTGTCGGCGATCTGATGGCCGCCTTCGATGCCGATCAGTGATGCGATTCGCCCTTCATGCTGTGCCGTGCGGATATCCTCGGCGCTCAACGCCAATTTGAAGGCGTCCGGATAGCGAGCGCACATACGGTGTACGAAGTCGATCTGCTCCAGCGTGGCGACCACGGCCGGCGCGCCGATGTAGTCGCTGCTGACGTAGGCCGACCAGAACTGCGCGAGGTAACCGCCGCGGCGCAATTTCGGGATATCGGTGTGCAGGGTCTGCGCCGATTCGACGTCGATGCCTTCGACGCTGTAGTGCCTGTTGTCACGGCTCTCCCATGGCAAATCGTTGTGGCCGTCGAATACGGGGATGATGGCATTGGTCATGATGATCCTTAGTTTGGGTTGATGTGTTGTGCACTGATTGAGTTTTGGGAAAGCTGGACCACCGGGGTCATCCGGCGCGAGGATCCGATGCAGCCGTTTGCATATGACCGTCTGTGCCGCGGTCACTATGATTCCTGCGGCCATTGCGTTGATCACGTTTCATGCATCGAATCGTCCTCCATTGAAATCCTGATCCCGGCCTCGTCGGCGGCATCGCGCAGGCTCATGGTCTTCTCCCCCGTCCATCCGATGACGCTGTGCGCGTGCAGCAGCGAACTGATGATTGCCTCTTCACTCAGGGAAGCGACGGCCCGGAAGCAATCGTCCATGCCGTGCTCGTTCAATCGGCGAACCGTCTCGATCATGTCCGCCGTCTGCTCGGCACCCTCGTTCATCCAATGCCGCATCCGGTTGGCGGTGCTGAACGACACCACGATCTCGCCGCTTCCGTCGCCGATATAACCGCCGCAACGCGCGATGCCGACGGTCACGCGCTTACTCAATCGATGCAGCTGCCTGGAATCGAGCGGCATATCGGTTGCGATCACGGCCACGATGCTGCCCATATCGCGACGTTCGCCGCCAACATCGCCGCCTTTTTCATCGACGGAATCATCGACAGAATCATCGAGCGCAACGTCCTGCCTACGCACGTCCTGTCGTCGTTGCAACCGTTGCAACCATTTCGAAAGCATCGCTCCGATCGGCCGGCCGGCGATTCTCAGGCATTCCAGCGAACCGAAATTCGTCATGACCAGCATGCCCAGCACGTAGTCATGGCCGTCGACGCGCATGATTCTCGACGCCGAGCCGATGCCACCTTTCAGGCCGAAACACGTCATGCCCGTGCCTGCCCCGACGTCGCCCTCCTCGAAGTCTTCGCGAGCGCGGTCCACCGCCTCACGTCCGTCACGAGCCGTGATCACTCGATTCCGAATCCGATTGATCGACCCATCGTTGCATTCCAACACCACCGGGTTGACGGTCGAGGTGCTCACGCCGATTTCAGCGTGTTTGGACAGCGCGTCATCGACCAACGCGTCGAAACCGGCGCCGCAGGCGAAGGTGTTGGTCAGCAGAATCGGTGTCTCCAAGGTTCCGAGCTCCTGGACCTGCACCAGCCCCATGCTCTTGCCGAATCCGTTGGATACATACTGCGCCGCGGGAAACTTATCCATGAAACAGTCGCCGGGAGGCACGATGGCGGTGACACCGGTATGGATGCCCTTGGTCCGATCGCATAGCGTGACATGCCCCACGCGCACCCCGGGAACGTCGGTAATCAGATTGCGAGGACCGGCGGCCAAAGCGCATAGTCCCGTGTCGAGTCGCATGTCGATCATGTCGATGCCCATTCGTCAGCCCCTGTTCCGTCCGTCGACGAGCCCGGCAGCCGACCGATCGAAGATCGTCACGTCGCCCGTTTGCAGATACTCTCGAATCAGCGTACCTAGCGTGCGCATCCGGGAGAGCACTTCGTCACGCACATCACCGTATCGTTCCTTGTCCCAGTTGGCCAAAACCGCATAGGCGACGGTACGAGACGTCGTTTCGTCCGTGACGAATCCGACGTCGCCGCGCACGTCGGATTCGGTACCCGTCTTGTGACGTAGCCGAAACCCGGCGTCGTCGGGCCAATGCGCCAACGGATCGAGATCGAACGCGCCGGCCACCATGGATGTATCGGCGTCCGCTCCGAGCCATCGCTCGATCCCGGCGGATGCCTGCGCGTCGATCAGCGAACCGTCGGAAAGCCGTGCCATATAGTCGCACAGCTCTTCGGCGCACCCGCAAGACATATCATTGGGCAAGTCGGAGAATTTCGGCCGCTCCCAACGCACTTTGTCGAGGAGATTGGATGTTCGATATCCCAACACCTCACGCGCGCATCGTTGAACATTGGCCAATCCGACACGCTCGACCAGCAGATTCGTCGCGTAGTTGTCGCTGAACGCACCGACCAACACGGCCAGATCCTTCACCTGCCACGTTCGTTGCGCCAGCATGTACAGCAACCCGGAGTCCTCCATCGGATCATCGGGTCGTTCGTCATCCCGGTCGATGACGTCGTCCAAGGCTATGTCACCGAACCGAACCTGGCGCATCAGTTCGGCGAGAAGAAACAGCTTGCCTATGCTCGCGGTCCTGAGCTGGTCGTAGGCGTTCATCCGGAACAGAGCGGTCGGCATTCCACCGGCATCGTCGACTTCTCCCGCGGCACCCACGCGAACCTGGGTTCGCGGTACGTCGCGAATCGCTATGGACCAATGTACGGATTCAAGCAGTTCAACCATAGTTCAGTATTATGCGCCGCACGTGTTACGGCCATGAGGAGCCGGCCATTACGGATTCTCCGTTACGATGGACCATGTCGGCCATTGCAGGCCGACGCCTCAACCACGACAACGATGATATGGAAAGGACGTTGGTATTATGAACAAAATATTGTGCGCTCCGGGCAGTTATATCCAGCAGACAGATGCGCTGGGCAGTCTGGCGGACCGATATTCGACGATCGGCGACGGCGGCGCATATCTGATCGTCGACCCGTTTATCGACCAGCGCTATCATGATCTGATCTGTTCGAGTTTCGACAGGGCACGCATACCGTACCGCGTCGAAAGATTCGGCGGCGAATGCTCCATGAACGAAATCGATCACCATGTGGCGCAGCTCAAGACCTCCGATGTCGTCATCGGCATCGGAGGCGGCAAAACGCTCGACGCGTCCAAGGCGGTCGCTCATTTCGCCAAACTTCCGGTGTTGATCTGCCCTACCGCCGCCTCCTCGGACGCGCCGTGTTCGCGTCTTTCGGTCATATACACCGATGATGGACAGTTCGATCACTACCTGCCCCTACCGAAAAATCCCGACATGGTGATTATGGATACCGCGATCATCGCTCAAGCCCCCGCCCGATTCCTGGTCTCCGGGCTAGGCGATGCATATGCGACATACTTCGAGGCGGCCGCATGCTATCAATCCAATGCGATCACCATGACGGGCGGTCACGCGACCAACGCCGCGATCACGCTTGCGAAGCTGTGCCATGATCTGCTTATCGCGGATGGCCCCAGGGCAGTCGTCGCGGTGCGAAAGGGCATTTGCACCGCCGCGGTCGAGAATGTGATCGAGGCCAACACCCTGCTCAGCGGACTCGGCTTCGAAAGCAGCGGTCTCGCGGCCGCCCATGCCATTCACAACGGTCTAACCGTTCTTCCGGGGACGCACCGCTACCTCCATGGCGAGAAAGTCGCGTATGGCACGTTGGCCCAGTTCGTTCTCGAAAATCGCTCCGAATCGGAGACGAAAGAGGCCTACGAGTTCTTCCGTACGGTGGGTCTGCCCACCTCCCTGGCGGATATCGGCATCGCCGATGCCACCGATGACGATCTGCTGCGCGTCGGAGAACTCGCGTGCGACGCTGCGGACACGATGGCGAACATGCCGTTCGAGGTCACGCCTGCGGATGTCGCGGCGGCGTTGAGGGCTGCGAACGAGGTCGGCACGTTGCTCTGATCCACGCTGATCTCATCATTGATGGCTCCGATCGAATTCCGTTCCGATCGGGGCCATCAATCGGTTATCTCCAGTCATCCCACGGAACGTTGCCGAGTTTCGACGCCCCACACCCATACGACCAGCGCGGCGAAGAATGCGATGGCGCTGATGCCGGCGAAGGTCGCCCAAACGCCGACATGCACGAGCACCCAGGCCACCACGATAGGCATGGCCACGGTGAGCAGTTTGGCCACGGCATTGGCGATGCCGACCCCGCGGAAACGGATTGCCGTGGGAAACAGCTCCGACGCGTATACGGCCACGACCGACGCCATCAGGACATAGAAGCACGCGGTAAGGAAGAATCCGACCACCATGGCGGCGGTCTCGGTGCGCTGCATGGCATAGAGCAGTCCGAACACGGAGGTCAAGAGGAACGCGGGGACGATGGTCGCCTTGCGACCGATCCTGTCGACCAGCAACGCGCCGATCACGCATCCCACGGGAGCCCCCACCATCATCAAGGTGCTCAAGGCGAGCGAGCTGCCAAGGTTGATGCCGCGCTTCACCAGCAACGTGGGCACCCACGAGGTGAACGTGTACTGGCAGACGATGGTCGCCGAGACCGCGACGATGGCGACGAACAGGGCGAGTCGATGGGAGCGTACGCCGCCCGACGCACGCTCGGGCGGGCAATCATGTCCCGCGGTCTCGAGCTGGGTGACGATTCGTTCGGCTTCCGCAGAGCGGCCATGCACCGCAAGCCAACGCGGCGATTCGGGGATGTCGCGGCGCAGATACCACAACACCGCGGCGAAGACGCCGATGCCGGCGAACATGACCCTCCAGCCGAAACGAGGAATGACCCAGGTGCACAGGAGCAAGGTGATCGGCGCCCCGCAATTGGCGATGACCGAGACGATGGCGCACCAACGCCCGCGTCGCCTCACCGGCGCGAATTCATTGACGAGCGAATACCCCGTGACGATTTCGGCCCCCAGACCGATGCCGGCTCCGAGTCTGGTGAATGTCAACACGGCCATGTTGGGGGCGAATGCGCTCAAGAAGGAAAAGCCGCCGAACAGGATCAGATTGAGCTGATATGCGACGCGCCGGCCATACATATCGCCGATGAATCCGGCGACCAACGAGCCGATGAACAGCCCCAGGAATCCGGCGGACATGAACAGCGAGTTCTGCGCGATGGTGGACCACCCGCTCTTGAGCGTGCTGCCGGCTACGGCGCTGGCCATGTAGACGTCCACCGCGTCCAGCCACATTCCGGCGGCGACCAGGCCGAACACCCTGTAGAACAGCGGAGATTCCCGGGTCCGGTCGACGCGGGAGATCAATCCGTTTGCCGAAACCGGATCGGCTGATGTCGTTATTGCGGTCATACCTCTCACTCCTATTCTCCGGTCGCACCATCAAACACAAACACCCCATTCGCTTTCACGAATGAGGTGGTATCAACCGGATCGAGTCCCCGTTCGTGAGGACTCGACGAAAAAGAGTCCTACTGAGTAATCAGCAGGACCCACAGGACGAGAGTGGAACAAGACATGACGGAAGCGGGCATCGACTGCGCGGTTCCTCCGGTCATGTGTGTTCCTTTCGTGTGGTGTTGTGGGTCACCGTAGCACCATCGAGCGGCGATGCGTAATCGCGGTGTCACATGGTGAACCTACGGTAATCGTGACTACGACGTCACCAGGGCGGTGCGACTCGCATCGATGATCGCCTTGGCCACGGCGTCGAGCGATGGCGAGGACAGCTTCCATTGCTGCCAATACAACGGCATCAGCACCGGTTCATCCGACAACCGTACGAGTGCGCCCTTCCGGTAGCGCCTCGCATGCGAATCGGGAATCAGCCCCCAGCCGAATCCCAGCGCGATCGCATCATCGAATCCGATAGAGGTGGGCACATAATGAGTCGGCGGATGAATCTTGGCCCGGGTGATACGCCTGACGAACTGGTACTGCAACCGGTCGTCCCGATCGAACTGCACCAGCGGCGCCCGTTCCAACGCCGTCCTAGTCATACCGCCGGCAAACCACTGTGCGCGAAAGTGAGGGGTGCAGACGGCATGGTACGTCATCGCACCCAACGGGGTGATGGAACAGCCTCGCACAGGCTGATCGTCGGCGGTGATGGCGGCCATCACCTCGCCGTTGCGCAGCAGACCTGTCGAAACATGCTCATCCTGCCGCCGGATATCCAACGCAATGGCCTGACGCGCAACGGGCGCCAACGCAGGCAGCACCCAGCTTTCCAGACTGTCGGCGTTGACGACGATGCGGATGCTCACCGCGTTGCCGTTCGTCTCGTCACCGATCAACCGAGCCGTCTCCTCCTGCGCCAATGCGACCTGCCGAGCTAGGCGCAGCAATAGTTGTCCGGTTTGGGTCGCCTGTGCGGGCTTGCCGCGTTGCACGACGATATGACCAATCTGCGATTCCAATGTCTTGATACGCTGGCTGATGGCGGACTGCGATATGCGCAGCTCGTCGGCGGCGGCGTCGAAACTGCCCGTCTCAACGATCTGCTGCAACGCGACCAGCTGTTCGACCGGAATCGAACGGATCGTGGTCATCAGCGATGCCGCACCCACCTTGGCGACGTCTTTGGCGGCATTACGTGTTGCCGAAGTGGCATCCAGCCCGTCTCTCATATAAGCCTTTCTAATAGTTTATTAGTAACTTTAGTTTTACTTGTATCATAGCCGGCATTACGCTCGGCATCATGAACTTCGCTCTGCTGCCCGTTATCGTTTCAGGATTCACCACCCAAGCCGGCATCATCGTCGCCGTCGGCGCGCAGAACGCGTTCATCATCCGTCAGGGCATCGCCCGCTCTCACATCCTTCCGATCATCGTCATCTGCATCGCAGCCGACATGACGTTGATCAGTGTGGGCACACAAGGCATGGGACAGATCATCGCCACCAATGCGGGTCTCCTAACCGTCCTGACCTGGCTGGGAGCCGGCGTGCTTGGCTCGTACGGCATCATGGCATTCGCCCGGGTGTGGCGTCGGGTGCGCTCGATGCATGTCGTCTCGAGCGTCGCCGACGCAACGGGGACGGCGACGGTATCCCGAGCATTCATATCATCCGCGGACCGGCCTAACTCGGCGACATCCACGCGGCTCGAGACGTCGGGCGCACCGCTCGGCCAACCGACGAACATGGTACGCGAGCGCCAATCGCTGAAATCCACCATCATGCAATGTCTGGGCTTCACCTTCCTCAACCCGGGCGTGTACCTCGACACCATCGTGCTCCTGGGCGGCATCGCCGCCACGTATGGCTCGCATCTGAAATGGTCGTTTGCCGCCGGCGCGATGATGTGCAGCTTCGTATGGTTCATACTCCTGGGCCTCATGTCGACGAAGATGTCTCGTCTGTTCCGCAGCGACCTCGCTTGGGTGATCCTGGATTCGCTTATCGGCGTGACAATGGTGCTCTTGGCCGGCCATATGATATTGCGATAGTACGATTCACAGGCGGGCCGTCGCACGAGCCCGACGGAAAGCGATACGCATGTCGATAGGAACGCCAGAAACAACCGGAACGCCAGAAACAACAGCCACGACGGACGGGCAGAGTGAGCGCGAGTGGATCGAGCGAACCTTGGAACGATTGTCACGTTCGGCGTTCCGATCAAAATTCCGCTTAAGCGCCCACGACGTGCAATACGCACAGGCAAAAGGCACCGAAACGCTCGCTCGGCATGCGCATGAAATGCTACGTAAGCGGGTCGGTGATGCGCAACCGGACAACGATGGCAGGCAAACGCCGTGGCGCGGGCATCCGGTGTTCACCGCGCAGCATGCGACGGCCACGTGTTGCCGCGGCTGCATCGAGAAATGGCATGGCATCGCCAAAGGCCGTGCGCTGAGCGATCAGGAAATTGACCAACTCGCAGATCTCGTGCTGGCTTGGATCGAGCGTCAGCTGCGGACGAAACCCCCGAAGTATCGATCCCCCACACTGTTCTAAGTGATGGCTTCTTCGTATGCTATTTCGATATTCCCAACGGTCTCTGGCGATAACAACCCAGTCAGTTTTACCCGTTCTTACGCAGATATTTCATCGAGTTTCGGCCCCTCATGGCCTTCCTCGTGCCGCCTCGCATAGGCTTTGAAGTCACCCCGGACTTCGGCGACCGGATATTTGCGCTCGGTTTTCTCCAATTTCGCCATGATGATCTCGTCCATATCGCAACCCAGCCGGTCGGCCATGGTGATGCAGTAGGTCAGCACATCGGCAAGCTCATCCTTGACATGCTCTGGGCCTCCCATCGGATTCTGCGCTCCCCATTGATAGCACTCCAACAACTCAGCCGCTTCGATACAGATGGATTTCGCGAGGTTCTCCGGCGTGTGATAAGCCTCCCAGTCGCGCTGTTCGTGAAATTGTCGTATGGCCGCAATGGTTCGTTCGCTGATCATGCGTTCAACCTTACTCGCCCAATGTCTCCTTGATCGCGTCGACGAAGGCGTCCAGATCCGCTGGCTTGCGTGAGGTGATGAGTCTCCAACCGTTCGCGTCATCGACCTGCACGGGCTCATCGACCTGCACGCCGCCGGCGTTTTCGACATCGCGCTTGATGTATCTGGTGCTCGTCAACGTCTTGCCGGGAAGCACACCCGCGTTGACCAGCAGCCATGCACCATGGCAGATGGCGGCCACCGGCTTTCCTGCGGCGACGAAACTCTTCGCCAACGCAATCGGTTCGGGTGCCACACGCAGCCTGTCCACGTTCGTCGTGCCGCCCGGGATGACGAGCATGTCATAATCGGCGGCGTTCACCTGGTCGTACGTGGTGTCGGGTTCGATCGTTTCTCCTTCGAATCGGTCATGTTCCAACGTCTCGACGGGTTCGCGCGTCTCCGCGGCCAACGTGACGTGCGCACCCGCCGCCCGCAGATCGCGCAACGGACGGGTGAGCTCGGTTTCCTCGATTCCCCAGTTCTGCGTGATGATCAGCACGTTCGCATCGGTGATTGACTTACTCATGGCTTCTCCTCGTGTTAGGTCGTGTTAGGTTCTCGCGTCGTCCTCGTGACGTCCTCGTGACGTCCTCGTGACGTCCTCGCGACGCCGATATATTGAGCATTCAACATGTCGTTACCAGTCACAATATCCCATCGCATACCGCTGAATTGTCCATGTCCACAGCCTCTCGGCATCACAGGACCCACGAGCGTCCAGACCCACGCCCGGCGTGAGTCGGCGTTCGAATGCAATCTCGACCGAGCACTACGATGGCAACCATGTGTGGACGATTCGCAGCCGATCTCGATTGGGGCACGTTGGGTCTGGAATTTGAGGCACAGGTCTCCCCTGGACTGCCCCAACCATCCTGGAACTTCAGACCGACCCAATCCATCGCGCTCGTCGCACAGGATGCACATGGCGTCCGCCATCTCGCACCCGCGCAGTGGTCGCTGATCCCCGCGTGGTCGAGTACGGACAAACTGGGCTATCCCACATTCAACGCGCGCATCGAAACGATCCTGGGCAAACGGACCTGGGAGCAGAGCGCCCGAGCCGCACGCGCGCTGATTCCCATGACCGGCTATTACGAGACGTCCGCCGACGGCCATCCGTGGTATTTCTTCCCAAAACGCCGTGATCCGCTTCTCGTCGCCGGGTTGTATTCATGGTGGCACGGCCGCCTCACCTGTACGATCCTCACCCGTGACGCCCTCGGCGCGCCCGCGCAGGTCCATGGTCGCATGCCGGTTCTGGTCGACCACGGCATGGCGGCGGATTGGATCGCGCCAGAGACCTCGGGAGACGATATCATCCCCGAGATAACGCAACGTTCCGCCGTTCTGTCCGAACATCTGCGCCAACACGAGGTCCGCCCGATCAGAGGCGACGGTCCGCGGCTCATCGAGACCTTCGCCCCATCACCACAGGCCACCGCCCGGCACCACGGCATCACCGCCGGCGGCACGGAAGACGGAGACGTCACTTTGTTTTAAATCCTCGCGCCATCGCAATGCTATACCCGAGCACAATCAGGCCCCGAAGAACCCTCAGCGCAACGGCTTGCCGAATCGCGCCTGCATCTTATTCAGCGCATACCCGATCGACCGGTAGAATTCGTGGGCGCCAACACGCTGCGCCCCCGAATTAAGACGAACCTCATCGGCATGACCGTCCCTCCCCCACGCTTCGACGTATTCCATCAGGGCGCGGCCGACGCCTTCGCCGCGCACCGATTCGTCGACGGCAAGCCCCATCACGTTAACGGCGGGGTCGCCGTACGTGGCACGATATCCATTCGCCTGCACATAGCCCACCACAAGGTCGTCGGCGAGCGCGACGAACACGCGGCAATCCGGATTCTCAATCAATTCCGCCAGCCGCAGGGCAGTCTTATCGACCGGGTAGTCATACCCCAGCGCGTCACGATTCAAGCGCTGGATTCGAGCGGCGTCGGATACGGCGGCCCCGCGGATGACGATCTGTTGACGCATGCCATTCCCCTTATTCATAATGCGGCACTTGGTTCAGGTGTTGCCAAACTCCATAACAATCCGGAATCGCCGCACGATCATTCGTATCACAAGATCAGGGCAAATCGGAAAGCTGCGACAGTCGGGAAGCGCGCGTTGCAATTCGACAGGATTTCCGGTAGGGATAGGTGCGGGCAGCGGTTGTGAAAACCATTGCACGCACCTCGATCGGGCGCATATTCATAGGCGTATGCGACGGCGCGCTCGCCATCATCATCAACCATCATGGTCCTGGAACTCAAGGTGCCGCGAGGATCCAACTTCGCCGATCTGCGCGAGGACCTGCCATTGCTGCTCGGTTACGTGCTCAGCTTCATCTACGTCGGCATCTATTGGACCAACCACCATCACCTCGTCAACGCAGTGACCACGGTGAGCGGACCGATTCTGTGGGCCAACCTGCACCTGCTGTTCTGGCTCTCGCTGATTCCGGCAACCACCGCCTGGACCGGGGAGCACCCCCTCGTCAGCGCACCGACATGCATCTATGGGATCGTGCTGCTGATGTGCGCCATCGCCTACATGCTGCTGCAACGTATAATCGTGCGCGGCAGCGGCAAAGACTCCTCGTTGACCAGGTCCATTGGCAAGGATGTCAAGGGCAAGGCGTCTATCATCTCCTAAGCGGTTGCAACAGCCGTCTCCCTGTGGCTGACCGCACTCTCCTACGCGCTCTACATAGCCATGGCGCTGCTCTGGATCATCCCGGACATCCGCATTGAGAAAGCTCTCCACGTATGACGACTCCGACTATCACCAGTATCTAAACCAACGAGCACGTTCCTATAACCCACATCCATCAGAGTGTCTCTGCCGTCACGACCATTGGAAGTCTGCGGCCATCGTGCCTCATCGTGCCCGGAACAGGAAATCCGTGGAAATGAAAACCCTCGGAATCTCAATGGTTCCAAGGGTTAGACCGTCGGGGTGACAGGATTTGAACCTGCGACATCCTGCTCCCAAAGCAGGCGCGCTACCAAACTGCGCTACACCCCGATGTGCCGAAGCACAAGCACCTATTGTAACGCACGACTGGACGAGCCGGACCGCGACACTCACGGATGGCGGACATCGTCGGCAATCCATGTCGACACACCGCGCCGGTGAGAACGACCAAGTGAATGGCCACCTCGAGAATGGCAACACGCTGTGGAGGGGTTGCGGATAGAATGGCAGACGTTGAGAAGGGAGCCGGATGAGACGTCATCAGCATGCGGAAGCGGCGGGATTGGTCTCGTTCCTGTTCTGTTCGATTTTCGGCGCCTTCTCGCTCACGATCTACGAGCATATGGCTCCGGTCATCTGGCTGGTCAGCCGACGTCTGTTCATGGTTTTCGCAGCCATCGTGGCGTTCAGTGGAGTGATCTCCTTCGTCATCGGCTATGCGTCAAAGTCCCGCTCGCTCACGCTTGAACACGGCTGGCTCACCCCCATCCGCCGCATCGTGGAGATTCTGGCCCTGTCCATCGTGTACGGATCGACGCTGTTCCTGACGTCCTTCATGGCTCTCGGCGTCATCAACGACGTGATGGGACGTGCCTTCTTCGACTACATGCCGGCCTTATGCGCCGTATTCGCCGGAGTCGCCGGATATATCACCTATGTGCAGGCCTCGCTGATGAACGCCAAGACCATCGCCTCGCTGCTGCCCTTCTTCGTGATCGCAGGCGTGAGCACCGCCGGCATGACCAGCGACGACCCATACTGGTACAACAACAACTTCTCCCAACTGGGCGACCGCACCACGTTCGCCGCGTCCATGTTCAACTGGACGCTGATTTTGGCGGGCATCTGCATCATCATCGTGAGCTACTTCGCCGTCTCGGAGCTCATCACCGCCCAGCGCATGCGTCTGCTATGGGACGGCGACAGGCAGTCCGGTGAGGGCGGCGGTGCCGCGCCGCATTTCAAGATCCGTATGGGCGTGCTCTCCGGACTCCT
Source organism: uncultured Bifidobacterium sp. (assembly GCA_937874315.1). Taxonomy (GTDB): domain Bacteria; phylum Actinomycetota; class Actinomycetes; order Actinomycetales; family Bifidobacteriaceae; genus Bifidobacterium. The sequence continues at coordinate 28,077 of CALNAE010000240.1, read as the reverse complement.
CACCCTCTCAGGAATCGCCTTCGTCGGCATCGGTGTGTTTCGATACACGCCGCATCCCATCGTGCATAACGTCTTCGCCCGTGGATTGCCCGGCATCATGACCATGCTGATGATTGGTCTGCCCCTGCTGGTCCCGCAGCTGTCGAAGGTCATCTACGTGGCCTCCGACCTGGCCATCGTGATTTCGGGCGCCGCCGGCGTTATCTGGCTACTCGGCGGCAACACCCTTACGAATGTCGAAGCGATGGCCGGTCTGTTGTTCCTCGGCTGGTTCATCGTGTTCTCACGCCAGATCGCCGCCATCGAGGCGGACCGTATTCAGACCCAGCTGATGCACACGCAGACATCGGCGATCATCAACAATCCCGAGCCGCTGCCAAGCGACGAGGCCGAGACGCCACTGGAGTCTCGACTCGCCGCGGACCGCTGAGCTGCGCGACGGCCAGACGACCCAACAACCCGATGCTCATCACACCGCTGCCGCGCATTCCATCGACGGCGCAGGTGCAACGACCCACCAACCCGATACAGCTGACGATCGCCTTCACTCACCGCCCTGCCGCACGTACTACTCGTCTTCGTCGTCGAGAGCGGCCGAGGGTTTCTTGCTGCTCATGAGCAGGAGGAAACTGCGCGACTGCGCGGTAATCGAGAACCCGGCCTCATAACTCAGTTCCGGGCCAGTGGGATTATGCGTGTCGACGATCAGCTGCCACTTGTTGCCGTACTGTTCGTCGGGCAGGGTGAACATGATCGGCTCGTAATGCGCATTGAAGATCAGGATGAAATCGTTGTCCACCATCCGATTGCCATACCGATCGACCTCCGGGATGTCCGAACCGTTGAGAAACAGCATCACTGAGAAGGCATGCGTGTTGGACCAATCATCCAGATCCATGATCGATCCGGTGTGGTCAAACCATTCCGCCTGCGGGATGACGGCGGCGTCGTCACCCGGGTCGCGTCCGGCGAAGAAACGGCGACGGTGCAGCACCGGGTGTTCAAGGCGCAGATGAATCATCTTCGACACGAAATCAAAGAGATCCTGCTGATTCTTATCCAGTTCCCAGCCCATCCACGAAATCTCGTTGTCCTGGCAATAGGCGTTGTTGTTGCCCTGCTGGGTGCGCTCGACCTCGTCCCCGCCGCAAATCATGGGGATGCCCTGACTGACGAGCAGTGTGGCGAACAGGTTGCGCATCTGCTGCTGCCGCAGCTCAACGATGTCGCGGATGGACGTCGGTCCCTCCACCCCGCAGTTCCAGGATCGGTTGTTGCTCTCGCCGTCCCGGTTGTCCTCGCCGTTGGCCTCGTTATGCTTGTCGTTATAGCTGACCAGATCCTTCATGGTGAACCCATCATGGGCGGTGATGAAATTCACCGATGCCACCGGTCGGCGACCGTTGACCTGGTAGAAATCGGAACTCCCCATCAATCTGCTGGAGAACTCAGGCAGCGTCGAAGGCTGGGAACGCCAGAAGTCGCGTACACAATCACGATATCTGCCGTTCCATTCGGACCAGCTGGAGGGGAAACCGCCGATCTGATATCCGCCGGAACCCAGATCCCAAGGCTCGGCGATGAGTTTGACGCGAGAGATAATCGGATCCTGTTCGACGATGTCGAAGAAGGCGGACAACTTGTCCACCTCCTGGAACTGCCGGGCGAGCGTCGCGGCCAGATCGAAACGGAAGCCATCGACGTGCATCTCGGTGACCCAGTAGCGTAGCGAATCAGTAATGAGCTGCAGGGCGTGCGGCGAACGCATCAGCAGCGAATTGCCGGTACCTGTCGTATCGAAATAGTGTCGCTTATCGTTGTCGACAAGTCGATAATACGACTCGTTGTCGATGCCCTTGAAGCTCAGAATGGGACCGCGGTCGTTGCCCTCGGCGGTGTGGTTGTAGACCACATCGAGAACGACCTCCATGCCGGCGCGGTGATAGGCCTTGACCATCGCCTTGAACTCGTTGACCTGTTGGCCGCGTTGTCCGGAACTGGAATAGGAATTATGCGGCGCAAAGAACCCGATGGTGTTATATCCCCAGTAGTTGCTCAGTCCCTTGTTCTGCAGGAAGGGATCATTGACGAACTGGTGGATCGGCATGAGTTCGAGCGTGGTGATGCCCAGACGCTTGAGGTAACGGATGACGCTGGGATGCGCCAATCCTGCGTAGGTGCCGCGGATATCGGGAGGAACCTCCTGGTTCAGGTTCGTCATGCCGCGCGTATGCGCCTCATAGATGACCGAGTCGTGGTAGGCGATGCCTGGGCTGCGATCATTGCCCCAATCGAAATAGGGGTTGATGACGGCGGCCTTCATCATATGGTCGGCGGAATCCAGCGTGTTCATCACCGCGGGGTCATCGGGATGTTCAAAGGAATAGGCGTAGAGGCTGGGATCGCCATCGATGTTGCCTTCGATGGCCTTGGCGTACGGGTCGAGCAGCAGCTTATTCGGATTGCACCATTGGCCCTCTTCCGGGTTATAAGGGCCGTATACCCGATATCCATAGCATTGGCCCGGCTGGATGCCGGGAATGTAATTATGCCACACATAGGAATTCTGTTCGGTCATCTCGATGCGGGTCTCGTTGTCATTCTCGTCGAATAGGCAGAGCTCAACCTTGGTGGCCACCTGTGAGAATAAAGCGAAATTCACACCCACGCCGTCATAGGTCGCCCCAAGCGGATACATCGATCCTGGTCGTATTTGCATATCTCCAGTATGACACGCCAACCTTGAAGCTTGGGGAACTCATGATCCAGGCGACAACACCATTCATCCGTTTCAGACCGCATTGAGACGCCGCAGCATCTCGTGCTGTATGGCTATGACGGCGTTGGATTCCCTGATCGACGTGTTCAGCAGTTCCTGCCAGTCGACCCACCGAGACGCGACGTATTCGTCGGAATCGAATTCGGTGGCCGTACCGTGCCAGTTCGCCAGATGCAGGACCATGATGTGCACCAGTTCGTCGGTCATGCCTTCCGAGGAATAGCAATCGCCGACATGGTCGATCTCCAGATCCTCGGGCGTGTCGGGGACCACCCCGGTTTCCTCGCGCAATTCGCGCAGCGCCGCGTGTTCCGGTCGCTCCCCCGCATCCATCAATCCGGCGGGCAGGCCATAGGCGAAGACGTTGGAACCCGCCCGGTATTCACGTTCGAGAATATAGCGGTCATGCAGCTGGTCATGCACCAGCATCACCACGCTGGGGGCGTGCACGATGACCTGCCGGCGGATCGTCGTTTCCCCGCCATCGGTGCCTCGCAAAACGATCAGCCGGTCATCGACCGAGAAAATCGAGCCTCGATACACCGTGGTCGAACCGGCGATGCGCGCGGGAACGGTGACGTCTATGCCTTGTTTGGCCTGGCGTAGACGCCCGGATACCTCGTGTCTGGGCACGTGGTCACGTGAGGAGCCGTGTCCTGAAATTTCATCTGCGGAAGTCTCATTTTCGGAAATCTCGGAAACCATTGCCTGTGCTTTCGTCATTCTTGTATCGACAGTGTCCATGGATCGGTGTTGATTGCGATGGGCCTGGGACGCTGCACCGACTCGCCGGTGGCCCGCTCGATGGCCTGCGGCACGTCCTCCATGGCATAATTCAGCCAGAGCGATTCGATCGCGCTATGCGGCGTATTGATCAGCAGCGGTCGTGGTTGATCGTCACCACGACCGATCTCGATGCCGTGCGCACGCAACGAGGCCTCATACCGCGCGCGTTCCATGGCGTCCGTGGCCGGATGGTGGCGCAGGTCGCTGGTGACATACACGTCGACGCCGCTGTCCCTCACCTCGTCGAACATCGAATCACCCGCGCCCGGCAGCACACACACGGACTTCACCATCGCGTCAAGCGGTCCGGCCACCTGAACGCCAAGCTCGGTGTGCGGCAGGGCGTCGGCGACCGTGTGGGCGAAGACCTCAAGACTGACCGGTTCCCGTAGCTCACCCACCCGGCCAAGACCGACCTTATGTACGGTCAACGGATCGTCGATAGGCGTCAGCGGACGCTGCCTGGTCAGTCCGAAAGCGTCCGCAGCGGCCTGCGCCACACCGCGATAGGCGCTGTCCGCATTGGTGTGCCCCACCCACAACGCGCAATGGGCACGACTGAGCAGAGTGATGATTCGCCCGTGGATATCCTCTCCGGCGACCTCGTGCACCGGACGAAACAGCAGCGGGTGATGGCAGATCAGCAGATCGCAGTCCTCGTTGACGACCTGCCTGATCACGGCCATCGTGGGGTCCGTGGCAAAGGCGATGCGTCGCACCGGATCAAGAAGATCGCCGACGACCAGCCCGGGGGCATCCCAATCCTGTGCATATCGTAGCGGATACAACGTCTCGAGCACATCGACGACCTGATGCAGCAACGGCATCGCAAGCCCCTTTCATGGGTCGGAAATCAGTGGGCCGCCAGTTGCCAGTCCGATCCGATTCCCGTGGATACATCCAACGGTACGGCCAACGTGACGGCATGCTCCATCGCATCGCTGACGATATCCGTTACCTGTTCGGATTCGCCCGGCGCGATTTCCACGATCAATTCATCGTGAATCTGCAGGACGAGACGGCTGGCGACCCTCGCCTCGCGCAACGCACGGTCGGCTTTGATCATGGCGAGTTTCATGATATCGGCCGCCGACCCCTGGATCGGCGCGTTGAGCGCTCCGCGTTCGGCAGCGTCACGCGCCACCCGATTGGTGGAACGTAACGCCGGGAAGTAGCGACGACGCCCGAACATCGTCTCGGTGTATCCCTTGCTACGCGCCGTGGCCACCAACGATTCGAGATAGTCATGCACCTCGCCGAACGTCGCGAAATACTTCTCCTTGAGTACATCGGCCTGCGCAGGACTGATATGCAGCTGCCGGGCCAATCCATAGGTGCTCAGCCCGTAGGCCAACCCATAGCTCATCGCCTTGACGTGGCTGCGCTGATCCGCGCTGATCTGATCGACGGGAATGCCATACACCAAGCTCGCCACATATTTATGGAAGTCGGTGCCTGAACGGAACGCCTCGATCAACGCATCGTCACGGGAGAAGTCGGCCATCAGTCGCAACTCGACCTGCGAGTAATCACAGCTAAGCAGCGATTCGAAACCCTCGCCTGGTACGAAGGCGGAACGGATCTCACGACCCGCGGCATTGCGGTTTGGGATGTTCTGCAGATTGGGGTCCACGGAACTCAACCGTCCCGTCGCCGCCACGGTTTGTTCGAAGGTGGTATGCACACGGTGGTCGCGCATGTTAATCGACTCGATAAGCGTCTGAACAATCTGCTTGAGCTTGTTCGTCTCGCGGTGGCGCAGCAGCGCGCCGAGGAAATCGTTGGCGCGTTCATTCTGTGTCGATTTGAGATACAGTTCCTGCAGTGACGCCGCATTGGTGGTGTATGAACCGGATTTCGTTTTCCGCGTGGGTCTGAGCCCCATGTCCTCGAACAACACCTTCTGGAGCTGCTTGGGACTTTGCAGATTGACCTCGGTGCCGGCTGCCGTCCATGCAATCTGCTGGGCCTGACTGGCATCCGAGGCGAAGCCGTCGCGCATCTCATGCAACCGTGTGACATCCACACAGGCACCGGTGCTCTCCATGGCGTAGAGTACCGATGACACCGGTAATTCGATGGTGCGCAGAAGATCGAACTGCTGCCGTTCGTCAATAATCGGAGCCAGATAATCGGCCAGGGCGCGCACCAACGTCAGCTGTCGCACCGCATCTCGGTATTCGTCTGCCGGGCCAGCCTCATCGGCGTCGTCGGCGACATCGAGATTCAGCTGGCCCTGCGTCACGGACTCGGCGGAGTCGGTGTGAAGATCGAGGAAATGGGCGGCGGCTTCCTCGATCGTCTCGGCATGGAAATCCGGCTGTACCACATAGCAGGCGAGCTTTGTATCGAACCACGGCTCGACGAGATCAAGCCCGACCGAGGCAAGCATATGCCGATGCTCCTTGTACCCATGCACCACCATGGTCCGAGCATGCCGGAGGCAGAACCGCTGCAGGATTTCGACGATCCGTCCGCCGTCCCCGCCCTCGTCGAACAGCACGCCGGGAATCACCGCCGCCTGATCGCCGGCAAGTATCATCAGTCTCGACAGTCGGGCGGCACCTGGCTTCGCAGAGCCCTGAGCGTGCAGAACCCAAGCCCGTTTCAGCCGCGCTCCACTGAATTTCTCAGGCGCGTCGGTTCCGGCGGAGTCGCCGGAGTCATCCGACCGGTCCACATCGGGCAGATGCTCCGACATCCAGTGCGACAGCTGCCCGGCATCGGCGATGACACTGGTCTCGGCTTCGATCGGTTCATGCTCATTTTTCGAGGTTGCCACGACGTCGGCATCGCTCGCATTAAACGTCGACATCACGCGTTGTTTGGTGCGGGCGCCGAATTCCAGCTGTGTGAATAAGGCGTCGATTCGGTCGATATCGACCGCTCCGAAAGAGAAGTCCTCGATCTTCGCCCCCAAATCCAGATCACGAACCAGCGCATTCACCCGTCGATTGAGACGAACCTGCGCTATGTTGTCGCGCAGCGCCTCTCCCTTCTTGCCGGTTATTTCCGACGCATGGTCGATGATATCGGACAACGAACCAAATTCGTTGATCCACTTAGCGGCGTAGCCGTCGCCGACGCCGGGGACACCGGGAATATTATCTGCGGTCTCTCCGCGCAACGCCGCCAGATCGGGATACTGCCGCGGCGTGACATGATATTTCTCTTCGACGGCCTCGGCGGTCATATGCTTCAGATCTTTGAAATGGTGGCCCGGATACAACACGGTAATCGCGTCATCGATCAGCTGGAAGGCATCCCGATCGCCTGACAGTACCAACGTGCGGTACCCGGAACGCTCTCCCATCGTGGCCATGGTGCCGATGACATCGTCGCCTTCATAGCCGGGCATCTCGATATAGGTCACACCCAACGCCCGCAGCAGCTCCTGAATGAGCGGAAGCTGGCTGAGAAGCTCTTCGGGGGCGGCGTCGCGAGTTCCCTTGTACTGTGGCAGCATCGTGTTGCGGAAGGTACCGCCCTTGACGTCGAAAGCGACGGCGAGATGATTGGGATGCTCGGCATCGATCACCTGCGCGAGCATGGTGATGAAGCCCCAGACCGCATTGGTTGGTTGGCCTTGCGAAGTCGAGAAGTTCTCGACCGGCAGGGCGAAGAACGCACGGAACGCAAGCGAATGCCCGTCGACGACCAGCAGGGTCCCCTTGTCTCCCTGCGGATCGTCGGATGCGAGACTATCGCTCATCGGTCTCCTCTGGCTTCTGATCGCCATATTTGGCGATGATGGCCAAAGCCAGCCGCTTCTTCGGAATGCGCTGGTCCATGGATGTCTTTTGAATCCAACGGAACGCGCCCTGCTCGGAGAAGTCGGCCTTGTCCATCAGCAAACCCTTGGCGCGGTCGACGAACTTGCGTTCCTCCAGCGTGTCCTCGGCCTTCTTAAGCTTGTCTTCCAGCTTCTTGAGCTCGTCCTTGGTCGCTTTGAGCTCATTCTCGCCGCGTTCCACACTGTCGAGCAGATCATTGATCTCGGCGAAGCGCCCCATGGCCACCTGCAACGCAGGCAACAGCTTGGACTCCTCATACGGCTTGGTGACATAGGCCATGGCACCGGCGCCAGTGGCCTGCTTTACGAGATCGGACTGGGAATACGCGGTCAGCATCACCACGGGGGCGATGTTCTCGTCGCAGATGGTGCCAGCCGCAGCGATGCCATCCATACGCGGCATCTTTACATCCATACAGACCACATCGGGCCGATACTTGCGCGTCAGCTCGATGGCTTCCTCGCCGTTGGCCGCCTCACCGACGACGTGATAGCCGTTGTCCTCGAGCATGGCCACCAGGTCCATCCGATTCACCGACTCATCTTCGGCGACCACCACGGTCGGTTTCTTCGTCTCGGATTCATCAGTAGTCGGAGCCGCAGCCTGCCGCGCTTCGTTGTCTTCGACATTCTCCGACGTCGCAGCGGCCTTCAGCTCCTCATCGCTGAGCACCTGTTCGATGTCCTCGTGCTTCACGCTGTTCCTCTTTACCGCCATCTCAAGCCTCTTTCCAGCATCACATTCAGGTCAGAGCATCGTTCCACGGTGTTGAACTTACTGCAGACCGCCGCCAATGACGTGCCCTTGGTGGGACTCGAACCCACACTGCACAGATTTTGAGGCTGTTTCCTCTACCAATTGGGATACAAGGGCATCCGCACGATTCTCTGCGCTCTCACGCGAAAACCGCCATTTGGCAATCTACCATATCTCAGCGACCACGCAACTGGTGTGTCGCGCTTTGATGTGTACAGCCGGCACGAACCGCCCTGAAATCTCATGTCGAGCACGGCAATTCAGGACCGGATTTGAAGACACCGGGGCTAATATTAAAAAGAAATATCGCGCCGCCGAGGAGGCAAACATGAGCAATGAAACATACCGAAGATTCGACCCTTGGAGAACGGCTCCCGTCGAAGAGGATTCGCGCACCACGGTCATGACCAGCCATTATTTCAACGTTGAGCACGTCGCATTCTCATCGGCGGAAGCCGGTCACTTCGAACGCGATATTCTCAGCGAGGCGCTCGGCGACACGATCGGCATCGTGGCCCTCACCGAGGAACGTACGATTCCGCTCATCGAGCAGTATCGGATTCCCACGCATCGTTGGACGTTGGAGATCCCCTGCGGACACGCAAAGGACAGCCACGAGCAGCCCAAAGAGGTGGCTGCACGCAAACTCCGCGACGAAGTGGGGTATGAGGCGAAGACCCTCACGCAATTCACACGTTTTATCAACACACCGAGCTTCTCGACACAGCACACGGTGCTCTTCTACGCGAGGGGGCTTACTCCCGTGCAGCATGGCGAGGTCGGTCCCGAATCGCCACGCTTTGAGATCCGCCATTTTACCGTCGATGAAGCCTATCGCCTCGTGGTCAACGGCACGATCCTCGATGCGAAGTCGGTTATCGCCGTGCTGCGGCTTAAGGCCGGCCTGGGAATCGAGGCATGACTCCCGGCGGCAGGAAACACCGACAGAACAGCGACAGCAATGCGATTGGCCGTCAACCCCTTCCGAGGTTGACGGCCAATCGCATTGCTTCTCCCTAGGACCCGTCACATCAGCCGTGACGAACCCCGGGCAGCGACATCATCAGTCGCAGGCGCCGACGGTATGCACATAGATCGAATCCGTGCGTCCGGGCTGGTGAACGCCCTGGGCGGAACTCAGGATGACGATCTTGTCTCCGTTGTTGACCTTGCCCGCGTCGCGCAGGATCTTGTCGGTGAAGACCATAAGATCCTTACGGCTCATATCGTGATAGTCGTCCTTGAGCAGGAAGCCCTCGGTGCCCCAGCTCAGGGCGAGCCAGCGATATGTGTGCGCGTCATTGGTCAAGCCGTAGATCGGAGCGGCCGGACGTTCGCGCGACACGCGCTGCACCGTATGACCGGTCTGCGTGTAGGCGACGATCGCCTTGGCGTTGAGCTTATCAGCCAGATCAACGGCGGCCGAAGACACCGCGCCGGTGCTGGACATATCCAGGCTCTTCATCTTGGGGATGCGATCGAAGCCATGCTCAGTGGCATAGGTGGAGATGCGGTTCATGGTCTTGACGGTTTGCACCGGATATTCGCCGACGGCGGTCTCATTCGAGGTCATCGTGGCATCGGCGCCATCGAAGATGGCGTTAGCGCAGTCGGAAGCCTCGGCGCGCGACGGCACCGGCGTGTGGACCATAGAACCGAGAACCTCAGTCGCCACAATGACCGGCTTCGAATACTGACGAGCCAATTCGATGCAGCGCTTGGTGACCAGCGGCACCTCTTCGAATGGCATCTCCACGGCCATATCGCCGCGTGCAACCATGATGCCGTCGAAGGCCTTGACGATCTCCTCCAGGTTCTCAACCGCCTGAGGCTTCTCGATCTTCGCGACGATCGGGATACGACGACCCTCTTCGTCCATGATCTCATGGGCACGATCGATGTCGGTAGCGAACCGCACGAAGGACATGGCGATGATATCGGCGCCGGTCTGAATGGCCCAGCGCAGATCCTTCTCATCCTTGTCCGTCAATGCCGGCAGGCTGACCGCGACGCCCGGAAGGTTGATGCCCTTATGGCTGGACACCGGTCCGGCGACGACGACCTTGGTATGCACGTCGTTGCCCTCGACCTTGGTGACCTCAAGACGGACCTTACCGTCGTCGATGAGGATCGGATCGCCCGCATGGCAATCACCCGGCAGACCCTTGAACGTCGTGGAAGTGCGATGCTCATCACCCTCGACGTCATCGGTGGTGATGACGAATTCCTGACCCTCCTTGAGCTGAACCATGTCCTCGCCGTCGGAGTTCTTCTTGAACCAACCACAGCGAATCTTCGGACCTTGGAGATCAACGAGCGCTGCGACGTTGCGACCGGTGGTCTTCGATGCCTGACGCAGGTTGTTGTACACCTTGAGATGATCTTCCGCCGTACCGTGTGAACGGTTCAGACGAGCCACATCCATACCAGCCTCAACGAGCTGAGTGAGTTTTTCGAGCGATTCGGTTGCGGGGCCGATGGTATCAACAATCTTGGCTTTTCTCATATACATGCCTGCCTATCTTGACTGTAACGATTGGGCCGTGTGGCCCAACTTCCGCAGCCCAGTCTACTAGGAGGCACCACCGTAATCCATGAATTTGTCTGGGCGTGTTGTGTGCGTTAACAGTTCAATGTTATCAGCGCCAAGAGGGAAAAATAAGGTTCAAAAATACGCCGTGTCACCGGTGCAGTAATGTGCATGCACATTTTCCCGTGGTCCACGTTCACGACGATCTGCGCAGGCCGCGCAACGGTCTCGATCATGCCCCGACACGGGTTTGCGAACTGCGTTTCGTGGCGGCACAACCCGACCTTGTCACTCTTCCTTCGAGGATGATTCGACCCTGCGCATGGCAATCACACTGGCGAGGGCCGCTCCCCCGATCGCCACCACGATCACGACCAGCGAAAGCCATGTGGGAATCTCGGGTACCTGCTCGATCGGCTGCCCGCCATTGATGAATGGCAGGGAATTGCCATGCAGCGCCTCCATGATGAGCTTGACGCCGATGAAGCCCAGCACCACCGATAACCCCGCGGGCAGGTACACCAGTTTGTCCAGCAGCGCACCAAGCAGAAAATACAATTGCTGCAGACCGAGCAGCGCGAAGACATTCGCCGAAAAAACGATGAAAGGATCCCTCGTCAGACCGAAGATCGCGGGAATGGAATCGAATGCGAACATGACGTCGGTGGTACCGATGGTCAAAAATACGATCAGCATCGGCGTCCAGTACCGCGCTCCCCCGATCGTGGTGCGTAAACGCTCGCCATCATAGGAATCGGTGACTTTGACGACTTTGCGCAGCGCATGAATCAACGCGTTCTCGTGGTATTCCTCATCGTCATCGCCACCGCCCAACACAAGTTTGACCGCCGTGTAAATGAGGAACGCCCCAAACAGGAAAAACACCCAGGTGAATCTACTGATGATCGCGGCGCCGACCAGAATAAACAATCCGCGTAGTATCAGCGCCACGGTGATCCCGACGCTGAGCACGTACTTCTGCAGCTGCTTGGGGACCGCGAAATTCGACATGATGATCACGAAGACGAATAGATTATCGATGCTGAGGGAATATTCCGTCAGCCAGCCGGAATAAAACTCGACGGCAGGCTTCGCGCCGGCGACGAACCATACGCACACGCCGAATATCAGCGCCGCCGCGACGAAGAACGCGATATGCTGCACGCACTCCCGGGTTGAGGGCACATGTGGCTTACGTCCGATGACGAAAAGATCCACGACAAAGAACACCACAAAGACAACGAAGGTAACGAACATGAACGCCAGCGGGGTTTCAGACATACCTCCCAGCATACGAATCACCGGTGACCTCAACATTCGGGGCTCCTTCCTGGCGCTCTATCGGCTTCGGCGCTGTGATCCGTGGTCCTGACAGCCCGGGGACCGCGGCCCCAACTAGAGTTGAGCCTTGGTGATCTGGCGCAGTTCCTTCTTAAGATCCCGGATTTCATCGCGTAACCGTGCCGCCAGTTCGAATTGCAGTTCCTCGGCGGCCGTGTGCATCTGCTCGCTCAACTGCCGAATGAGGTCCGCCAAGTCCTGCGCCGGCAGGCCTGCCTTCAGGATTTCCTTGTGCCGCTTATCCGCCTCGACGGCATCGAAATTCGGCACGCCCAGATGAGTGTTGCCCGCCTTGCCGGAATTGCGGTAGCCACCTTCGAGCAGCGTCTCGGTATCGACATCCTCCTTGGCAAGCATGTCGTTGACGTCGCTGATCTTTTTGATCAGGGGCTTGGGATCCACGCCATGAGCCTTGTTATAGGCGATCTGCCGTTCCCGGCGACGATCTGTCTCATCAATGGCCTTGCGCATGGCGTCGGTCTTCTCGTCCGCATACATGATCACCGTGCCGGATACGTTGCGCGCGGCACGACCAATCGTCTGTATCAGCGAACGATATGAACGCAGGAACCCTTCCTTGTCGGCATCGAGAATGGCGACCAACGAAACCTCGGGCAAATCAAGTCCCTCACGCAACAGGTTGATTCCCACGATCACGTCGATTTTGCCTTCACGCAATTCTCGCAGCAACTCCACGCGTCGAAGCGTGTCGACGTCGGAATGCAGATATTCGACCTTGATGCCGCGTTCAAGCAGATAATCCGTGAGATCCTCCGCCATCTTCTTGGTCAGCGTCGTCACCAACGTGCGTTCATTACGTGCCACACGATCCTTGATTTCGGCGAGCAGATCGTCGATCTGTCCCGTCACGGGCCGTACCTCGACCTTGGGATCCAGCAACCCGGTCGGACGTATGATCTGTTCCACGACGCCGTCGGAAAGCCCGACCTCGTAGTCGCCCGGAGTGGCCGACAGATATACGGTCTGCCCTACACGATCAAGAAACTCCGGCCATTTCAGCGGTCGGTTGTCCATGGCCGAAGGCAGCCGGAAACCATGCTCCACCAGCGTGCGTTTACGGCTGGCGTCACCCTCGTACATCGCCCCGATCTGCGGAACCGTGACATGGGATTCATCGATAACCAGCAGGAAATCGTCGGGGAAGAAGTCCAACAACGTGTGCGGGGGCGTTCCGGGAGCGCGCTCATCGAAATGCCGAGAGTAATTTTCCACGCCTGAGCACACCCCCACCTGGGTAAGCATCTCCAGATCATAGGTCGTGCGCATGGTAAGGCGTTGGGCCTCCAGCTCCTTGCCCTGCTTATGCAGTTGGGCAACCCTTCCGTCCAATTCGGACTTGATGCTTTTCAGCGCGTGCTCCATACGCTCCGGACCGGCGATGTAGTGCGATGCGGGGAAAATATGAACCTGAGACTCATGCGCGATCACATCCCCGGTCAATGGATGCAAGGTCGAGATGCGGTCGATCTCGTCACCGAAGAATTCGATGCGGACGGCCAGCTCCTCATACACGGGTATGATCTCCACGGTGTCGCCCCGCACGCGGAAGGTCCCACGCGTGAAGGCGATGTCGTTGCGTTTATACTGCATGTCCACGAATTTGCGCAGCAGCGTATCCCGATCCAGCCGCTGCCCTTCCTTGAGGAACAGCATCCGACCGGCGTACTCCTCCGGCGTGCCCAACCCATAGATGCACGATACGGTGGCGACCACCACGCAGTCACGCCTGGTCAGCAGATTCGCCGTCGCCGCGTGGCGCAGTCGCTCGACGTCGTCGTTGATATTCGAGTCCTTCTCGATATAGGTATCGGTCTGCGGAATGTAGGCTTCCGGCTGATAGTAGTCGTAATACGACACGAAATAGCTGACGGCGTTATCGGGCATGAGCTGCCGGAACTCCGCGCATAGCTGGGCCGCCAGTGTCTTATTGGGCTCGAGAATCAGGGTCGGCCGTTGAAGTCGTTCGATCAGCCATGCCGTGGTCGCTGTTTTCCCCGTGCCGGTGGCACCCATCAGCACGACGTCGTTTTCGCCATTTTCGATTCGAGAGGCCAACTCCTCGATCGCCTGCGGCTGATCGCCGGATGGATGATATGGCGACTTCACCACAAACGGCTTGTTCGCTCGTTCGATATTAAAACCCATGCCGTTCCTCTCCAGCGCCAGCGCACGTCGGACAAGACATCCATCGCCTCTACGAACGCGCGGTCCATTGATCATACAGCGTATCAACGGTTTCGAACATTCGTTCGATAGGTTGTGTCGCATCGATGACTATATCGGCTATCTTCAGGCGATTCTCGCGATTCGTCTGATGGCGGATCCGGTCCTCGGCCTGCGCGCGACTCATCGCCCGGGCGTGCATCATCCGCTCGATCCGTACGGATTCCGGCGCCTCCACCGTGACGATATGTTCGAAGGCAAAGGGGATCACGTCGATGACCTCGGCCAGAAGCGGAACATCGTGAACGATGACGCGGCATCCGTCGACCCGCACGCCATCGGGCCCATGCGTCCGCCGCGAAGAATCACATCGAAATTCCCGGTCTTTTCGTTTCGCCAGCTCATAGATCAATGGATGCTCGATCGCATCAAGACGATCGCGGGCATCCCGATCCGCCGCGACGCCAAAGATATGTTCGGCCATCCACGCACGGTTCAATGTGCCGTCCTCGCGCATGGCCCGCACGCCGAATGCCCGCACGATCTGACGCATTCCCTCGCTCCCCGGGGCGACCACGGCGGCGGCGAGCACATCGTAATCGATGACGTAGGCGCCCAGTTCACGCAGGCGGGCGGCGACGGTGCTTTTGCCCGCGGCGATGCCACCGGTCAGACCGATACGAATGCAACACATGCCCTTTATCCTAGCGTCCGCCGCCTAACGTTCGTCGCACCTGCCGGCTACGGCGCGACGAACGATGCCGCGATACGCGCCGATACGGCAAAAGCCCGGTCCCCGTTACAGGGGACCGGGCTTTCACCCGGGACACTCATCGGCACGGCACTCGGTCTAATGTCCTCGACTCCTTCAGCGATTCGGATCGACGTTTCGCTCGCCGACGAGTCACCACGTCATAGGAAACGATGCCCGCGGACGCGGGTATATCCGGCGTCCGCGGGTACGATTCACTTCTTTTCGCTCAGCAACTGTTCGCGCAAAGCGGCGAGCTGATCGGAGCCAGCCAGCGTGCCTTCGGAATTCGCGTCGGTGGAGTAGTTGGAGGACGAAGTCTCTTCGGCCTTCTCCTCATGAGAACCCTGTCCATCTTCGGCTGCCGAAGTGGCGGCGTTCTCGATCTCCTTCGCGGCGAATGCCTTGTGCTGCTCCCACAGGTCATGGGCGGTCGCGTACTGCGACTCCCATTCCTGACGCTGCGTCTCGTATCCGGCGATCCACTCATTGGTGGATGGATCGAAGCCTTCCGGATACTTGTAGTTGCCTTCCTCGTCATATTCGGCGGGCATGCCGTACAGCGCCGGATCGAAGTCCTCAGAGGACGGATCGACGGAGTCGTTGGCCTGCTTGAGCGACAGGGAGATACGACGACGATCGAGATCGACATCGATAACCTTGACGAAGACCTCTTCGTTCGGCTTGACGACGGTTTCCGGATTCTCCACGTGGCGGTTGGCCAGCTCGGAGATATGCACCAGACCCTCGATGCCGTCTTCGACGGAGACGAAGACGCCGAACTGCACGATCTTGGTGACCTTGCCCTTGACGATCTGCCCGGGCACATGGGTACGGGCGAAACGCTGCCATGGGTCTTCCTGGGTTGCCTTGAGCGACAGGGAGATACGCTCGCGATCGAGATCGACGTCGAGCACCTCGACGGTGACCTTGTCTCCGACCTTGACGACCTCGGACGGATGATCGATGTGCTTCCAAGACAGCTCGGAAACGTGGATCAGGCCATCGACGCCGCCCAGATCGACGAACGCGCCGAAGTTGACGATCGAGGAGACGACCCCTTCACGGATCTGACCCTTTTTAAGCTGAGACAGGAAGGTCTCGCGCACTTCGGACTGGGTTTCCTCGAGATATTGACGACGGGAAAGCACCACGTTGTTGCGGTTCTTGTCGAGCTCGAGAATCTTGGCCTTGATCTTCTGCCCGATGTAGGGGGAAAGATCGCGGACGCGCCGCATTTCGACCAAGGAAGCAGGTAGGAAGCCACGCAGACCGATGTCCACGATCAAACCGCCCTTGACAGCCTCGATGACAGTGCCTTCGACGACGCCGTCGTTCTCCTTGATCTTCTCGATGTCGCCCCAAGCGCGTTCGTACTGAGCACGCTTCTTGGACAGAATCAGACGACCCTCTTTATCTTCCTTGGTGACGACCAAAGCTTCGATGGGGTCCCCGACCTCAACAACCTCATCGGGCTTGACGTCTTTCTTGATGGAAAGCTCACGGGAGGGAATGACACCCTCGGTCTTGTAGCCGATATCGACCAGGACCTCGTCGTGATCAACCTTCACGACCGTCCCCTCGACCAAATCGCCATCGTCAAAATTCTTGATGGTGGAATCGACTGCCTTGATGAAGTCCTCTTCGGTACCGATGTCGTTAATCGCGACCTTGGTGACTTCCGTATTGTTCTCTGCCATTAAATAAGTGGTTTCTGTTAACTAGTGGATGGATAAATTACCGTATTCAGTTATCGTGCGCCCTTTCGGACACATACAAGGTTCAGGATACAAGAGACCCTGTCCAAAATCATCATAATAATCCGGGCGTGTCATCGCGCCGAACGCTCCGCCATCTCCACGACGTTGGTCAGCAACATCGCCCTGGTCATCGGCCCCACACCGCCGGGATTCGGCGTATAGGCACCGGCCAATGGATAACAGGCCTTATCGACGTCTCCCCTGATGCGATACCGACCCGTGGCTCTGTCCAGCATCCTGGTAATGCCCACGTCCACGAGCACCGCGCCGCGTTTCATGGTCGCCGGCGTGACGAATCCCGGTCGTCCCGCCGCCGCGATGATGACATCGGCGTCCCGCATGATCCGCTCAATATCGCGGGTTCCCGTATGGCACAGCGTCACGGTGGCGTTGGAGCTGCGCCGAGTCAACAACAGACCGACGGTGCGGCCCACGGTGACGCCGCGACCGATCACACAGACGTTTTTGCCTTCCAAATCAAGCCGATACCGGGTCAACAGCTCCACGATGCCCCTCGGCGTGCACGGTTGGGGCGTGTCAGGCGCCCCATCGACATGCAACACCAATTGCCCCAAGTTATAGGGGTGCATGCCATCCGCATCTTTTGCGGGGTCGATGGCATCGGCGATCGCATTCTGATCGATGCCGTCCGGGAGCGGCAGCTGGACGATGAAACCGGTGCAGGCACGGTCCTCGTTCAGCTCGTGGATGCTGCGCATGATCCGTTCCTGGCTCGCATCCACCGGCAGCGTACGCTGAATCGATCGAATGCCCACTTCGGTGCAATCGGCGTGTTTGCCCGCCACGTAACGTGCGGACGCAGGGTCGTCACCCACCAGCAACGTCCCCAGACCTGGTCGCACACCCCGGTGCGCCAGTATCGCCACCCGTTTGGCCAGATCACGCTTGATCGTGGAAGCCACCATGGTGCCGTCGAGCATTATGGGCATATGCCAACCTCTTCTCCGTTTGCCGATGAACCCTCCAGACGATAGATTAACGTGAGGTAGAGTCGTACATGTCGCGTGGTTTGCATCACGAAGCAGGTCTTCGTCCAACGACCGCCATGTGATATCCGAAGACGGAGAGAGGCGGAAAGGCTGTTATGGGGCTGCATGCACAGACGTTGAGACGGATTCTGGCAACCGTGGTCGCGGCAGGTCTGACGATTTCACTGTCGGCGTGCCAATGGCGCTCGTCCGCACCCACAGCGACCTCGACACCCAAGCCGGCGGCCGGGCCCATCGCCGTCGTGGCCTCCGTGAGCCAATGGGGTTCATTGGCCAAACAAATAGGCGGCGACGATGTGAACGTCACCACCATCATCACCTCGACAACCGCCAATCCGCACGAATTCGAGCCGAAGGCCTCCGATATCGCAAAACTTCAGAAGGCGACCATATTGGTCTCCAATGGCGCAGGTTATGACAGTTGGGCTGCGAAGAACGGCGCGAAGGGCACTCAGACCATCTCCGCCGCGGACATCGTCGGCGCCTTGGAAGGCGACAATCCTCATCTATGGTTTTCCAAGGACGCGCGCAAGGGCATGGCCTCGGAACTGGCCGATGCGTTCTCGAAGGAACGTCCCGCGAAGAAAAAAGCCTTCGCGGCCAGACTCAAGCAATGGGATGACGAGGAAAACACGCTTGAGAAAGCCATGAAGACCTTCGGCGCGGATCACAAGGCACCCACATATGCCGCCACGGACGCCGTGACCTATTATCTCATGGCCGAGATGGGGTTCAAAGAGCTTACGCCGCGCGGCTATGCGCAGGCCGCCGCATCGTCCATGGAGCCCGGAACCGCGGACATGGACAATTTCCAGCGCCTGCTTGAACAATGCAAGGTCGATGTGCTCATCGCCAACGCACAGGTGCCCAGCGTCGCCGCGACCACATTGATTCAGTCCGCGCAGCAGAACAAGGTGCCGGTTCTGAACGTAACCGAACAGCTACCGCAAGATGACAAGGATCTGGTCTCGTGGATAGCCGATATCGTCGATCGGCTATCCACCGACATACCATCCGACACGGTTGCGAAGCATGAACGGGAGTCGCCCTCATCGAGTCCCTCCGCCACCACAACCGATTCGGCAACTCCGTCCCCGTCCACCTCATCGAAGGACTGACTGCGGCCGTCACCGTAATGTCGGTTTGTGAATCAGCGCGGCGGCGACGGCGACCGAAACGTCTGGTTCATCAGTGTCGTGCGGACGTGTCGTTCATCAGTGTCGTGCGGACGCGAACCACACGACGGCGAACCCGTCGCGACCGGTCCGCCGTCGACGGAGCCTCTACCCCGCTATTTCTTGTGGGCCTTCTTGGATTCGCGTTCCAGCCGCTCCAACGTCTGCGCAGCCGGCTCCTCAGGAGCGCCGCTGTGATGCCGCTCATCGCCGGGCTGCGGATCCGCGTATCCGAGGTTTACGTCCAACAGCCGCTGGGCCTCGTCCTCATCGATCTTCTCGGACAGTGCGATCTCGGAGGTAAGAATGCTCCTCGCCCGTATCAGCATGCGCTTCTCACCAGCCGACAAACCGTGTTCGTCGACATCCCGTTGCGCCAGATCGCGCACCACCTCCGCGATCTTGTTGACATCCCCCGTCGCGATCTTCTCGACATTGAGCTTATACCGGCGCGACCAGTTCATCTCCTTTTCGACGATCGGAGTACGTAGAATCTCGAATACCTTGGAGACCTCCTCCGCGTCGACGATGTCGCGCACCCCGACCTTCTTGGCGTTTTCAACGGGGACGTTGATCACCAACCCGTCGGAAGACAGAACGGAAAGCTGCAGATACTTACGCGTGATCCCCTTGACCGTTCGTTCATTGATGGCTTCGACCTTTGCAGCCCCGTGACGCGGGTACACCACCATGTCTCCGACCTTATACCCCATGAATCCTCCGTGAGAACAGCAATAATCTCGGATAATCATGCCATATGCCACGGACTTCACCGATATTCGCAGGCAAATCCCTACGACACGACGAACGATATGCACATGCGCGGCCAAATCGTGTCTATGCTTTGAGCATGGTTACAGAATCGAATATCAATGATGATCTCGTCGCGCTGCCCATCAGCAGGGACAAGTTGGACGCGGTGAGCAATGCAAGGTATTACAATCCGCATGAGGTCCTCGGCGGGCACCTCGGATCCGGTGACCAGACAGGGACCGTCACCTACCGAGCGTTCAGACCGCTCGCCCGAAGCGTGGTCATTCTCACCGAGCAGGGTGAGTACACGGCGACGCACGAATACAATGGCATCTTCGTTGCCGTCGGGCCGGCCCTCACTACGCCGCAAGGAACCCGGTCCATACCGGATTATCGTGTTCGCACCACCTACGAAGGCGATATCTCGATCGTCGAGGACGAACCATACCGATATCTGCCCATGATCGGCGACATCGACACATATCTGTTCGGCGAAGGACGTCACGAACGGCTCTGGGAGGTCATGGGCGCCCACGTCAAACACCTCGACGACCCCATGGGCTCCGAAGACGGCACACCCGGCAGGCCGTTGGTCGGCACCGATTTCACCGTCTGGGCTCCGAACGCCCACGCGGTGCGCGTCGTGGGCGACTTCAATGGTTGGGACGGCCATCGCGACGCCATGAGGGAAATCGGTTCATCAGGCATCTGGGAACTATTCGTTCCGGGCGTCGACGCCGGCGAAACCTATAAGTATGAAATTCTCACCTCAAGCAACAACTGGGTGATGAAGGCGGATCCCATGGAGTCCACGCATGAGATTCCACCCCACACCGCATCCGTCACCTTCGATTCGCAATATGAATGGGATGACGATGCGTGGATGGACCGTCGCAGACGCACCAATCCACAAAACGGTCCGCTGAGCATCTACGAGGTCAACGCCAATAGCTGGGACCGCTCCCTGAACAACTATCGCGATCTGGCGGACAAACTCGCCGACTATGTTGCTCATGAGGGTTTCACCCACGTGGAATTCATGCCGCTGGCCCAGCACCCCTTCTCCGGCTCGTGGGGCTATCAGGTGACCGGCTATTATGCGGTCGATTCCAGACTGGGTGATCCCGACGATTTCAAATACCTCATCGATCGGCTGCATAACGCGGGGATCGGCGTCATCATGGATTGGGTGCCCGCGCATTTCCCCAAGGACGGTTTCGCCCTTGGCCGCTTTGATGGCACGCCGCTGTACGAGGATCCCGATCCAACCCGTGGGGAGCATCCCGATTGGGGCACCTATGTCTTCAACTTCGGACGACGGGAGGTGCGCAACTTCCTGGTCGCCAACGCCTGCTTCTGGCTGGATGAATACCATATCGACGCCCTGCGCGTGGACGCCGTCTCCTCGATGCTGTATCTGGACTACAGCCGCAAGGCCGGTCAATGGCATCCCAACATCTATGGCGGCCGTGAGAACCTTGAGGCCATCGATTTTCTCAAGGAAGCCAACGCCACCGCATACAAGAACTACCCCGGCGTCATGATGATCGCCGAAGAATCCACCGCTTATCCGGGCGTCACGACGCCCACCGACGCCGGCGGACTGGGATTCGGCCTCAAATGGAATATGGGTTGGATGCATGACACCCTGCAATATCTGCATGAGGAACCGATCAACCGCAAGTGGCACCACAACGAAATCACCTTCTCCATGGTCTACGCGTACTCCGAACACTACGTGTTGCCGATCAGCCACGACGAGGTCGTCTATGGCAAGGGCTCGCTATTCGAAAAGATGCCCGGCGACGAGTGGCAGCGCTATGCCGGCGTTCGCGCGTTGTTCGCTTTCCAATGGGCGCATCCGGGCAAGAACCTGACCTTCATGGGCAACGAGATCGCTCAAGTGGGCGAATGGAACCATGAGGGTTCGCTCGATTGGGGATCACTCAACCAAGACTGGCATCGTGGCGTGCAACGGCTGGTATCCGACCTCAACGACCTGTACCGGAATTCCCCCGCGCTGTGGAGTCAGGATTTCGATCCCGCCGGCTTCCAGTGGCTCACCAGCGACGACGGCGATCACAACACCCTCTCCTTCGTGCGCATCGGTTCACAGGGCGAGCAGATGGTCGTTATCGTCAACTTCTCCGGCGAGGCGTGGCAAAACTATCGGGTACCGCTGACGCAGGGCGGAACATGGCATGAGGTACTGACTACCGACGATGAGCGCTATGGTGGGTCGAATATCCACAATGGCAGTTTTGAAGCCCAACCCGAGGCATATCATTCACGCGAATGGTCGGCCCGGCTGACCATCCCGGCTCTGGGAGCGGTATTCTTGGAACCGAAAAACTGAAAGGCGGCTTTTCCATGTTCAATTCCACGACTCACCAGACGAAGCCAAGGACCATACTGGTCGTTGAGGACGAGCCTGATCTCGCCACGGCTATTGCGCAGCGCATCACCGCCAACGGTTGGACCGCGCGAGTGGCCTCCGACGGCATGAGCGCGGTGCGCGCGGCAAGCGCGCTCAAGCCGGATCTGGTCATCATGGATATCATGCTGCCGGTGATGGATGGTATAGAGGCCACCAAACGGATCATCGCAGAACGACCGGTTCCCGTGCTCATGCTCACCGCGCGCGATGCGGAATCCGACAAGGTGATGGGTCTGGGAGCCGGCGCCGACGACTACATGACCAAACCATTCTCTCCGCGCGAGCTGATCGCGCGCTGCGAGGCGTTGTTGCGACGCGTTGAACGTGCCACGATCATCGCCAAGAATCTCGAGAACGAGAAGATCCTCGATTTCGGCCCGTTGATCATCGATCCGCGTCAGCGCATCGTCACCCTCGGCGGAGAGCAGATTCATCTCACCCCCACGGAATTCGATCTGCTGGCCACGTTGGCGCGTAAGCCGAAATCCGTTTTCAAACGCGAAAAACTACTCGAGGAGGTATGGGACTGGCCGGATGCCTCCGGTACCCGCACGGTCGATTCGCATGTCAAGGCGCTGCGTCATAAGCTCGGTTCAGAGATGATTCGCACGGCCCACGGCGTGGGATATGCGTTCGAACCGCCCGAGAACGACGGTAGCGAAGGGGGCGCCGACAGGGATACCTATGAGGGTACCGACAGTGGTACCGACGAGGACGCGCACTAAACTCCATGCCCTTCTCCAAATCACGCATCTCTCCCCGCGGTCATATGCCATCCAAAGCGCATATGCCATCCGCTGACCAGTTCAAACGTTCGGCGCCCAACATGAAGGATGGCCGGCCCATCGGATTGTTCCGCTCTCTGAAGACCGAACTGAGCATTCTGATCGTCATCTCCACCGCCATCGCCTTCGCGATGGCATGGGTGCTGCTCAAGGTGAAGCTCAGCGGTTGGATCGCCATGCCGCTGACTCTGATCGTCGCACTGGGCATTACGTATTTCTTCTCTCGCGGACTGATTGCCCCGTTACGCGAGATGAGGGATGCGGCCGAGGCCATGGCCGATGGCGATTACACCGTGCGCGTGGAGACCGGGCGCGGCAGCAATGATGAGATCGGGCAGTTGGCGAGATCGTTCAACGAGATGGCGGGGGAACTGCAGCATGCCGACCAGATGCGAACCGATATGGTGGCCAACGTCAGTCATGAACTACGCACACCGGTTTCCGCGTTGCAGGCGATGCTGGAGAATCTCGCCGATGGCGTGGTCGAGCCGACGCCGGCCAATCTCGAGGGCATCCTCAACCAGACGCATCGGCTCTCCGATCTCATCGCCTTCCTGCTGGATCTCTCCCGTATGGAGGCGGGTGCCGCGAGCCTGGAAATCGAGCGGTTCGATTTCTCCCAGTTCGTCGATGACACCGTCAAACCGTTGGAGATAGCCGATGCAGGACATGCGCACGACATTCATCTGCGCATCCCCGACAACCTGCTGATCGAAGGCGATCAGGATCGACTGCGCCAGCTCTTTACCAATATCATCTCCAACGCGCTCAAACATTCCGCAGATGGCACCGTGGTATTGATCGAAGCGCATGAGAACCGAGATTTGGGTACCGTGGTCACCAATGTGGTGAACTATGGCTCGCAGATCCCCTACGAGGCACGTTCCGACATCTTCCGCAGATTCGTCAAAGGGAAAACCGGGCCGGGCACGGAATCGGGCGGCACCGGCCTGGGACTGTCCATCGCGCGCTGGGCGGCGCAGTTGCATGGCGGGACCGTCAAGGTCGTCGATGACTCCCGTGGCGCCAATTTCGAAATCACGTTGCCCAAGTACCACATCGCCAAGGCCGGTGAACATGACTGAACCGGCATGCCTTCGTCCCTCACCTCGAGAGGGGTGTTGAACGGGCATCGATTGGTCCAATCGTCGATATTCATTGCTGCGCTGCCTGTCTCCCCGCATCCATTCCCGGAGACGATTCGGCTCTTGGGTTTCGGGATGTACCGGCGCTGCATGGTAATGGTCGAGACCGGTATCCTCACGGAACATGAACCCGAGGATGCGGCCATGGCGTTCCCAATGCGATCGCGCACCGCTGGCATATGCTCGTACCGGCGCAGCGGTACAAAAGCAACAGGCACCAATAGGCAATAAACGGAATTTGAGAATGGACACAGCGCGGTACGCCAGTGGCCGCGTTTGTCGTGCTCTTCATTCATACTGTATTCGAACATATGTTCGAATACAGTGGAGGTGCGATATGACGCAGACGACGATTCCGGCATTTCCGCGTTTTCAGATTCCATGCCCACCGGAGCTTTGCAGGGCCATCCATGTATATCGGGCCACGTCCGCCCCCACCGCGGTACCCATGGCCCTGGAATCCGTACACGCCGGTTTTCCCTCGGTCGCCCAAGATTATTTTTCCGGTGATTTCAGCTTCGATGAACATATCATCGAGCATCCCGACACCACGTTCATCGTCACGGTGGCCGGCGACTCCATGCAGGGCGCGGGAATATGGGACGGCGATCTTCTGGTGGTCGACCGTGCGTTGACGCCACAATCCGGTGACGTCATCATCGCGGTGCTCAATGGAGAGCTGACCGTTAAACGCCTTCTTTTACAAGGGTCCAGGCCTGTGCTCCATGCCGAAAACCCCAGATACCCTGATTTTCGACCATCGAACGATGAGGAGCTGACGGTATGGGGCGTGGTCACAGGTAATTTCCACAGTCAACGACGAGCATACCGGAAGCCGGCATCGCAACGCTACGATGTCACGCATTCGGCCCCGGGAATTCAGACGGGCCAGCGGACATCCGGCACCCAACGCACCGACGTCACCGTCCCGACGCGATCTCATGAAATTCCACCCCAAGACGCCCCCACATCCTTCCCTGCATCATCGACATCCAGATCTACGTCCTTGTCCCCCATGTCATCCCCTGCGCCGGCGAAACCAAAACCGGCATCCATCATCCACACCCACGATCATTACCCACATGATGGGTGGACCAGTTGAGTGGCAAACTGATCGTGCTCGCCGATGCGAATAGCTTTTTCGCCTCCTGCGAGACGGTGTTCGACCCCTCGCTGATGGGGCGGCCCGTCGTCGTACTATCCAATAACGACGGCTGCGTGGTCTCACGATCGGCGCAGGCCAAGACGTTGGGCATCGTCAACGGCACGCCATGGTTCAAAATCCGCGAACAGGCAACGCATGACGGCGTGATCGCACGAAGCTCGAATTATGAACTGTACGCCAGCCTGTCCGCGCGCATGATGTCGCTGATGCGTGGACACTTTCCGCACCAGGAAATCTACTCGATCGACGAATGCTTTCTACGCTCTCCTTGGGATGCGCATACGACCGCAGACGCCTGCATTCGCATGCGCGAAGCGGTGCTGACCGGCATCGGCATTCCGATCAGCATCGGCGTCGCGCCCAGTAAGACCCTGGCCAAGGTGGCGAATCATTGGGCCAAGGACCATCCTGACGAACACGGCGTAACCGTATGGGACGACGCCACAGCCGATTACATCGCCACGGTGTTGGCGGCGATACCCGTGGAACGGGTCTGGGGCGTGGGCCGCCATTTGACACGCGCGTTACAGGCCATGGGTATCATCAACGCGCTGCAGCTGCGCGATGCCGACCCCGTAATGATTCGACGCCGTTTCTCGGTGGTGTTGGAGTGCACCGTACTGGAATTGCGCGGTATCGCCTGTATGGCGGATCAATCGGATGCCGACAAGGGAGCACGCACCGACCAGATTCTGTGTTCGCGGATGTTTTCCACACCGATTACGAAATTCGACGATATCAGTCAGGCGCTCGGACTATACGCCCAAAACGCCTGCCGACGGTTGCGCCGTCAGCACGGTCTATGCTCGCAGGTACATGCCTTCTGCGCCAGCAGCCCATTCAATGTCGATAAGGAGTATCTCTCCATCCACGGATGCACGACATTGCAAGACCCCAGCGATGACCCGATCACCATATCGAGAGCCGCATGCGAGGCCCTGCGTCATAGATTCGATCCTCATGGTCGTTACATT
The DNA here is from genome assembly GCA_937874315.1 of uncultured Bifidobacterium sp. Taxonomy (GTDB): domain Bacteria; phylum Actinomycetota; class Actinomycetes; order Actinomycetales; family Bifidobacteriaceae; genus Bifidobacterium. The sequence continues at coordinate 1,952 of CALNAE010000240.1, read as the reverse complement.
CGGGCGGGAGTGATGCTTACGGGTCTTGTGGACGCCGATGTCTTTCATACACTCGATGGCTTGGAAGCGGACTGCGACGACCATCATCTCGGCGCCGTGCTCGATGAGGTCACACGACGTTTCGGCCCCATGCGTGCCGGAATCGGATACGCAGGCATACGGGGTCATGCACGCCATGATGACGACACCGGTGCCGACTGGAGCATGCGCCGCGACATGCTCTCATCGCGCTGCACCACGCGATGGGACGAAATGGCCGTGGTGCACGCCCGGTGATGCCCACCGATCGCATCCACGACCGCATCCGCATGTGTATGCATGTGTATGCATGGAGCTTCGGCGGTATGCCGGCAGGCGTGCATGGCCGGCTGTCGCGCGCCACATGTTGACAGGTGCATGGCCTGGCGTGCGACTGCCAGGCCATGCACGCACGGGGCAGTCTCACCATGGTCGAGCACTATCGTCACGCCAGCTTGCCGGGCCATGCACGCGCGGAGCGTTGACCTATCGCACCGATTGCCGACTCGTATAGGCCAACGCCAGCGACGTCAACACGGTGAAGCCCCGCGCGCGCAGCAGATGAACGCAACGGCGCATGGTGGAACCGGTGGTCACGATGTCGTCGAGCACCACCACGCGTCTCCTTCGTATGTCATATGCGCCGCGGCGCGTACCGACATCCCGGCAGCGAAGCGCGTCTCTAGCCCGTTCCGCACGCTCGGAGGGGTCGAGGGACTGCACGGCCTTATGCGCCCGACGCTCCATATACAGCACAGGCGCCACGGACGCATCCATACCCCGCCGACGCAGCAATGCGACCAGTTTTTTCGCCAGACCGAGCATATGCCAGCGTCCCCGTTGACGTATGGACCGAGCAGATGAAGGAACGGGAACGATCAGGATACCGCAGGCGGTCCATGCCTGTAGCAGGCCGATGCAAGCCGCCAGATGCTCCAGCAACAGCGCGAACAACGCGGTGCATTCCTCGTCGCCGTGATCCTTCCAACGCAGGATCGCTTGGCGCACCACGCCGTCGTACCGCCCGCAGGCATAACCGAATCGCATCGAGGACTGGGGCAATGCCCGACGCTGCGAGTCAAGAAAGGCATTGCGGCAACGCATGCACAGCACGGCGTCGGGCTCATCGCATCCGGCGCAGCCGCGGGGTAACAGAAGCCGCTGACCACTGCCGAACAATGAGGGAGACGCACACCCCGCCCAAGACGCCGTCCGGCCAACGGTCATGGTCCCGGTCGCCTTGATGATTGATTCCAGAGGCATATGCAGCATATGCACAATCTACATGACCAAGGCGCTTGCGATACGCGGCGATGCATCCATGTGGTCGAAGGCCGGACCATGTGGTCGAAGGAAGGCCAGGCCCATTCGAACGAAGCACGCCGGTATGCTCGCGAAGAACGGCGTCCCTCAGGAGAGCCGCTCGATGAGCGCGGCGCATACCTGCAGGGTATCCTGCGGCCCGTCAACTCGAAGGGCGCGGGTACCCGCCATCGCGGCCGGATAATCGTTGCCGTCCGGGTCCATGCGATCGCCGATATAGATCATCGTCTGCACGTCGATGGCGAGTATCTTCGCCAGCGAACGCACGGCAAATGCTTTATCGATGCCGCGACGGGACACGTCGACGCTGGTGGATCCGCCAGAACGCACCGCGAGATGGGGGAAGTCGGCGGCGACGGCCTGGGCAAGACGGTTCTTCTTCGCATTGTCGCCGTCCCAGGCTTCCTTCTCCTCAATCGGTGCCTGCTGCCCAAGGGCGGAAAAGGTAATCTGGCTGCCACGATCCTCAATGCACTCGCCCCAGGGATGTTCGCACCAAATCCCCTGTTCGCGTGCATGCCGCTCCAAGGACGCAATGACATCGCGTCGATCCCCTGGATCGAGATCATAGGCATATTCGCAGTGCCATTGCGTGTCGTGCCAGCGGTAAT
>CALNAE010000239.1 GCA_937874315.1 uncultured Bifidobacterium sp. | reverse complement strand
ACGACCCGATAGCGTCATGAGCCGGGAAGAATAATGCCGCCGCGACAAAGGGAGAGAAAACGCGGCGGCAAGAACTGTCAGGCACCAGCAGATGCCGTGGTACCTGCGATATACCGCGTCTGAGGCGGGTTGTCGGCGGTCGCGTAGGCCGTGATGGTGAAACCGTAGCCAAGCAGATCGGAATAGTGGTGCTGAGTGTCGTCGGTGATGAGGAACGTCGCGTCAGGCATGACCGAACGCTGCCGACGACCGCCCTTGAGCAGTTCGTCAACGACGATTACCCATTCCTCCAGCGAACGACCCTGATCCTTGATGGTGATGGCCTTGGTGGTAGCATCCACTGTCACGTTGTCGGGGCCGTAAACAGCCTTCAACAGGTCAACGTTCAGCACTTCGACAGCAGTGCCGGTCCACGTCTTCGAGAACGTGGGGTCGGTCTTCGCGATTTCCTCTCCACCGGCGTCATTGGTGGAGTCGCCATCGGAGTAGGAAGCCGGTTCGGTCAGACCATCTTCGGAAATATATCCGAGTCCGACGAACTTCGCATCCAAGTCGGTGGTTGCATCAGTCGGAAGCGCCGTTCCAAGCGGTGCCATCCAAATGTAACCGGACCGATTGGGACCCTTCGCCGGGTGCGAAAACGACACATTGGCGCGATCTTGCTTAAGACCCATAATGAAACTCCTTTCAGGAGGTTAGATTCGGCTTTCAGGCCTTGGTGTGGGAAATCGACATGAACTTGTCGGTGCCGCCGATGAAGCCCCATGCGAGCGCGATTTCGGTGCGGAGCAGCACCTTGTTGACTGCGGCGAGGTCGCCTTCGGAACTGTTGTCAGGGTTGCCGGAGTCGAACACTTCGATGCCGGACAGGAGGTTCATGCCCCATACGAACCGATCCTGATAGTCACCGATGATGGCGTCGAGAACATTGGTGGAGGCTACTCCGGCAGCAGTAGCCGCCGTCGCGTCAGCCACCGTGGAACCGGCGTACAGCGTGACGCCTCCCAGACTCACCTGAGAGCCGATCAGCGGGATCTGCGCAGCATACTGCGTCTGAGAGCCGATGTTGGTTTCGCCGTCCTGAATCGCGGCGAGGAACGCCGGATTGACGATGCCCTGCGCAGCGGTATCACCGTTCTCAGCGACCGCTCGTACAGCAGCATTGAACGCCTGTGCCGCCTGCGGGCCAGTGCCCGGAGTGTAGGAAATGGGAGCCGCCGCCTTCAGCAGATAATCGTTCTGCCGTGCGATGGCGGACGCCTTCTTGGTCTGCGGGTTGATGCCGTAGATGCCGAGATAGTCGAGCGCACGACCGATCATGCGGTTGGTGTAGTGCGAGTACTGTTCGAGAATGCCCTTCTGGTATGGCTGTTGCAACGCCTGTTCAAGCATCGAAGCGGGCGCACCGGCATTGTAGGTCGGAGCGGACGGGTTGTATCCGTCAACGCCGAAGATGGCGAGGAACTTCTTGGGAACGCGGTATGACGCCTGAAGCGTGACCGGGAAGATGGTAAGCTTGCCGTTAGTCGCATCGTTCGAAGACTTCGTCTTCTCTTCGGCGGCGGCATCGGGCGAGCCTTCACCGAAGATGCCCATTTCACCGGAGAAGTCAATGGTCTGATATTCCTTGCCGACGAAATCAATCGGAGTGCTGTTCGCCGTCTTGACGAGAACACCCTGAGGGGAATCCTCGGAAATAAGCCCACGGTCACTGAAACCGGGCTTGATGTCAATGGTTGCTAGAGCCATGTCTTATTCCTTCACGAAATATCGGGTGCGTGTTCTTGAATCGACCTTTGATTCGGCGGTCAAACCTCACCCGCGATCATGACGGCTCGCGTAACCTCTTCCGTGGATTAAGCCCCACGTAGGCTCATATGACACAAGTGTATCACACTATGAGAAAAATCACCAACGCCGAGTCGCCTTGCGTCCGGTGGCCTTCTGCGGTGTAACCAGAGTGTCGCTCTTCGCCCTATTGCACCGGTAGTGCGCCGGCACCAGATTCTCCAACCTATCCGTCCCACCAGCCGCCACGGGCACGACATGATCGACGGTGAACGCAAGCGGAGCGGTCGTGCGCCTCGTATTGAAGTCGAACGGCATACCACAGTAGAAGCACGGCATGTCGTTCATGACGGCGCGACGCCTCAAAAGCGCCCTGTTGCGCTGATAGAGCGCGGAATCATGACTACCCACGTATCACACTTCCACTACTCGATATTCGCGTTCCTCGGGCTGTTCGACGGACCTGTACCAAGCGGCCTCGGACAATGCCTTCAATCCCACGATGGTCTTCTCCTTGGCTATCGGGGCGAACTTCCACAGGTCGCCGCTGTCGACGCGCTGCGCGTTCGACACTTCGGCCACCAGTTGCGGGTTGTCCGTATGCTTGAATTTCCCGCTGTTCAGCAGATCGAGGAACCCCTGCTGGGATGCCAAGAACTCATTACCCATAAGATGCACGACACGTATGCCCGATGGGATCATCCTCATCATCGCATTGTCGAGTCCGCCCACGTCCATGATGAGCGTGATGCCTCGTGGCTGCGTGTTGAGATATCTTGTTACCCACGTCCACGGGTCGGTCGAAGAATGTTCCTCGATGATCTCGCCTATGACGTGCGCCCACTTCTCGTATTCGTCGGTCTTCTCGGTAAGACCGGCCACGGACAGTCCGATGATGCTGTTCAACGGGTCGAACGACAGCGCATACACCAGAGTGTCGCGATCATGGTCGAAGTCGGCTATGGAAGAGTCCCACAATGTGGATGGAACCACTGGCGGAACGGCGTTCTGCCACCACAATCCGAGGTCCTGAATGCGGAAGTCCATTATCCCGGCCTCGCCGCCCTGATTGGCGACGGCCACATCGGTGAGGAACGACTGCCGTGGTATCACGTCTGGATACAACGGGTTGGTCAATGCCCACAACGATTCGTCGTTGATGTCCGCATGGTCGTCGTCCACCCCATACCTGACTGCGAAAATCGAGTCGTCGTCTTCGGCTGTGCGCATGAACACGTTGAACGTGTCGCCTGTCGATTCCGGCAGAAAAGGGGTTCCGGCGTAGATGATGAGCGCGTTGCGACGAGTCTTCAACGTTTTCGTCACCATGCTCTCATAGTCGGCTTTAAGCTCCTGCGCCTCATCGAAGACGACGAGGTCGAAAGTGCCGCCCATGCCGCTCTTGCCGTTTCGCCGCGACCTGAACACGACTTCGGCACCGCTTTTGAGCTTGATGCTCTCGCGGCCTCGCGTCGTGTTGCGCTTCTCCACTTCGGCGGACAGTTCGGGATTGTGGTCGATGGTGTCGAGCAGGTCAATGAGTATCTTGTACGCGCCCTCTTTTTCATGGCCTGATACGAAGACGTTCAGTCCCAGAACGTACAGAAAATAGAGGATGGGAGCGGTGACCATCTTGGTCTTCGAGTTCTGCCGTGGCGCGTTGATGCCGACTCGCGGATGCTTCCACGATCCGTCCTTGTTCCGTTCGAACGCATCGTTGAGGTAATGCACCTGAAACGGGAGTATATGGCCGGAGCCTGCGTCGCCCCAGCGCATGTAGGCGGTGGCGACCTGCGCCACGCCGCTCTTCGCTTTGACGGGCCTACGCCAGTTCGGGTTGACAATAAGCAATTCGCATCATCCCATCGGATACTTTTTGAGCAGTTCGGCGTCGAGTCCCTTGCCGTAAGCATCGCCCACTGAAGCGATGTCCTGCGCGGACATGGGGAAGAGCGCATCATACTCGGGTGTGAAGCCGAGGTCGGCAAACACTGCGGAGACGTCCTGTTTGATGATGGAGCAGTTGGAGACGAAGCTCTCGCGGTTGGAGACGAGGCTCTGCGTGGTGGCGGACAGTGTTCCCAGAACCTCCATGTCCTGTGGTGGCGTGTGTGTGTTCATCATGTACAGGTATGCGAGCGTCCGGTATCTGCTGAGGTTCTGTTCGTTATCCCACTGGTCGAGGTTGGCGACATCCGGCTTGATGGGGGTTCCGGTACGCGCGTCGTCGTTGGCATCGAACTTCATGATGTCATGCGGGTCACGCTCTTTGGATGCTTTGATCTTCACTGTTTCGCTGGTGCCTGACACGTAGGTGCGCGGAGCGTTGGTGATGTCCTGTACCGCGCCGAGTAGGTTGTCGAGGTTCTGCGCCTGATACGCGTACACGAGCGACTGGTTGGTTATCGGAGGGTTGCTCAATGACAGGCAGCGGAGCCTGTCGGGCGCGACGAGTTCGCCTTCGCCCGAGTAGCACATGCCTGACATGTCGCAGTATGACACGCCGTCCACGATGCTCGCATCCGGTTGGGAGAGCAATGACACTGGAACGGGAACATTGTCCTGCCAGATGAAGTAGGCATCTGAGCTTATCGCCTCGGAGATGAGTCGGGTGAACATCTTGCAGGCGAGCGGCGTGGCGTTGGTGATGCGCAGTCTCTTCGCGTAGGCCCAGCGTGTGTTCTGCACCCATACCGGCTCGTCGAGCCTCCATCCCCTGATGATGTTGACCATTATTTTCCTTCCCTCAGCTTCTCCAGAACGGTTTTCTCTTTGGCTGCACTGTGTTTCGACATTTTGTTGTCGACGTTCACCGCCTCATCATAGTTCTTGGTCATGGTCATGAGCAGTCCTAGGAACGTAGTGTATTGCTTGAGTGCGAGATTGTACATCGTGACCGCTTTCGCGGCCATATCAGGTTCGTCGTCGTTCATGTGCGACGACCATTCGTTCATGTCGGCGTAAGCGTCATCTATGAGGCCGTTGACCTGTTCGATGCGGTCGGCAAGATTCGCTTCGGTTTTTCCCGCCATCACTCATCCTCCTCAACGTATCTTATATGTATATCGCAATCACACCCCGCGTGTCTCGCCCATACACCATATGCATTCGCATCATACGGGTCCCACACCCCGCACCTCTCCAAACACCAGTCGCACGTGTAAGTCCCCTCGGCCTCACGCACCACCTCCTTGACAATGCCGCGCACCGCTCCTGCGCGAACCGCATCCTGCATCGGAGTGACGAGCAGATCACGCGCGTATTTCGCCAGATACTGTTCGATGGTCCTATCCGACCGTGTTTTCTTCGTCTGCGACAGCCAGCCGACCTTGCGACCGAACTCCTCGCCGTCAAGAGACTCTATCTCATGCCCACCGGCGTGCGTGGCCGCGAGCTTCCACATGGCGGACAGTGCTTGCGCGGCCTTCTCGTCGTCATGGTCACGGTACGCCTGAATCGCCAGAGCACGGACGGCGGCGGGCACCACGTCGCTGTTGTCCAGCGACATGATCTCGTTGAGCTGTTCGATCTCCTTGCGGATGTCAGGCGCGGTCATGGCAGATAGTCCAATTGGAAGTCGAGCGCCACGTTCGCCTCGGCATCCACGTCGTCGGAGTCGTTCGCGGAATTGAGCAGTGGCGCGGAGCAGATGTCGAGCTTGGTGCTGTCGAACCATTCGTCGACGACCTCTCCCACCTTTTCGGATGCGCCGACCTGTTCCAGATAGGCCGGGTCGTCGGTGACGAACTCCAATAGCAGGTCGAGGTGTTTGAAGAACGTGCTCAGATCAGTCGCGTTCATGCGCTTGATGACGAGGTACGGGCGTGGCTCGCTGGCCGCTGGGGTTTTCGTGAACACGCCTGCCACCACGCCGTCAAGTCCATTCGCCAGATATTGCGCGAGTTCTGAGATGATGGCCTTGTCGCTCGTCGTCATTTGAACTTCACCCCCGGAATGGAAGCGTTCCTAGCCGCCTGAGCCGTCATGCCGCTGATGGTCGTTCCGGCCCGTGTCGTGCCACGGAACGTGGTGGCGACGGGCAGTGTGCGCATCTTGGGCTGGTAGCGCTTGCCGGACCTGTATGACGCCATTTTGAGCGCCGGCATCATTTCGGAGGCGACTTCGCGGGTCCGTTTCTGGAACCCGGCGCTGGTGAGCAGCGTGTTGGTCGCCTGATTCGGCGCTGAAACCATAATGGTCAATCCCTTGCGTCTTGCCATCACTTGCCCCGTTTCTTCGCCATGAACGACCATCTGAGCGGAACGTAGCGGACCACGTTCTCGCTCATGATCGGAGCGCTCACGTCGGTGACCACGTAGTTGACTCCCGCATAGGCGAACGTGTCGCCTATCCGCACGGTCGGAGTGACGGGGACGGCGACATGCACTTTGACGGTCCACACCTGAGACAGGTCGAGCGTGTCGTCGATGCCGGCGGAACTGCTCTGCGTCTGCACCACGCACCGGTCGAGGGTGAATGACGACCCTGAAGCGACCGGACCGACCCTATTCGGGTCGGCTGGTCTGGTGACGTCCAGCGAGATGTACCGTATCAAATCATGAACCTTCCGATGGTGCTTCTTCCGATGCCCATGTTGCGCAGCTGGTTATCGGTGAAGAACACGTCCTCCTCGCTGCCGTTCCACGATCCGGTGAACGAGTATCCTCCGGCTGTTTCGGTGAACGAGCTGAACGAGCTGAGGTCATTGTCCTGTTCGAGGTTCGCTTCGGCCCGTTTGAGGTCGATGGCGACCGACACGGCCACCGTGTCGCGCGACAGTTCCATGAGAAGACGGTCGTCGGCGGTGTCGTCGTCGAGAGCGGTTCCGTTCTCGTTGCGGTACAGCATCCTCAGCACGTTGGACGCCATGTGCAGTTTGGCGGTCGCATAGTCGGTCAGGCCGGTGACGACCTGATGCTTGAGGAATTTCGCCACGTCGTCGAGCGTGGCGAGCGCGGACAGTTCGTCGTCGGCCATGTCAGTGGACTCCCGATACGAAGTCGTTGAAGTCGGCCTTGGGCGTGACTGACACGGGGATGACCTTGCGGCGGTCGTTGATGGTGACCTTCATCTGCTGGTCGAACTCGTCGAGCTTCGCGTCGTCTTCGGGAAGGAGGTCCTGACTGATGCCGTATGTCGCGGCGATCTGCTCGCGTTTGGCGAGCGACCTTCCTTTGGCGATGCCCTGTTCGGTGGCTTCCTTGGCTTTGGCCTCGGCTTCCGCCGCCCGCTTCTCGGCCTCGTCGGTCTTGGCTCGCTCCTTGGCTAGCTTTCGGTCGAGGATCGCTTCGAGCTGACGCTGGTATTCTTCGGGGAGCTTGCCTGCTGGGTGCTCCTCGCCTTGTCCCGAGCCTGCCACAGTTCCTTCATCCGCGTCCACGACTCCGGTTCCTTCGTCTGTTTTGCCATGTTCCGATGCTCCCATCACTTGACTCCCATCAGCAATTCTACCACGTCGTTCGTTTTGTCGTATGCCCGTTTGAGCTTATCGTATCTCTGCTGGTCTTCGATGGGGTTGTCGTCCATCACCGACTTGATAGATGGTGCGAGCTGCCTTGCGAGCAGTTCGGCTCTTTTCGCTGTTTTCATTGTCTCTCCTTTGGGTGGCGGGCCTTCCCTCGATGCGCCTGTCGCGGTATGCCTGTGGATTTGTCCGACGTGGCTCGGGGGAAGACTGCCTCTGTCAAGCATATCATACGCCGGACTTGACAGAGCGCCATATCTGCTCGATTTCCGGGTCTTCGAGGCCGGAGGCGTGGCCCCGGTCGGTCAGGTCGCGATGTATCCCATCCTCGTTTTCCGGGTGCGCGTGCAGCCGACCGTAGGCCCACCTGTAAAGCGTGTCATTGCGTGAGCCTTCAGCAATGGGGGTCATATCGCGTCGAGAGGCCAAGTCGGTATGATTTATCGTATTTGACGCGAACGGGCTTGTATGGGCCGTTTCTGTGAGTCTGGTGGCATGTTCCAGTCCACGGACGAACTGATGGTCCGCAAGCCACGCCATGATCGACGGGCTGGCCTCCACGACGGGATGGTCGCTGACGATCTCGTAGTACCCGGCCCCGTCGATGTACGAACCGGCTCCGATGACGTACCCGCTGTTCTCGCTGCGCACGTCCACCGGAAGGTCGCCGGGCCTGTGAGCCTTGTTCTTGATGCGTCCGCGATACGCCTCGGGAATCAGGTAGTACGCGTGCAGTCCGCCGTGCGTCGGCGTCTTGACCATGAACGTGTCGGGCAGGTCGGTCGCGTCGCGTATCACGTCGTACCCGTGCTGCTCGCCGTCGTGCTTGGGCGCGTCCATGTCGAGCACCATGAGGCCGTCTCCGGGAACGAACGCGTACGTGTCGCCCTTCTCGACGGTGATGGTCGAATGGTCGCCTTCCGCTTCTGCATTCGATTTCCACGACACGGCCACCTTCGGCTCGCCCGGCTTCTGTCCGGCGGGCACGAGGCTGGCGGGCATCCCGAACGTGCCTATCTCGACCTGTTCGCCAGCGTCCAGCTCCGATCTCATCTCGTCCATCATGGCGGTCGGCTTCAAGTCGTCCAAGGCGGGAAGCGAAACAGAATTCCCTTCCGGCCCCCATGCGAGCGCGTCGACGTAGCCTTTGAAACGGCTTTCGTCGGACACGACGAG
>CALNAE010000238.1 GCA_937874315.1 uncultured Bifidobacterium sp. | reverse complement strand
CCCCCGGTGGGACTTGAACCCACAAGCATTGCTGCGACTGATTTTAAGTCAGTTGCGTCTACCGATTCCGCCACGGGGGCCTCGTCGACCATCCGCAAGCGAATTGCCGACCGTTGTATTATGCCACGATTCTGGGACCGCCTCGCGGTTCGATGCTCTCCAGCGTCAATCGCCAGCTAACAATCGCCGTCCGCAGTCGAGCACGATGCCGTCAAGCAGACCGTGTTCGCTGGCGACGAAGGAGTCGAGCCCGGTTCCACGCCGTAGCGCAACGGCCTGCGACACCTTATCGAGCACACGGCTCCAAATCAGCGCGCCTCCGCCCACAACATCGATGCGCCCAGGGTGAATGGTCTTGTATTGACGTCGTTCCTCGCGGCTCATGCGCAGAAAACGGTCATCGACCACGTAGGCATCCTCGTTCGAGATGCGCACGCCATCGACCTTGGTGTGATCGTAGACCTGCAATCCCAATGCCAACGCGGCCATGGTCGTCACCGTACCGGAAACCCCGATGATGGTCCGCGCCTGCCCCAGATCGACATGCCGATCGGCCTCGTCGATGTGCGCGTCGACATCCTCGATGGCCGCATTGATCTGTTCCCGCGTCGGCGGATCGGACAGCAGGTGGCGCTCCGTCATGCGGACCGAACCGATGTTCATCGAGAATCCGGCCTTGACCTCGGTCGTCGACGAGGCCTTGCCATCGCCGCCCAACACCAACTCCGTCGAGCCTCCGCCAAGGTCGACGACAAGATAAGGGGCTTCCAGATCGTCACGCCGCACGACGCTGGTTGCCCCGAGGAAGCTCAACGAGGCCTCTTCGGTCCCCGAGATGACCTCGGGCGTCACGTGCAGGATAGAGCGCATGGCATCTTCGAATTGCTCACGGTTCGAGGCATCCCTCGTGGCGGATGTGGCCACGAACCGAATGGCGTCGACGGGCTGATCGGCCAGAATCGTCGCGAATTCCTGCGCGGCAACGCTGGCACGCCGCAACGCGTCTTGCGCGAACCGGTGAGTCTTATCGACATCCTGACCCAGGCGAATCACGCAAAGCTTGCGCGGCACGATGTCATGCATGCCCCAGGCGTCGACCCTGGCGATTTTCAGCCGTATCGAGTTCGTTCCACAATCGATGCCTGCAACCGTCACCGCTGCACGTGTCATGCCATTCCCCTTGTCGCTATCACTGGTTTTCCGCCAGCCCATCATAACCCTGCCATCGTCAGCCCGGACCGGACTCATGCGCTGTGTGCGGCGTCGAACCGCGTCGAGCAACGGCAAACGGCGGGACTGAACTCGTCGGCGACACGGCGCAGAGTCAGGTCACCGATTGGATTTACCCCTTCGCCCATGATGAGGGTCTGCGCCAAAAGCGCATGCAGGCATTTGACTCGAACCGGCATGCCCCCCGCACTGGTGGAGACGATATGTTCCTCGCTGTCACCCAGTCGGATCGCCAGCTCATGGCGGAATGCCAGATACGACGCATGCGCACGCGCGTACCGGGCACGCAGCTCCTCGTCCTGTTCCAACAGCGTGTTGTACTCACGCATCACGCCATTGGCCTCGCAATGCGATACCGCCTTCACCGCCTCGGGACTTGTCAGATAACAGGTCGTCGGGAACGGCGTGCCATCAGCCAGCAGCGGGCGTGTGACCACGGCAAGCGGCCTGCCGCAGACACAACGTGCGCCGACCGCGACCATGCCTCGCGGATAACGGCCAAGCTGGGCTTCGACCGCGGCGATGTCCGCGGCATCCGCTCGATGTTCCAAGCAATCAATGGCGAGCTCACGAGCCGCCATCATCGTTTCGGCATTGCGTACCGTCACGCTATGTCTCCCCCATCTCCGTCATATTCGTCGGTTGTCGTCGGTTATTCGTCAATTCAAGGCATCGATATCCGACGGGCCAGTGCCGCCAAGGACTCCGATGCCGCCTATTCCCGTAGTACGCACCCGGCGATGGACCCGTTTGGATTGCCGGGGCGCACAGACCGGGCCGAATCGGTTGATCAGTGTTTGGACCCATTCGAATCGGCACTGGATCCGCCCGAGCCTGCGCCCGACTTGGTCCCGTTCTGTTCCGTCGATGTTTTCGAGGATCCCGTGGAACGGGCCACGGGTTCATCCGCCTTCTTGAACGCGTAGGACAATTCGCTGTACCACGGCAGGGTGCTGTGTTGCGATGCCGACGATGAGCTGTTCGTGCTATCCGAAGTGTTGCCCGTCACGGCCTCGGGATGTGCGACGCGTACGGCCACTTCCCCCGGAAAGACGAATCCGAGACGATCCCGAGCCTGGGCGGTGACGTAGGATTTGTCGTTCCAGCGCGCGATATCGTTCTCCAATTCGCGTTTCTGCGCGATCAACGAGGACTCCTGGCGTTTGAGCCCGTTGAGCTCCGCGAGGCTCAACGCATACGTATGGAAGGTGGAGACCAGTTGGATCATGCCCAAAGCCACGATGAACAAGGCGATGAAGAACGCCACCGGTCCCCCTCCCGAGCGCTTGCGTTGCGGTGAGGTCTGCTGACGTCGTGTGGATCTGCCCATGCCATTGAAAATACCCGCCACATTCGACGTGGGAATGTGGCGGGTATCATCCGCGGTTAAACCGTATGGGTTCGATGCATCATCTCATGCGGCGAACCCATCGAGCAAACGCAGATATCACTTGGTGTACTTCTTGCAGGCCTTGAACGCGCTGTAGCCGGCATAGGAAGCGGTGGAGCCGAGCTCCTCCTCGATCTCAAGCAGACGGTTGTACTTGGCGATGCGCTCGCCACGTGCCGGTGCACCGGTCTTGATCTGGCGAGTGTTCTTGGCGACGGCCAGATCGGAGATCGTGGTGTCGGGGGTCTCACCGGAACGGTGGGAAACCATGGAGGTGAAGCCGTTGGCGGTGGCCAGCTCGATGGCGTCGAGAGTCTCGGTCACGGTGCCGATCTGGTTGAGCTTGACGAGCAGCGAATTGGCCGCGCGCAGATCGATGCCCTTCTGCAGACGCTTCGGGTTGGTGACCAGCAGATCATCGCCGACGAACTGCAGCTGATCGCCCAACTCGGCGGTGATCTTCTGCCATGCGTCCCAATCCTCTTCGGCATAGGGATCCTCGATCGAAACCAGCGGGTACTTGGCGACGAGCTCCTTGTAGTAATCGAGCATGTAGGCCGCGTCGCGGTCTTCGCCGTCGAAGTGGTAGGTGTTGGTCTCCTTGTTGTAGAACTCGGAGGACGCGACGTCCAGGCACAGACCGATTTGCTTGCCGGGCTCATACCCCGCAGCCTCAATGGCCTTGACGATGTACTTGAGAGAATCCTCGTTGGTCTTCATCTTGGGAGCGAAACCACCCTCGTCGCCCAGACCGGTCTCATGACCGTCCTTCTTGAGGATGCCCTTGAGGGTGTGATAGACCTCCACACCTGCACGAAGAGCCTCACGATAGGTATCGAAGCCGTACGGGGAGATCATGTATTCCTGAATGTCGGTGGCGAAATCAGCATGCGCACCGCCGTTCATGATGTTCATATTCGGTACCGGCAGGATATGACCGTTGGTGCCGCCGATATAGCGGTACAGCGGCAGTTCCGCCGATTCGGCCGCCGCATAGAGAGCGGCGAGCGACACGCCGAGAATGGCGTTGGCACCCAGCTTGCCCTTGTTGGGGGTGCCGTCCAGCTCGATCATGGTGTCGTCAAGGGCACGCTGATCGGAGGCGTCCATGCCGATGACCTTCGGAGCGATGACCTCGTTCACGGCCTTCACCGCGTCGAGGACACCCTTGCCCTGATACCGAGACTTGTCGCCGTCGCGACGCTCCCAGGCCTCTGCCTCGCCGGTGGAGGCACCGGAAGGAACCAGTCCGAGTCCCTGAGCACCATCATCGGTGTCAAGGACGACCTCGACGGTCGGATTTCCGCGGGAATCAAGAATTTCACGCGCATATACGCTTTCAATTGCTGCCACAACTACTCCTTCAAGCGTTGGTTGTTTTGACACTTCCTAGGATAGTGCGTTTGATGGACGAAGAAAGATTGTGATGCAGGAAAACTCGTTACCGCTAACATCGCTGGAATATAAACAAACGAAGCCCCCGATACCCCGTCGAACCGAAGGCGGAATGGGTGGATTCGCGACAGCGACGACAGCCGCCGGCACCACAGGCGCGCTCAGGGACGGCCGGCGGGCTTCCACGCCAGATCGTCGAGCAGCCGCTTAACCCATGCGATGATCGCATCGCCCGTCATCGGAGCGGATCCGAGGGAGCCGGAGAAGGGCGCCGGGATGAGCAGGCTGTGAGTCACGGGGCGGTACTGCGTTCCACGATACAGGCGTTGCAACCGCAACTGCAGCGATTCCGGCGGATCGATCTTCGCGATACGCACACGGTTACCCTGAGCGACGATCTCGCTGACGTTCAGGTCTCGTGCCCGCTCACGCAGTTCGGCCACCGCGAACAAGGTGCTGAACTCTCGCGGCGGCTTGCCATAGCGGTCGGCGAGTTCCTCCTTCAGATCCTGCAGATCGCCCTCGGTGCGCGACGCGGCCAGTTTGCGGTAGGCCTCGAGCCTCAACTTGTCCGAGTCGATATACTCAACGGGAATCGAGGCCTCGATGGGCAGATCGATGGTCACGGCGATCGGCTCGTGCCGATCGGGCTGCTTGACCTCTTCGACCGCCTGTGACACCATACGCACGTAGAGATCGAAGCCGACGCCTTCTATGTGTCCACTCTGTTCGTCTCCCAGCAGGTTGCCGGTGCCACGCAGCTCCAGATCCTTCATCGCGACGTCGAAACCGGAGCCTAAAGCGGTGTTCTGCGCGATGGTGGCCAACCGATCATGTGCCAGTTGCGTCATCGGCCTGGCCGGATCATAGAGGAAGTAGGCGTAGGCGCGTTCCCGTCCACGGCCGACGCGCCCGCGCAACTGGTGCAGCTGGCTCAGTCCAAACCGATCGGCGTGATCGACGATCAAGGTGTTGGCATTCGAGATATCCAAACCGGTCTCGATAATCGTGGTGCACAGAAGAATGTCCACATCGCGGTGCCAAAAATCACGGATGATCCGGTCAAGCTGTTTCTCCCCCATCTTGCCATGCGCCACACCGATACGCGCCTGCGGGATGAGCTCATGCAGCTTCGCGGCAACGCGATCGATATCCTCGACTCGGTTGTGCACATAGAAGACCTGGCCGCCACGTAGCAGCTCTCGATTCACGGCGGCCTTGATCTGTGCGTCATCCGAGGCGCCGACGAAGGTGAGGACCGGCAGGCGATCCTCGGGAGGCGTGGCCAGCGTCGACATCTCCCGGATGCCGGTGACGGCCATCTCCAAGGTTCGAGGAATCGGCGTCGCCGAGAGCGAGAGAACATCGACATTGGTGCGCAAGGCCTTGAGTGTTTCCTTGTGTTCGACGCCGAAACGCTGTTCCTCATCGATGATCAGCAAACCGAGGTCCTTGAACACGATGTTGGGGTTGAGCAACTTATGTGTACCGATGACCAGATCGACGGTGCCTTTTTTGAGTCCTTCGAGGGTCTCCTTGATTTCCTTGGCGCTCTGGAACCGACTCATGGCGGCAATGTTGACGGGGAATCCCTCATAGCGTTCGGTGAAGGTTTCGAAATGCTGCTGCACCAGCAACGTCGTAGGCACCAGCACCGCCACCTGTTTGCCATCCTGGATCGCCTTGAACGCGGCGCGCACGGCGATTTCGGTTTTCCCGAAGCCCACATCGCCGCAGACCAGCCGATCCATGGGGATGGGTTTCTCCATATCGGCCTTCACTTCGTCGATCGTGGTGAGCTGATCGGCGGTCTCCTGGTATGGGAACGCGTCCTCCAGCTCCTTCTGCCAAGGCGTATCGGGGCTGAAGGCGAAGCCCTTGGCGCTCTGTCTGGCGGAGTACAGCTTGATCAAATCGCCTGCGATTTCGTGAACGTGCTTGCGTGCCTTGTTTTTGGTCGCCGCCCAATCCGAACCACCCAGCTTGTTGAGTTTGGGAATCTCCGCGCCGATGTACTTGCTTACCTGATCGAGCTGATCGGTGGGAATGAACAGCTTGTCCGCAGGCGCGCCGCGTTTGGATGAAGCGTATTCGATGACCAGATACTCTCTGGTGGCTTCGTTGGCGCCGGAGCCGATGGTTCGCTGCCGCATGCCGATGAAGCGACCTACGCCATGCTGCTCGTGAACCACGAAGTCGCCCGGCTTGAGTTCGACCAGATCAATGGCATTGCGACGTCGTTTCGGCGTCTTGTTCTGAATCGAGACACTGGTGCGACCGGTCAGATCTCGTTCGGTGAATAGGGCGATCTTCGCGGCATGGTCGATGAACCCGTCCACGGCATGGGACCGGATGGCGAAGAACCGCGTGATACCGGTCTCGCCGAGCACCCGCCGTAACCGGGACAGGGTGCCCTGCGCCGGAGATGTGATCGTGACCTCGTATCCATTGTCAAGCAGTCCCTCAATGCCGTTCGAGGCACGGCTCTCATCGCCACGGAACTGCTCGGGATCCTGCGCAGGCAATTGAACGTGTCCGGGCAACGAGTCGTCGACGCCAAAACTGGTCAGTCGGTACACGCTATGGGTGGAGAACGCCAAGGAACCGACGACCTCATCGAGATCCAGGAAGCTGGCCTGATCGAAACTGATGGGGGCGCCGGCGCCATGGCCGCTAGCGGCCACATGCCAGCTGGCGGCGAGGAATTCATTCGCGGTTTTCATCAGATCCTGGGCGGAACGGCGCAATTTCTCGGGATCAGAGAGCAAAATAGCGGCGTCGGCCGGCAGAAGTCCCCCGATCGGTTCCATATCGTCGATCAGTGCCGGGATCAGTGATTCCATGCCTTCGACGGGGATGGCGTTGGCGATGGACTCCAGCATGTCGTCGGCGTTGGGAATCGAGCCGATCAACGAACGGGCGCGATCCCTGACCTGTTCGGTCAGCTGCAGCTCACGGCAGGGCGTCGCCCATATCCTGGAGATATCGTCGCCGTAGGTGCGCTGATCGGAGGCGTGGAATTCGCGGATGCTGTCGATCTGGTCACCGAAGAACTCGATGCGCACCGGATGCGGTGCCGTCGGCGCGAACACATCCAGGATGCCGCCACGAACCGCGAATTGGCCACGGTCCATCACCAGATCCGAACGCGTGTATGCATTCTCCACCAGCCGAGTCGCGGCATCGTCAAGCGGCAAATCCTCACCGACCGCGAACACCAACGGCTCGACGTCACCAAGGCCCGCAACCACTGGCTGAATCAACGAACGCACCGGCATCACCAGGATCCGGATCGGGCCGAATAGCGCATCGCCCGACTGCGGATGGCTCAACCTGCGCAACACCGCCATCCGACTGGCGACAGTGTCCGCCCGCGGCGACAACCGTTCATGAGGTAGAGTCTCCCACGCCTCGAGCTGGCAGACCTCCTGCGGATCACCGTCGTACCAGGAACGGATCGCGGCCACGCCCTCCTCTGCCTCACGACTCGAAGCAACCACCAGAACCACCGTGGTATGAACGGCGAGCGCCGCCGCCAAGGCAGGTCGCAGACCATTGGGGATGCCGACCATGATAGTCGGATCGACATCGGATTGTGGTGAGACGTCCCGGTCGGTGGACAGAGCATGGAAGGCGGCATCGCGAACCAGCTCATCAAGCAACCCGGTCAATGCGCGGTCGTCGGGTCGTCGCACGTCGCGCGGCATCACCGACCGCACAGCCGATTGCCGATTCGGCGGGATATTCGAGGTATTCGGCGACGCATTCGATTGATCAGCGACCATTGAATCGCTCCTGCGCCTGGGCGAGGCCGTCGTAGATCAGCGTCTCCGCGGCATCGGCACCATCCGCGAGAAAATCAGGAAGCTTGGCGCGCTGGTCGCCGGAGAACCCGCCGAGCACCCAGTTGACCGTATTGTCATGGGCGTGCGCCCCGCGTTGAGCATGCCCCACGCCCATACGCACCCGCGAATACCCGTTGGTCCCCAACGATCGATCGATCGATTTGATGCCGTTATGGCCACCGGCGGATCCGCCTATCTTGACTTTGATGCGACCGAATTCCAAATCCATGTCATCGTGGATGGCAACGACATGATCCGGCGCGATGTGATAATAACTGCAGATCGACGCGACCGCATCACCGGAATCGTTCATGTAGGTCAACGGCTTGGCAAGGAAGAACTTGACCGTCCTGCCCTCCAGATCCATGGCTCCCTTACCTAGTTTCGCCAGCCCCTTATGATCCGCGAAGGCGACCGACCAGCGTTCGGCGAGCACGTCGGCGGTCATGAAGCCCATGTTGTGACGGGTTCCATCGTATTTGCTTCCGGGATTACCCAAACCCGCAATCAACCAAAAGGCAGAAGCCATATGTTATTCTTCCTCATCTCATTCGATGCGCTCGTCCGATGTCGCAGGG
>CALNAE010000237.1 GCA_937874315.1 uncultured Bifidobacterium sp. | reverse complement strand
TCACGGCGGCGCCGCCGGCCAAAGCGACGACCACGAGCATGACGCCCGCCATCGGCGCGCCGGTCTGTGCCAGCCGCTCGAGCGGCGTCGGAACCTTGCCGTTCCAGTCGTCCTGGTTGGATTCGACCGGCGTGTCCGAACACAGGGTCCTGCCGTCGACCGTGACCGCGTTCTTCGGCGCGACCGGTTCGCCGGTCTTGCCGTCGTTGAACAGGTTCTGGTCGGTGGTCGGGCACTCGAACAGCGGGGTGCCGGTGACCTTGGCGCGGTCGGTGTGGACCGTGGTGACGCCCCGAAGGGTGCCGGTCACGTCCACATGGTCGCCGGGCTTGAGCACCAGGGTGTTCCAGTCGGACGGGTACTTGAGGTCGCTCACGACGCCGTCGCCGGCGATCGTGTGGTCCTCCAATTTCAGATCCTTGGCCTGGAAGACGGCCCCGTGGCCCTCGGGATCGTTGCTGGTGTTCGTGATGGTGAACACGATGGTCGTGTCCCCGGTCACGCTCAGGGCGTCCTTGGGGTCGTTGCGGTCGCCCTTGGGCAGGCCGCTCTTCTCATCCCACTTGACGATGTGGATGCTCGGGGTCAGCTGCGGGGTCCGGGTCCATACCATGTTCGACGGGAGCACCTTGTCGTTGTAATGCTCGGTGAACTGGTTGTCCTGCCGGTCGGTGACGGCGATGCGCGTGCACTGGATGTACGCGCGCCATCCCGCCTCGTGCGTGTTGTCGGCCGACACGAGCGCCTTGTAGACGCTGGTGGCGCTGACGGTGACCGCTCCGGACGGGTCCTGGCCGGCGGTGAACAGGTCACCGCCGAACGCGGAGGAATCGAACCTGCTTCCGGCGATCTTGCTGCCCTTGTCCGCTATCATTTTGCCGTCCTTGTACAGGTCGGCCTGCGCGTACACGGCCCACTGGCCCGTGTACTGGTCGACCTTCGTGTTCAGCGGGTCGCTGATGTCCCAGCGGTCGACCTTCGGATAGGCTCGGTCCGCCGGGATGAGCGACGAATCGACCTGGTAGAGGAACGTGCTGTTCAGCCACACGCTCTGCCCGTTGATGGACCGTCCGCCGACCTTGATGGTCACGTCCTTGACCGGGTTGATCGGAGCCAGCGGATTGGAGACCTGGTTGGTGGCCTTGCGCACGTCGTTGACGACTTGCGTGGCCGTGTTCCGCACCACGTAGCCCTTGGTGACCTTGATGACCTTGTACGGCATGACCAGCTGGTACGACTGGCCGAGCAGATTCTGGTCGATCGCGGGATCCTTCAGAGCGTCATGCTCGTCGGACTTCGCGTAGGCCGCGAGGTCCTTGGGCTGCGGGTCGCCCTTGAGCGTCTCGCCGGTAGCGGGCACCTTCGTGTCCACGGTCCTGGCGAACGCGTACACGACGCCGTCGATCACCTTGACGTTGAACTGCTTGGTGTAGTCCTTGCCATCGGCACCCAGTACCGCGATCTTGGACTGGTCGATCGACACGTACCGCTCGTCGTAGTCGTCCACGACGCCCAGCTTCCACACGTCGTACGCCTGATTCCGCTGTTTGGCGTCCAAGGTGACGGTGTAGGTGCCGGTGTCGCCCAGCATGAGCGTCATGCCGTCGATGGAGACGGTCGGGTCGCCCTGCTTGGAGCCCTGGGTGTCCGTCTTGGAAGGCTGGAACGAGGGGGGCACGTTGAACACGACGTTGGACGGGGTCAGGCTGTTGTTCAGGGTGAGCATCCACCGGTTGTCGACCTTGTGGTCCGTGGGCGCGCTCTTGGATACGGTGCCCTCGAAGCGCAGCTGGATGCGCGGATTGCCGCCGGCCTTCCAGGACGCCAGCAGCGCCTGGTCGGTGACGGTGGCCTGCACCAGGTGTTTCGCGTCGTCCCACTTGGTCGTGTAGCTGGTCTTGGGGATGACCCGGCCCGTGTTCAGATCCATGAGTTCCAGGGTCTGCTTGTCCGCGCTCAAGTACTGGTCGAACGTGTCCGTCAAAACCACGTTCTTCACGTCGTAGGCGAGCGTGTCCGGGAATCTTGGGGTGGCGAGCAGCTGGTACTCGACCCGCTGGCCCGGGAACACGACCTTGCCGTCCACGCTGGCCTGGTCGCCGCCCTGGCTGGCTTCGCCGAGCACGTCCTTGATGACCGGGGGCACGTAGCCGCAGATCGCCGGCACGTTCGTCGGCGTGGTCACGTCGTTCACGCTCTCCGAGCCGGAGTTGGTGAACCGCGTGTTGTTCACGTCGCAGAACTCGAGCTCGTCGCCGGGCTGCCTGCCGTGGTCGGCGCGCACCTGGGCCGCGCCCTTGCCGTTGGCGAAGTCGACCGTCATCGGCACCAGCAGCGTGACCTGCAGGGGCGTCTTCATGGCCTTGAGCTTGGCCAGGTAGGCCGGCTTCGCGGTCGCGGTGGCCTTGCTGCCGTTCAGAACGATCTTGAACTGGCTGGTCACGTCCCGGCCCTTGGACGCGATGTCGTTGACCGACGCGCTCACATAGTGGCCGCTGGCATCGACCTGCCCGTCGGCCTCGTACACGCGGATCGCGGAGGCCGGATCGGGATCCACGAGGTAGTCCGAGGCCGTCCAGTCATCCGCCAGAGCGAACTTCGTGGGAACCTGGATCAGATTCGCATCCACAGTTCCGTTGACCGCGGAGGCGACCTTGTCGCCGTCGAGGAACACGTTGTTGTCCGCGCCGGTGGCGTTGGACTTGGAGGGGTCCACGACCATCTGCCATTTGCCGTCGGATCCGAACTTGACCCAGCTCTTGTCGGGGCTGGGCGTCCAGGTGGGAAACTCGTGCTCGTCCGTCGATGCGGCGGGGTGCTCGTTCCACGTCACCTTGGCGATGTCCTTGACTTTGTTCACATCGGGCTTCGAAACCGTCACATCGAAGCTGAACTCGTACGCGTGGTCCCGGGGCAGGAACGCCTTGTAAGGCTGGTTGCGCGTCGCGCTGACCGTGTTCGCCGTCTTGTCCCACTTGATCGCGAAGTCGGAGCTCACGTCCTTGCCGTTGTCGTCCCTGTCGATCAGCTTGTAGTTGCCGATCGAGTACTTGACGCCGTTGGGGGTGATCTGGTCGCTGAACGCCATGGCGTAGCCGAACAGGCCCGTCTTGGACGTGATCACGGTGCGGTTGACCATCTGGCTGGCGGAGACGCCCTTGTCAATGCTCTTGGCCGGCGGTGCCGGGGGCACGTCCGTGACCGTGAAGTCCTCGCCCGCGGCGCATGCCGGGGTGTTCACGGCCGCAGACATATGGCCTTGCTTGGCCACCTGCGCGCTGAAGCAGTAATGGCCCGGCACCCAGCCGTTCGTCATGCCGAAGTCCTTCGGAGTGAAATCGTCCGAGGCCGTCGCGCCCTGGTTGGGCATCGCCTTGTCCCGGTTCGTCTCCGCTCCCGGCACGATGCCGGCGGCGGACCCGTCGTACTTCAGGTGCGTGCTCACCGTCACGTTCTCCGCGACCGTGCTGCCCGCGCGGCCCAGAGTGACGGTGTCATGCACCGGATCGTTCGACCCGGCCTTTAGCGCGGTCGAAGCCCGTGTGCTCACCGACAGGTTGTATGTGGGCGGGGCTGGCTGGTTCTTCGCCAGCACGATCACGCGCAGGCTCGCGCCCAGATTCGCGTTGATGACCTCGTCCGCCAGCGAGTTAAGCGTATGGTTGCCGCGCTTGTCGGTCCACGAGGTTGCCGCGTTCCAGTTCACGCCCTGGTAGCTGTATGTCTTGCCGGACACTTCGCCGGCCCATTTCTGATGCCAAAGCCCGCTGTCTTCCCAGTTGCTGATGCCGGTGAACGTGTGGCTGTCGTCGTTGCCGACGATGCCCACGCCGACCAGACGGCAATCGGCCGCCCCATCGCCCGTGTAGCTCGCCTGGCACTGATCGATCGCCTGGCCCAACGACGTGTTGATCACGCCGTCGACGCCGCCGGCGGCAGGATAACCCATGTCGCCCAGCGCCTGGCGCACGCCCGCGTTCGTGGCCGGCCACGCGTCCCGGGTCAGCCAGTGGATCGACGCGGTGCCGCCCGTGCCGCCACCGCCGTCCGACCCCGTGCCGCCGCCATCGGCCAGCGCCACCGCCGGCGCGACCAACGTCGCCAGTGCGGCGATACCGGCCACCAGAGCGCGCCAGCCCTTCCTGCGCGCCAGACCGGAATGATCGCTCCCGGCCGAATGCGTACTGTGTTTCAGATTGAACCCCATTAGGCTCTCCTCCGATTTTTGTCATGACAGAAGCCCCGATGGGCTCCCCGACATCAATCAGACCACCGAACACACGCCACAGCGCCCGCCCAAGCGTCGCCATGTTCTTCGCAAAAAACGAATCCGCACCCCCACCTATCGGGAAGACGCGGATTCATATTGGTCGATTGGCTATTTCAGCCCGCCGCAGTCGCCGAATACCTTGCATCGGTCTGCGGGTGACAACTGGATTGCATTCTTATTCTGCTCGGCCACCCAGGCGTCCCAATTGAAGCTGGCGCCGCCCTGCTGACCACCGCCGTTGTTCGCCGGGGCCTGCGGTTGGGTCTGCGCCTGCTGCCGTGGAGCGGTCGGCTGCCGGTAGCCGCCGGAACCGCCGCCGGTATAGGACTGGGTTCCGCCGCCGTAGTTGCCGTATGCGGGGATCTGGGCATATGACTGCCGGGATCGCGCGGACGCCCGGGCCTGCGCTGCGGCCGCGTCGGCCGCCGCCTTCGCGTCCGCGTCGCTCTTGGCCTTCATGGAATCCTCGACCTGCCGGCTCGCGTCCGTCAAGGGCTTCAACGCCGCCGTATACGCCTCGGCCAGCCCCGGCTTCGAACCGGCGCCAGTGGTCTTGAGTGTTTTGTCCGCGCCGCCGATAGCGGCGGAGAGCGCGTCGCGAGTCCCGTTATCCGCGACTTTGCCGCCCGAGTCCGCGAGAAGCTTCTTCGCCGCACCGTCGGCGTTCGAGAGCGTATCCTTCGCATCCTTCACGCGCTTCGCGGACTGTGATGCCCCTACCTCGGCGATGGTCCGGTCGATGGCCTTCGAATCATTGTCCAACGCGGCGCGGGCCCGCTCGAAATCGTCCAGCACGGCAATCTCCTCCCAGAGCGCCCAGGAGCGCGCCTGGCCGGGAGAGGGCGCGCGCCGGGCGGCGGCCGCGTTCAGCGCGTCGATGGCCCTCGGGTCGAGCACCTTGCCCTTCGCGGCCCTGGCGAGATTCCTCGCCTCTCCGGCCTTCCCGTTGTATGCGCTCCGCTCGGCGGCATAGGATGCCTTCGCCGCATCCAGCCGGCGGGCGGCGTAAGCGGTGCCGCCCGCGTATGCGGCGACCAGCGCGAGTATGACACCAACGACGACGATGATCGCGGCGCGCCTGCGATTCCCGGCCCTGGTCGGACCGCTCTCCGCCGCATCATTCTCTTGGCTGTCCATAATCTTCTCCCTCGAATCTCCCTTGTCCTCGTGCCCATCCCGGTGCAGCCAAGGTATTCCATGCATGTGGAACCCCTTTGCAAGAACGACCAATCTTCCGATTGTCCGATTGCCAGCTTTCATGATTTTCTGATTGTCTGCTTTCATGATTTTCTCGGTTCGAGCCATTCGACCAGGGCCTGTTCGCCGGCCTGCTCCATCGTCAGGCCCTGCCCGACGCACGCGGCCTTGAACCGCGTCCTGAGATCGGGCGGCACACGCAGGGAAAGCATCACCCTTCCCGGTTCCACGGCCGATCTGCTGCCGGACAGGACCGCATCGATCGGCGCGCTGGAACGCCGCAATGGCTTGTAGTTCCCTCCCTGCATCAGAGCGCCGTCCTTCCGCCGTTCAGATCCTTCGCGATGGTCTGGAGTTCGGTGAGCAGATCACGATACTCGTACAGCCGGCGCGGACGAGAGCCCAATGCCTTCTTGATCGCCTGCCGTTTCGGTATCACGGTGTCGAAGCGTGGCGTGCCCGCATCGGTCAGCGCGTCGATCGTCTGGCGGTATGCGGTCGTGTGCGGCTCGGCGCGCACCACCAGCACCGCAGCCGGACGCGAGGTGTTTTGGTTCAATTGTTTTTTGTGGTTTTGGTCAGGTAGTTTTTTCGGGTTT
>CALNAE010000236.1 GCA_937874315.1 uncultured Bifidobacterium sp. | reverse complement strand
CGGCATTGCGTACAGCCATTCCCGACATCCTCCCGGCTTCGGTGCTGCAGGGCCGCGGTTCGATGCACCGGGCCGAGGCGCTGCTGGGGATCCACGATCCGCAATCGACCGAGGAATTCCATCGTGCCATCGATGCGTTGCGTTTCGAGGAGGCGTTCATCTCGCAGACCGCCGTGCTCCAATCGCGTCAGGAGTCCCATAAGTCGCAGTCGTATCGTTGCCCGGATCTTGCACTGCGCGACGCCTTCGTCGCCTCGTTGCCGTTCTCGCTGACCGAGGGGCAGCGAACGGTGATGGCCGACATCGCCGCCGACATGGGCCGGGATTACCCCATGCAGCGGTTGTTGCAGGGCGAGGTCGGGTCTGGCAAAACCGTGGTCGCGCTCGCGGCGATGCTGCAGGCGGTCGGTGCGGGGTTCCAGGCAGTGCTCGTGGCCCCGACGCAGGTGCTCGCCGAGCAGCATCTGCACACGCTCACCGCCATGGTGGATCGCGATGACCTGCACGTTCCGGTCACGCTGCTCACCGGCGGCATGAAACTGGCCGCACGGCGCAAGGCCCTGGCGAAGGCCGCCGGTGGGGAGCCGGGCATCATCGTCGCCACACACGCCGTATTCTCCTCGCATTTCCAAGCCCCGCAACTTGCGCTTGTCGTCATCGACGAGCAGCATCGCTTCGGCGTCGAGCAGCGCGAGAGCCTGCGCGACCGGGGCGATCGCATCCCGCATCTGCTGGTTATGACGGCGACTCCGATTCCGCGCACCGCGGCCATGACCTGGTTCGGCGATCTCGACATCTCCTGGCTGACCGAGCTGCCGTCCGGGCGCAAACCCGTGTTAACCACGGTGGTCAGCGAGGCCGACGCGTCGCTGATGGCGCGTATGTTCGCGCATATTCGTCGGCGCATCGATGCGGGGGAGCGGGCCTATGTCGTCTGCCCGCGTATCGAGGTCTCGGATGACGGCGTGGGCGGCGATGGGACCGACTCGGGTTCGGACAACGGATTCGAGGCGTTCGACGAGCCGCTCGCCGAGGGGGAGGACGAAGACGAGGAGCAGCCACGCGAGCCGTTGCACGCCGTGACGGAGATCGCGCAGCGCTTGCAATCGTTGCCGCAGTTCTCCGGCGTCGCCTTCGCCACGCTGACCGGTCGTGATGACGACGCGACGAAGGCTCGGGTGATGGCCGATTTCGCCGATGGCACGACGCCGATACTGGTGGCCACCACGGTGATCGAGGTCGGCGTGGATGTCCCGCAGGCCAGCTGCATCGTGATCTTCGATGCGGACCGTTACGGCCTGTCGCAGCTGCATCAGCTGCGTGGACGGGTGGGCCGCGGCGGCAGCGACGCCTGGGCCTTCCTCATCTCGCGTGCCGAGGACGACAGCCTCGCAGCACGTCGGCTTGAGGTGATTCGCACATCGAGTGACGGCGCCGAGATCGCGCAGGCCGACCTTGAGCTTCGAGGTGCCGGTGATGTACTCGGTGACGCGCAGTCGGGCTTGCATTCCGGGCTGAAGCTGTTGCGTGTGGTCAAGGACGCGAAGCTTATCGCCGAGGCCCGCAGCCAGGCCGAAACCGTGCTGACCGGTGACCCTGAGCTGTCGGGAGAGGTGCAGCTGGCGGGTGCGGTGCTCGACTTCACGCGTGGCGGCGAGGCGCAGATAGCCAGCAGCTGAATCCATCGACATGCCTTCCATGGGGCTTGTCGCATGTCGTGGCACGGGCATGGGAAACGGAAGACGGGCGCAGCATATAAGGACTGGTAGGTAGTATGGGGCCACAGTACTGGTGTGGGCTCAACCGTCAAGGGCTGGGCGATATCCGAAGGTGGGCGACAAGAGATGCAGCACGATATGCACGATGACGATGAACGGCAACCGGAGATCCTTCACCTCCCGGCCAATCCGAAGCTTGATCAGATGGCGCGAATGACGCGCGACGTGGCCTACAAGACCGGGGCCGATCACCTGGTGATGGACGTGATCGCCCCGCAGTCGTTCGGCGACGGCGACGATCGACGGTATCCCGCCGTGGTGTTCGTGCAGGGCAGCGCATGGACCACGCCGGATCGCGACGCTGAGATTCCCCAACTTTCACAGCTGGCCCGTAAGGGATATGTGGTCGTCACGGTCAATCATCGTGACGCTTCGCGCAATCCGAAGTACGTCTTCCCGGCATATCTGCAAGACGTGAAATCGGCGGTGCGCTTCTTGCGTTCCCACGCGGACGAGTGGCAGATCGACGCGAATCGCATCGGCATCTGGGGCACGTCGTCAGGTGGTAATACTTCACTGCTTGTCGGCCTGACGGCGGACGATGAGCGTTATGACGACGGCACCAATGCGGGAGTCAGCGATGCGGTGAGCTATGTGGTCGCCTGTTTCCCACCCACCGATCTGACCGAGGCCATCGATGCATATGATCGGGAAGACGTCGATTTCAGGATGTATTACGGCGGTCCGCTGGCAGCGGTTCTCGGTGCTTCGCCGCAAACGGGGGTGAACGACGAGATTCGTCGACGGGCGGCGCTGATGAGCCCCTACCTGCAACTGAAGCCGGGTGAGCAGTACCCGCCTACGCTGCTGTTGCACGGCACGGGTGACAGCGTGGTGCCGTATCGGCAATCGGTGAAGATGCGCGATGCGCTCCTCGGGAACGGCAATAGTGCCCGCCTCGTGCTCGTCGACGGCGCGGAACATGAACATGATTTCTGGAGCCAACCCGTACTCGACGTCATCGAGGCCTTCATCGCGGAGCACAGTCGTTGCTAACGGCATAGTCGTTGCTAACGGAAACGTTAACGTGGTGGCGCAATCACAGGATGACGATTACACGCGGCGCCGCGGTTTTTATAACTCGGCGATGCGCCGTCGTGCCGCGGCGACCGCCCGGTCACCGGCTGCTGGCGGCTGTCTGTTTTGTGCCATAGATGTCGAACGCGATGCCAAGGTCGTGTCCGTTCCTAGTTACGTTCGTCACGCTGCCGCCGCATGACGCTGAGATATTGTTCGAGGTCCAGCCGTTGGCGGTCGGCGTTATGCGCCTCCACGTTGAAGGTCTCGTCGCAGTTGGCGCTCAGGGTATCGTCGTGGGTGGCGATGACCACGCTTGCCCCGTTCGCGGCGCTGGCAAGGAGCAAGTCGGTGACGAGCTGCCGGTTGTCCGCATCCAATGATGCCGTCGGCTCGTCGGCGAAGATGTATTGTGCGTTTTTCCATAACGCGCGCGCGATTCCCACGCGTTGTTTCTCGCCTCCCGAGAGCACGTCGACCTTCTCTCCCACGAGCCCATACAACCCCACGTCGCTGATGATGGTGCGGAGCCTTTGCGGGAGTTTGCGAACGCTGCTCTTCTGGCTATGTCGAGACAGGGTTATGTTATATAGGACGCTTTCTTCGGGGATGATGCCGTAGTCCTGGTAGATGAATGCCGCCTTGTCCCTCCAGAATTGCCGACGCTCCCCATCCTTCCAAGATGCCGCCTCCTGCCCGTCTATCTGGATGGAGCCCTGGGTCGGGGGCAGCAGCATGCCGAGAATATTGAGCAGTGTTGTCTTGCCGCATCCCGAACTGCCCGTCAAGGCGTAGGTCCGTGCCTTTTGGAGGGTGAGAGACACATTGGTGAAGAGCGGACGTTTGCCTATCGTGTATCCGATGTCGTGCAGTTCCATGGTCATGGTATGTCTTTCCTTGATTATTCCTGCCGGAGGGTGACCTGTGAAAAAGCAATGCGCGTGGAGGTAAGCAAGGCGCCCGATTCAAACAGGATGAACGCCAGCGCGGTCACGATGATCACCGGTATCTGGCTGGGCATCATGAACAGCGCCGAGCATACTGCCACGGCCGCTACGGCCACCACCATCTCGAACGCGTTCTGGACGAGGAGTCTGCGCCTGGCTATCCTCCAATGGGACAGGCCCGAGGTATGACGGACAAAAATCCTCTTGCGGTTTTCGAATGCCCAGATTCGTGCCGACTGCCATGAGCAGAATATCCCCGTAAGTATGCAGAATACGGCTGCCGCTATGTCCACGAACGCGGCGTCACGCAGTTGCTGGGACTCATACAAGGCTGCATCGGCCACGGTACTTGCCGAGTATATGATGTGATCTAATCCGCTGGCGCTGATGTCTTTCTGCGCGGTGTTCACGTCGGTGAAGAGCATGTTCCCCGAGGTGAGGCAAGGAATCAGGAAACCACTCACGTTCATCGTCCGCGAGGGTTCGTTCACCACGAGGATGAGCGGGTGACGCGCGGTCGCCAGCGATCCTGGTTGGGGTGAGTGGAGCAGGGCGGGGAAGCTGGAACCTCCCGACCATGTGTACATCTGATATGGATCGGTTCCCGCGTGCTCGTTGAACCACACTCCCTGATAGTCGGAAAGTGCTTGTTGCAGTCCCGAGGGGAGCTTCTTCCTCTCTATGGAACTCATGTGCGCGCGATCCACATGGAGCAACTTGAGAAAGGTCGGTGTGGTGATGATGACGTCATCGAATGGGGCTAGCTGCGCGTCGATCTGCCGCTGGCTAGGAGCCGATGATCCTGAGGTTCTGACGAGCATCGAACCCACGGAATAGGATATCGCGAGGATGCCGTCATGCTCGGCTTGGGTGAACAACCGTTGAAAATTACCGACGTACCGTTCCTGCTGATAGGCGGGTTGCACGTCAAAGGTCACCGCGCTGCGCGCCTGCTGCCAGGCATCGGCGTCGTTCTTCTCCTTCAGGGCCTCCTGTGCCGAGTTCAGTGACAAGGGAAGGGATAGGAGGGCCATGAATATGCATAGCAGCTTCAAAGCATTGTTGCCGTGACGAATCACGGACAGTCCGTCGCGACGGGCGGATATCCGTTTGACCGACGGGGTGAAGACCATCAGGAACGCGACGGAGAGGATGCAGGCGGCGGCCACGAGGCATATCAGCAGGGTCGCATACGTAATGAGGAACGTGGTGGTGGAACGCAAGCCATGCAGGGCCAGCATAATGCCCGTTCCCGCGGCGGCCGCGCCCACTGCCCACGGGTAAGACATGTGGGCCAGAGATCCCAGGTCGTCCATGTACAGCGAGGGCTTCGATTTGCCATGCAGAAGGCGTATCGATCTGGATTCGTCCTTCGATCCTGCCCATGTCCAGAACAGCGCGGAGGAGAGGAATAATAACGACAGCAGTAGGAAGATGACCCCGACGTTGCCGTTTACGGCATCGCCGATATTGGTGAACGCGGTACGTCGTCCACGGGATTGCACGGTGGCACCGGCCTTTTCGGCGTCG
>CALNAE010000235.1 GCA_937874315.1 uncultured Bifidobacterium sp. | reverse complement strand
CACGACTCCGCTCATGTCCCGATCAAGACTGCCGGCAATATCCCAATCGCCGCCCTGCTCGATCTCCACGGTCAGCATGAAGTCGAGTGGCGACGTGCTCTGCAAGCGGATGTCGATCTGATCGCAGTCCGCAGCTGCGGTGGTATCCACGGTAACGGTGGATTCGCCAATTCGGTAGATCCACTGCGAACCGCCGACCTCCATGATGTAGGCCGAGGGAACGCCAAGCATCATCCAATCATGCCCGATCGAAGAGGGCTGATCCGCCGCGGCTCTCACAAGTATTCTCACGCCTTGGGAACGCAGAAGATTCAAACTGGTGTGTTGTACGGACACCAATCGATTCATATTCGTATTGCCGAGGACCACATGCGAGGCGAATACCCCCGGCGCATAGGTCGTGGCCGCGAAGGCATGGCGGTTCGGATCCGCGATGCCGCAGCCGCACAACAGAATTTGACCGTGCGAACGGTCCACCCGCAATTCCTTCTCTCTGGATACGACGTGCCGGGCCCTCGGGCCAAAGTAGGAGAGCAGCTTCCCCGAGTCGTCGTATTCGGGGGATTCCATCGCTCCCGACGACAACGCTCGCAGCGCATCGTTGTCTAGGTCATCGCCGTCGAGCAACGGTGCCGAGGCCAACAGGGACGCCGAGTCACGCGATCCCTCGTGCTGTTGAACGGTAGCTGGCTGGTCGACAGATCGTTGTTCGACAAGCTGGTGGGCGACCGGCCGCCGGGTGGCAGACTGTTGTTCAGCAGGTTGTTGATTCAACGGATATTCCCCGGCAGGTCTAAGGCCCGCCCTCGCACCCGAGCAGGCACGCCGACGAACTTCAGACTCTTCATAGCGCGAACTGACCTCATCGAGTTCGCCTCGATAGTCCAGTGCCACCGAACTATCCACATGCCATACCAGCTGCTCGGCCAACGGCCTTGGCTTCGCCTGCATGCAGGCCATGGAAAACTCGTACTGATCGATCCGGTTCGCCGACCAATCCGCCGTCTTCAACGCGCGCGGCTCCCGTCCGAGTCGAGCGGAGGTCCCGTAGAAATCGAAGCCATCGGTCATGTACCCAGCGCAGCCTTCACGTATCGAGGTGAGGTACAACGGCAATCGAGGAGCACAGGCCATGGTCTGCCGGGCCGCAAGGATCTTCCCCATATCATGGCTGTTATGCACATGAAACGCCACATATTGAGAGATGTACGGCTCGCTGGTCAGCGCCTGGGCGGCCGGGGCTAGCGCGAGATCCTGGGCGCTGACGACATCCCATACTCCATCATGAACATCCGCAGGATTCCCGTTCCGACGGCCCGGTTGAATTTCGATCGTCCAACTCCATGAAGCGTCTTGTTCAGGGTGTTCGTCGGCCGTAAGCGTCACACGCCAGTCGACGCCCAGACCCTCACCCGACCATACCGCTCCATTTCCGAACACCCTATGACGCCCGTGGGCATACGCACCGGTCAGCGACATGACCTGGAGCCCGGAGCAGGCATGATGCCGAAGCCATAACCCACCCACCGGGGCGTCATGCGGCCCGATCGCGTATTGCGAAATTTGCAGATCTGCCACCCGGATCTGGGCAAGCTCGCCGCAAGCATTCAATCCTAAGGAAAGTTCCGCGGAGCGTATCTCTTGATTGCTGGCTTCGCCGCGATTCCAACCATCATGTATCACACCACGCGGCTCACCACGTACCACATCACGTTCCGCTGAAGTTATCGTTGCCATGTCTATCGCTTTCTCTTTTCTTCGGCAGTCACGCTCGTCCAGAAATCGTCGAGGATGGCGGCGGTAGCGCCTGGGTTCTCTATGTTGGGACAATGCGCCGCTCGAGCAATGACTTCGTATCGCGCGCCCAGCATTCGCGCCATGCGTCGTTGCCAGTCCTGCGGCCATGCCGGATCGTCGACACCGTGGCAGATCATCGCCTGAATCCCCACATCGCGTAGCTCGAACGTATGGTCGTGGACATCGGCCAGCTGCGCTATGGCGCCCAGTAGCTGATCCGCACTGGTGCGTTCCGCACGCTGGCGGTAAAAGAGTTGATCACCGAGGTCGGCATCGGGCACGGCGGCCTGCGCCGGATTGTTCAATCGCCATAGATCGACACCCGGATGCTCGAGAATCATCCGTCGATCGGTCTCATGGCGTCCCGGCCATCCGTGCGGCCCGGAGCACAGTAATGTGAGACTGGCGAACACGGCCGCATCCTGAATCGCCGCGGCCTGCGCCACGGTGCCGCCAAAGCTGTGACCAAGCAGATGAACGCGTTCCACGTCGCAGACACGAGCAATGGCCTGCGCGACCTCGACGATATCACCCGCCGTCCGTTCTCTACCGTACGAGGCGACTCCTGCCGGTGCCGCCGAATCGGCCTGTCCGCGCTGCGATACTGCCCACGCATCCCAACCGCGGTCGGCAAGTAACGGCAGCAGCTCGTAGAAGTCTTCCTTCGACCCCGTGAACCCCGGGACCAGAAGCGCGACCCCTTTCGAACCGGATCCTTCACCGGTTTTCGAACCGCTGGGTTTTAAACCGCCGGCTTGGGGCCGGGCACGAAGCGCGGTCAACGTGCCGACCGTGACATCGATGCCCAGCACCTCAACGGACGCAGGAACCGCTACGGCTCCGAACGCGGGGATCGGCCGCACACCCGACCCATTGATATTGATCGGTTGGCCCTCGTCTGGGTAATCGCTCATGGTCATGCTCCTTGTGAAGTCATCATCATCGGTTCCGGCTATGTAAGAACCGAAGAAACGTCAATGTGCAATCTCACTCAATGCGCAATCTCAAGCCGAGGGATCGCATCGAGCAGGCGGACGGTATATTCGTCTTGCGGATGCTGAAGCACCCGTGCGGTTTCGCCGCGTTCCACGACTTCGCCATGGTTGAGCACCATGATTCTGTCCGTAATCAGCCGCGCAGAAAGGAGGTCGTGGGTGATATACAACATGCTGACGTTCAGTCGCACGCGCAGATCGTCCAGCAACGCCAGCACGCCGGCACGCAATGTCATATCGAGCATGGACACCGGTTCGTCGGCGACGAGAACCTTCGGATTCGACGCCAACGCGCGAGCGATCACCACACGCTGCCTCTGCCCTCCCGAAAGCTGATGGGGAAGCTTGGCCGCATACTGTTCCACAGGAGTCAGACCGACCGTCTCAAGCAGCTCCAGCATCCGTCGGCGGGCCGCATCCCCACGTAGTGCCGTGTAGTTGAGAATCGGTCTCGTCAATATGTACTCGACGGTATGCAGCGGGTTCAGCGCTGCATACGGGTCCTGAAAGACCATCTGAATATCGGCATGCAATCCACGCAGGGCCTTTTTGCTATGCAGTCGGTCGATTCTAAAGTCTCCCAACGTCACCGTGCCCGAGGTGGGGCTCTCGACGCCGGTAAGCATCTTCGCGATCGTCGACTTGCCCGATCCGGAGGCGCCGACCAAGGCGAGCGATTCGCCGGGACTCAGCGTGAACGACACATGATCCACGGCATGAACAGACTGCTCGCCGCGCCTGCGCGCCGGATACGTTTTACAGACGTCGGCTAGCGTCACGGTCAACGCCTTGTCCTTGGCGGTCTTGGCCGCATCATCTTGGGCGGCGGTATGCTCACGGTGAAGGCCCGGAACCGAGACATGCTCGGCGCGTGGATCGCCATAATGGCTCAGTAGCATCTTCGTGTAGTCATCGTGCGGATGCCGCAGAATCTGTTCGTTCGGTGCATCCTCGACGATTGTCCCGTTATGCATGACCAACACACGTTGGGTCGATTCCAGCACGATGCCGAGGTCATGGCTGATGAGGATGGCGGTGAACTGCTCCTGGGCCTGTAGCTCACGGATGGTGTTCATCACCTCATGCTGAACGAGCACGTCCAGCGCCGTGGTGGGCTCGTCGAAAACCATGAGCTTGGGGTCGAGGGACAACGCGATGGCGATGGAGACGCGCTGACGCATCCCACCGGACAGCTCCCCGGGGTAACTGTCGAGCGTGCTGTCGGGCAGGCCGACCTTCCTGATCAGTTCCAACGCCCGAGATTCATACTGACGCCGATCGACGTGGCGGTGAGCCTTGAAGATGTCGATGAAGTGCTTGCGCACGGTACGCACCGGATTGAGCGCATTCATGCCGGACTGCAACACCATCGCGAAACCGCCCTGACGCTGTCGTCGCAACTCCTCATCGCTGAGCGTGGTGATGTCCTTGTCGTTGAACAGCACCTTGCCCTCGCTGATGCGTGCGGGCGGTTTCGACAGCCTGGTGATCGCGAAGCCCAAGGTGGACTTCCCCGATCCCGATTCGCCGACCAGCCCGACGAATTCGCCTTGAGCCAGTTCGAAATTGACATGGTTGACGGCCCGGACCGGCTCGATGCCGGGGGTATCGTATTCGATTGACAGGTTTTGGACCTTCAGAAGACTCATGTCAGTTCCCTTCTCGAAGACGCGGATTGCTCAGCCGATCCACACCGAAGTTGATGAATGTCATGGAGACCGCGAGCAACGCGATCATCAACCCGGGGGCCAATAGCAGCGCCCACTGCCCGGTGAGCAGAACGTTGTTGTTCTGCGCCCAATACAGCATGGTGCCCCACGAGATGGTAGTTGAATCACCCAATCCCAGGAATTCCAATCCGGACTCGGCGAGCACGGCCGCGGTCGCCGCTCCGAAGAAGTTGTTGATGATCAGCGACAGCATATTCGGGAATATCTCGTGGAAGATGATGCGCCAGGTGCCATCCCCGCTGAATGCCGCTGCAGTAACGAAATCACGCGAACGCAGAGACTGCGTCTGGCTTCGCAGCACACGCGCCCCCCAGGCCCAGCCGGTGAGCACGATCACCAGAATGATCACGCTCATGCCACCGTTCTGCAGATACGCGGCGATGATAATCATCAACGGCAGGGAGGGAATGACCAGGAACAGATTCACGAGGAACCCTACGAACTCGCCGCTGAAGGTACGCATATATCCCCAGCTCAACCCGACGATCACCGCGATGCAGGTGGATAACAGGCCGGCGACCATGGCCACCGTCACCGAAATGCGCCCTCCCCAGATGAGTTGGGAAAGCACGTCCTGCCCGCTGGCGGTCGTCCCGAGCCAATGTTCGCCCGACAACCCCAAACTTCTGCCGAAATCATTTTCCTTCGGATTGTATGGGCTTACCACCGGGGCGAATGCAGCCGTGAGAATGATGAGGCCGAATAAAATCAGCCCGAACCGGGCCTTGGGCACCGTCCAAACGGTGGCGAAGGCACGTCCCACGACGCGCAACGCACGTGTTGCGACAGGATCCTCATGTCGAACTGTATTCTGCGGATGTGATTCCTTAAGAGGTTTCAAACCGGTTGCTGATGTAGTCATGTCCTCACCTCCGGGTTCTTGGATCGAGCACGCCGTAAAGAATGTCGACGATGAAATTGGCTGTCAACACGCTGATGGTGATCATCAGGAAGATCGCCTGCATCAGTGGGTAATCCTGATTCGTCACGGCCTGATACAACAGCTGACCGACCCCTGGATATCCGAATACCTGCTCCACCAACAGCGAGCCGCCGACGACGCCGCCTATCTGCAACCCGAAGGAAGTGAGATTGGGCAGCAAAGCGTTGCGTGCCGCGTATTTTAGAATGACCGTACGCTGGTGCAGCCCGTTGGCCTCGGCGAATGTCACATAGTCATCGCCGAGCGTGCTGATCATGGTGTTGCGCATGCCCATGATGGAACCGCCCAGAGAGGTCATCAGAATGGTCAAGCCGGGAAGGACGGCATGGTTCAATGCACTAGCGAAGAACGCGCCGGAGAATGAGGGCACGATGTCTGCAGAATACGCTCCGGAAGTCGGGAATGCTCCGGCCAGATATCCCAGGAAGTACAGCAGCATCAAAGCCAGCCAGAACGCCGGAAACGCGGAGAGGAAGGAACCGCCGACGCTTCCCACGGTGTCCAGCGCTCTACCGCGGCGCCATGCCATGACGGCGCCGAGAACGGTGCCGATGATGAAGGACAGAATCGTGACGACGCCGACCAATGTCAGGGTCCACGGCAACGTGTTGCCGATTAGCGTGGACACGTTCGAGGGGAAATTGCTGTACGAGACGCCGAAATTAAAGTGCGCGACGTTCCCGAGATACTGGATGTACTGGCTGAATATATTGCCCTTGGGCACGCCGAGCTGCGCTTCTATGGAGGCACGCATCTCGGGGGTGACGGTCCCGTTCTGCGATAGTTTAGCCACGGCGGCATCCGCAGGGGATCCCGGCATCAATCGAGGCAGGATGAAGTTCACGGTTATCGCCGCCCATAAGGTGAGGATGAATAACCCTATTTTTCCAAGGAAGTAACGCACTCGGCGACCTTTCCATACGTTGTCGAACAAGGATTGCCGGACATGCGGCGTGGGCGTCGATACACGGTCGATGCCCACGCCGCAGCTGGTGCCTTAACACCGGCACCCAGCACCGGCGCTTCTCGAATGAGAACCGCCGATCATTTCGCTGGCGTGCCAGGCAATCACATGAATCCGACTACTTGGCCTTTTTGATATTCGTTACGATCAGCAGGCTATTCTGCGTCCAAGTCGCCGGCGTGGCATACGGATTGCTCGCGCTGGGCCAATTGGTGAAGTTCTTGTCGCTGAACAGACCCCACAGACCGCCGTAGAACAGGCTGACCACCGGAACGTCGTCATAGACGATCTGCTGCAGCTGGTCAATCGCCGCCTTCTGCTCCTTCTGGCTCGAAGTGCTCTTCAGCTGGGCGAGCAACTCATCGGCCTTGGCGTTCTTGTACCGCTCGAAATTGGCCGAGGTCGCTTGGCCGACAGGCAACGCGAACTCGCTGTTGAGCAGATTGTTATAGTCCTGGAATGGTGTCCCGGTGCCTCCGAAGGAGGAAACGATGAGATCGAAATCGCCATTGTTCTGCTGCTGGACATACGCGGCCGGCTGCGGCTGCTGCAACTTGACCGAGACGCCGAGGCTTCCCAACTGAGATTGCAACGTCTGCACGCCGCGAAGCCAATCCGTGTATCCGCTGGGAACCGTAATCGTCAGTTCGAGCTGCTTGCCGCTGGAGTCCACGAGCTTGTCGCCCGACTTGGTATAGCCGGCCTTGGCGAAGTATTCCAAGGCTTTCGTGGTGTCTTGCGCGATATCGCCGTCGTTGGCAATGGAGGTGTTGATCCAGGCCTTTTGGTTAGGCAGCAACAATCCGGTCTGCGGCGCCCCCTTGACATAGCCTTCCTCGGCATCGTTTGCGATCTTCTCACGGTTGATGGCGTAGCTCAGACCCTTACGGAAGTCCACGTTGTTGAACGGAGCCTTGGTCAGGTTCGGGAACAGCGACACGGTGCCCCCTGGGGGGAACCAGTAGTGATTGTGTTGCTTATTGGCTCCGACCCAGGTCTTGTCGACGTTGGTCATGTAGGAGTAGCCCCAGTCATAGCCCTTGCTGACCAGATCCAACTGCTTGTTCGAAGCGGGTAGGATGATGGTGTCGGCGGCCACTTTGCCGGCTTGCCAGTACGTCGAATTCTTCACTAGGGTGTATTGGTTCGCGGTGTACTGTCCAAGCTTGTACGGTCCGGAACCGACGGGGTTCTCGTTAGTCCATTTGACCGGGTCGCTTTGCTTCTCCCAGATATGCTTGGGTACGATGAGCTGCTGATCGATGATCGTGGCGGCCGGAATGTCGTCGCTTTTGAGGTGGAAGGTGACAGTGTTGCCTTGCGTCTCGATGGACGAGATATGCTGCCACACGCCGAGCGTGTCCAGCGAGGCCTGCTTCTTCATGAGATTGAAGGTATAAACGACGTCGGCGGCGGAAAATGCCTGCCCGTCCGACCATTTGACGCCCTGCCGAATGGTATAGGTGATGGTCTTCGAGTCGACGATGGTGTTGCCCGTCGCCAAGAACGGCGTGGCTTTGCCATTAATTGCGTTGACCACTTCCAACGGTTCATAGATAAAGTTGATGCCTATGCGCTTGGAGGAGGAGAATGGGTTGAAATTCCTCGTGAACGTTGGGCTGCCGCTGTCTCCCGCAAACAGCAACTCCCCGCTTTTGCCTGTCTGTGCGGAACTGTTGCCCGAGCCGCAGGCGCTTACACCAAGAAGCGTCGCGAGCGCCAGCACAGCCGCTGCAATTCTTTTAATCTTCATTGCTCTTTCTTTCTGTCTACGTTGACATGATGCCTACTCAGTATGGCTTTTCGGCACAGCCGCGTCACGTGGTGTTCGTGTGACGTCTCCATATTGTATGCGCTTACATTACAAAATGCAAACCACATACGTTATCGTCAGTTATTGCTTCCGAGTTCTCTACATATTACCCAGCAAAGCAGTCTTCATGACTCCGTCACGTCCATTCAGCTTGTGCCACACTATCGCCGGCTATGAATGATAGCGTTTACTTTTTCGGTAATTCTGCCGTCGATATCTGATAGAATGTAAGAAATGTATGAAAATGATTCGAGGCGCCATGGTGGACAAGAAACCGACAGTATACGACGTCGCCCGTGACGCGGGCGTATCCATCGCCACCGTCTCTCGCACGCTGCGAACTCCCGAAGCAGTCAGGCCACAGACACGTCAATCCATCAACGCCGCAATCGATCGCCTCGGCTACATACCCAGCGGAAGCGCACGGAGTCTCGCCGCACGGCGGACCAAAACCATCGCCCTTTTTCTGCCGACCATAGACGAACTCGGTTCTCTTACCGATTTCCAACTGACCACAAGCGATGAGGCCAAAACCGTCTTAGATTATCCGCACCATGGCGTTCATAATCATTACGATGCCTTATATTTCGATACGGTGTTGCGCGGCTGCGAATTAGAAGCATGGCGACAGGGACTTTCCCTTATGGTGAGCCTCGGTCTGGGCTACACCGACGAGGACGTCGCGCGCGTAGTCGGCGAGGTGTCCGGGAAGGTGGATGGCATCATCGTGCTGGCACGCAGCATGCCGGACCATGTGCTGCAAGTGCTGCGCCGCAGACTCCCGTTGGTGATGATCGCGAGCGCACCGTCCAATCACGAAGAGGAATTCGATTTGGTCCGCGTAAGCAACCGCAAGGGCATGTCGACTCTCGTAGAACACCTTATCGATGCCCATCATGTCTCCCGCATCGCCTACATGACGGGCCCGGAAGACTCGCCGGATAGCGACAAACGGTATGAGGGGTTCTGCGAGGCTCTTACCGCACGCGGACTCAATCCCGCGGCTGCGCCGATTTACCGGGGTCTGTTCTCTCAGCAGATCGCCTTCGACATCGCCAACACGCTTATCTCACAGGATCAACTCCCGCAGGCGCTCGTTTGCGCGAACGACCAGATGGCCCTAGGCGTGCTCAATGCCCTTGACAAGGCCGGAATCAAGGTACCGGAACGTATTATCGTCACCGGCTTCGATGGCATCACCGAGTCGGATATCAGCGCGCCACGATTGACCACCGTCAAGCAGCCCATGTTGGATCTGGGCCGTGCCGCGGTCGAGACCCTCGTGACCCGAGTAAACAACCCAGACTCTCCTGCACTGTCAACCGAGCTCCCAGTGACTGTGCTGCTCAGGGAAAGCTGCGAAGGGCCCTTACCCGAGTGCCCTTCGGCATGATCTCACTGCCGACTTCGATCTCGAATCACTCTCGAACACGCTCAACCGTGCCCCAAATCATCCTCACACGCGTCGCCAAACTCGTCATACGCAATGCACCACTGATCAGACCGCATTCCAAATCGACCTCACCCCCCGCTTCCACACCTCTCTCACACCTCTACTCCCAACTTCCCGATCCACCCCAACAGGTTCCCGATCCACCCCAATCCCACTGCAAATTCGCCCAACTCGCCTCCATTTGAACCGCTCCCGGCACTTAGTGGGCGCTTTTCCCGTTCAGTGGGCGTCGAACGCCGAAGACAGCCGGACCACCGACCACTTCACCTCATCATCTTTGGCGGAATATCAACGATCCCGCCAAAACCACGTCCCATAGCCGCCGTACCGAATCGCACAAAACGCCCACTGAAGAAAACACGACCCACCCTGGACCAGCGTCGAAACCGACTGAGCGCGCTCCCCTCCAATCCCGCTTAGGGTCCACCTCAACCCCCCTGCCTATAGGCGGCATCAATCGATCCATCCCAATCCCGCTGTAAATT
Organism: uncultured Bifidobacterium sp.; assembly: GCA_937874315.1. Lineage (GTDB taxonomy): Bacteria > Actinomycetota > Actinomycetes > Actinomycetales > Bifidobacteriaceae > Bifidobacterium. Next base: position 503 of record CALNAE010000235.1, on the reverse strand, counting down.
CAGCCAACTCGCCTCCATTTGAACCACTCCCCGCCTTCAGTGGGCGTTTTGATCGCACCTTCGCAAGTCCTACACATATAATCCCGAAACCAACAATCAGAGAAACGGCGGAATTCCAACCATGAGCGAGTTTCCCCCAGACGCAATGCATTGAGGTATATCAGGACATCCGCCCACTAAACGAGAAAAACGCCCAGTAAACCGGAAAATATCGGGATTTCATCGGGAAAAACGAAGATCGGCTATCTCGCACAGTATTCCCGCATGAAATCCCCTAGTATTCGTGCAGAATTCCTTGGAGAGCCAGGGAATCGCAACGATTCCTGCATATTGTGCTGCCGCGCAGCACACCGCGCTGCACTGCACTGTATCATGGTCGTGTTGCATCACACCATGTCACACCACACCGCACCACACCACACCATGATCACTGAAGTGGACTAGATTCTGTTCCTTGTACTTTCCACATCACCCAGACCTCTTATAGATGAGATACCTCCGCG
>CALNAE010000234.1 GCA_937874315.1 uncultured Bifidobacterium sp. | reverse complement strand
TAACCGAACCGTCGAGCCGAGGAAATTCGTGGCTCTACACTTATGTCGCGTAAGTTCATATGAAAGGAGCGGTCCATTGACTGCACTCGAAACCAAGGCTGATGCCGAGGCGCTTATCAACAAGGAAGGCGTTGAATACGTTTCCGTACGATTCACCGACCTCATCGGCGTTCAACAGCACTTCACGGTACCTGCCTCTGAATTCCTGAAAGATGCCTTCACCGACGGAATGCCTTTTGATGGTTCTTCCATCAAGGGATTCCAGGCGATCAACGAGTCCGATATGAAGCTGGTGCCCGATGTGAGCACCGCGTTCATCGATCCCTTCCGCAAGCACAAGACGCTTGATGTCGCATTCTCCATCGTGGATCCGTTGACCGACGAGCCCTATTCCCGCGATCCCCGTCAGGTAGCCGGCAAGGCCGAGGCGTATCTGAAGTCGACCGGCATCGCCGACACCGCGTCGTTCGCACCCGAGGCGGAGTTTTTCATCTTCGACAAAGTGCGCTTCGAGAACACCATGCAGCGTTCCTTCTACGAGGTCGATTCGATCGAGGCCCCGTGGAACAGCGGCAAGGATTACGAGGACGACGGCACGCCGAATATCGGTTTCAAGAACCGTGTCAAGGGCGGTTACTTCCCGGTCCCTCCGCAGGACCACAATCAGGATCTGCGCGACGACATGGTCGCCAATCTGCAGAAGGTCGGTCTCAAGCTGGAGCGCTCGCATCATGAGGTGGCCGGCGCCGGACAGCAGGAGATCAACTATCGGTTCAACACCCTGCAGGCCGCAGGCGATGATCTGATGAAGTACAAGTACATCGTCCATGAAACGGCCGCGTTGGCGGGCAAGGTCGTCACCTTCATGCCCAAGCCGATCAACGGCGACAACGGCACCGGCATGCATTGCCATCAGTCGCTGTGGAAAGACGGCAAGCCGCTGTTCTACGACGAGCGCGGATACGGCGGACTCTCCGACATCGCGCGCTGGTATGTCGGCGGGCTGATCAAGCACGCGTCCTCGGTGCTGGCATTCACGAATCCCTCGCTGAACTCCTATCACCGTCTGGTACCCGGCTACGAAGCCCCGGTCAACTTGGTCTACTCGGCCCGCAACCGTTCCGCGGCCATCCGCATTCCGCTCGCGGGCACCGCGCCGGCGGCCAAGCGCATCGAGTTCCGCGCCCCGGATCCGTCCTCCAACCCGTTCCTCGCCTTCTCCGCACAGATGATGGCGGGCCTTGACGGCGTGCTCAACCACATCGAGCCTCCGGCACCGGTCGACAAGGACCTCTACGAGCTTCCTCCGGAAGAGCATGCCGGCATCAAGCAGGTTCCGGGATCCTTGGACGAGGCGCTCAACGCCTTGGAATCCGATCACGACTTCCTGACCGCCGGCGACGTCTTCACCGAAGACCTCATCGAGACCTGGCTTGACATCAAGCACGGCGAGATCGATCTCGCACGTCTGGCCCCGACCCCGCTGGAGTACGAGCTGTACTTCAACATCTGAGG
>CALNAE010000233.1 GCA_937874315.1 uncultured Bifidobacterium sp. | reverse complement strand
TCCTCACGGGCGCGTTGATCACCGCAGTATTCGGCGTGATGCGCGGCTATTTCGCTGCGAGTTTCCCGCTGGTGATTCTCAGCCAGCTCGGCCTCGCCGTGGCGCAGCCGTTCGTGGTCAACCCCATCACCAAGCTGGCCGCGCAGTGGTTTCCCGTTTCCGAGCGTGCGACGGTCTCTGGTATGGCATCGGTGGCGGGATACGTGGGGTTGGTCATCGCCATGGTGGCTACGCCCTTGATGGCTGATGCGATGGGCATGGCCGGCATGCTGCGTGCCATGGGGTGGATCGCGGTCGTCGCCGGGCTCCCCGTGTTGTTGCTGCTGCGCGAGCGACCAGAACATCCAGCCGGTCCAGGAATCGAGGACGACGCGCAGTACTCCATGAAGGATACCTGGAAGCTGCATGGCAACCGCAACTTCGTCACGCTGCTCCTTGTGGTGATGATCTCGCTGGGAGTCTTCAACGCCGTGCTGACATGTCTGTCCGATGTGCTGCTGGCGCGGGGCGTGGATGCCGAACGCAGCGGTGTGATCGGAGCCGTCATCATTGCCGCCGGCATCGTGGGCGGCGTGCTCTACCCGTTGCTCTCGGACAGATTGGGCCGCAGACGGCCGTTCATCATCATCGCTGCGTTGGCCTCGCTGCCGGCATTGGCGGGGATGTTCTTCCTGACGGCATACCCCGTGGTGTTGGTATGCGCCGCCGTCGCGGGATTCCTGCTCATGGGAGCCGGTCCGCTGATCTTCGAATATGGTACCGAGGAGGGTTACCCGGTTCCCGAAGGCACCACGTATGGCTTGATGATGGCCTCGGGACAGATCAGCGGGCTGATATTCATCCTCATGGTGTATGGCCTGCAGGGTGCGGTGTTCGGCGAGGGGTCGATGACGTTGCCGATGGTGGTGCTGCTGGTCGCGATGTTGGCCGCCGCCGTTCTGGCATGGCGGGTCGGCGAGTCCAAGATCGTCGTCGAGGCACGGCGCGGGTAATGACGTATGGCGCAGATGATCAGGAAATCAGGTGATCAAGGATTGCGGGCGGGCGTCGGCACTGACACGGATA
>CALNAE010000232.1 GCA_937874315.1 uncultured Bifidobacterium sp. | reverse complement strand
ATGCCGTCATGGGTTCACCAAACAGCATAGAGACCGCCGCCACACAGGTAACGCAAATCATGCTGGACGTAGCAAGCAGCCAGTATGGCGGTCAGACCATCAACAGGGCCGATGAGATACTGGCACCGTATGCGGAGAAGAACTACAAGAAAAACATGGAGACGGCAAGAGCCATGTTCCCCGACGACGAGGATATCGATGATGCGAAGCGCATCGTGGAGAGAATGAAGTCAAGGGAACGCAAATGGCTTCACATTGAAGACAGAGAGCCAATACCCGATGACACGCCCTTCAATGATGATGCCAGCGAGATAGAAAAGATACGTGAAGTATACGCCAAGGTTCTTACAAGAAAGAACATCTATGACGCAATGCAGACGATGGAATACCAGGTGAACACCCAACATGCCACATGCGGCCAGACGCCTTTCGTCACCGTTGGATTCGGATTGGGAACATCATGGTTCTCCAGAGAGATAACGCGCTGCATATTCTACATCCGTATCGCAGGACTTGGGAAAGATCACAGAACCGCTATCTTCCCGAAACTTACCTATACCATCAAACATGGTGTCAACAGCGAGAGCACTGATCCGAATTACGACATGAAGAAGCTCGCTTTGGAATGCACCAGCAAGCGTATGTATCCTGATATCCTCTTCTACGAGAACATCGAGAAGATAACCGGTTCGTTCAAGGCGCCGATGGGTGCCGTTGCGGGGGATGAGGTCGTATCATGGTCTGATGGAAGGAATTATTATACGGAGAGCTTCGCGCATATGTGGTCAAGACTTGCATCACGATATGAAGTCCATCATCAGGGAACAAATGGTGATGATTGGTATATTGATACTCCGGACAATATCACCATCAAGGATTCCCATGATGGAACCATCAAATATGTCAAAGTTCATAGAATCATCAACAATCAGCCAAGGGAATGGAGAAGAGTTCTGTTCAATGGAGGAAGAGTCATATCATGTACTGATGATCATCCATTCGAAGTTCATGGAAAAGGACGAACGAAAGCGGATGATCTTGTAGAGGGCGACGTCATTGACAAATCAATGCAAGAAAACAAGGAACAGGTACAATCATACACAACGGATTTTGCATGGATACTTGGATTCATCATTTGTGATGGTTGCTTAAATGAGCCATCAGAGGTTCTTATATCATATAATGGTAAAAGCGAAAGCGAAATTTCCGATAAGATATCATCCATGTTCAGTAATGATAAACTCAGATTCAATCATCATGAACGTGGACGAAAAGGAGAATATGATGAAATAGCCATTAAAGATAATTGGTTACAGCACATCTGTACATCGGAATTTGGAAGTATTCAAAAAAGAGATAGAAACATTCCTAGCTCAATAATGAACGCAACGAGAGAAGAAAGAATAGCATTTTTGGCCGGAATGATTGATGCCGATGGATACATCAATGACAGTCAATTCGTCCAAATAGGATCAACAAATAAATCTCTTGCTCTTGGACAGATGCTTCTTGCGGAATCATTGGGATTAACAGCAAGGGTATATGTAAATCATTATAATGCATCGCTTCCGCAATACGTACGCTATTCGGTTTCATTCCCAGCAACGAGCGAAATCGTTGAATCTGTGGTATGCAAGAAGAAACGCGATCATTTTAGTAGGGGTGTCGATACACGAGTAATACCGGTATCCGTCCAGAAAGTCGAGCACATCGACTCTCTCGAACGATCCTATGATGTAACCACGGAGACGGACTACTTCGACGTGTCGGGCATCGTCTCGCACAACTGCCGCAGCTTCCTGCAGGGATGGGTCAATCCGGAGACCGGCGAGGACGAAGAGGAGGGACGCATGAATCTTGGTGTCGTCACTGTGAACATTCCAAGGATAGCGATTGAGAGTCGTGGAAACATCAAGAAGTTCTGGAGGCTCTTCGACCAGAGAATGGCCGTGGCGCATCATGCATTGCAGTTCAGGATAAAACGATGCGCGGAAACGGTTCCCGCCAATGCACCGGTATTATGGCAGAATGGCGCATTCGGAAAGTTGGGCGAAAACGGCAACGTGGATTCATTGATGAAGAACAGCAGATCAACCGTGTCTTTGGGCTATATCGGCCTGTATGAGGCGACAGCCATGTTCTACGGACGCGAATGGATAAATGACTTCGGATGGGATGATGACGCCCGTGATTTCGCCATAAGCATCCTTCATAAGATGAGCGACCTATGCAAGGAATGGGAAGACGCGGAGGGATACCACTACTCGGTATATGGCACTCCATCGGAAAGCCTTACCGACAGGTTCTCCAGAGCCGACAGAGAGAAGTTCGGTATCATCCCAGGCATAACCGATCATGATTTCTATACCAATTCGTTCCATCGACCGGTCTGGCTTTCCGGAAATGATGATCATACCGTAACCGATGCCGAGAAGGACGTGATATCAAGGCCAAGGTTCCATCATGCAAGCAATGGAGGACCGTTCTCGAAGTTGGATTTTGAACAGCCGTTCCTCCAATATACTGCGGGAGGTCATATCGTATACACCGAGGAGCCGAGACTTGTTCAGAACTTGCGGGCACTTGAAGCCATATGGGATTACGCATATAGCATCGGTATAGATTACCTTGGAACCAATACCCCTATCGACAGATGCTATGTATGCAACTATGAAGGTGATTTCGCTCCAACGGAAACAGGATACAAGTGCCCGCAATGCGGCAACGACGACCCTGCTTCATGCGATGTGACGAAGCGTGTGTGCGGGTACCTGGGTAATCCACAGGCGAGACCGATGATTCATGGTCGTCATGAGGAACTGATCCATAGAAAGAAGCAAATGGTAGGTGAAACCGGCAGAATAGTAGGAAAAGATGGCAAGGAACAGGCATTCTATGATGATAAGTCATTGAATATCTAAACCATAGATACCACTATTTAACATTGTAGCCAGCAGGTACTCATTACCTGCTGGCTACAACTCTATTTATGACATCGCATATTCTATGATATAATAACCATAGGAGGAAATATGAACGACCTTGAATCTATTGTAAAAACGGCACGCGATGCAGACAGGAATGAACAAGATGCATCCAATGAGTTCTCGGTTCCCGTGTATGAGATACGAAGGGAGGAATCTCGTTCGGGAATATATCTGAAAGGATTTCCGAAAAGCACCAAAAACATATCATATGCATTGCTTAACGATATGGTGCTTCACAGGATGATGCCGATAGCACAAATAGCCGATACTCTTTCACTTACCAAGGCGACCGTCACTCTATGCATCAAACACTACCATATAGTAGCGGACGATGACACCAAATCTCAAATAAGGAGAAACGCCTATCTATGGGCTTCCAAAAAGTCCAGAGAGGTGTTTGATGATCCTGAATCGAAAGCACGTATCATGAAACACAAAAGAGATACATGTATGAGAAAATACGGTACTTCATCACCTATCCTTAATGCAGAAGTAAGAAAGAAGACAGACGATACCCTTATGGAAAGATACGGTAAGGGAGGAAGGCCGTGCCACAAAATACCAAGACGGAAAAGATCAATATCACCGATGCACACACAATACAGCAGACACAGAGCAAGAACAACAATGA
>CALNAE010000231.1 GCA_937874315.1 uncultured Bifidobacterium sp. | reverse complement strand
GCGACGCGCTGCGCAATGATGATTTTCGTGGTGTTGGGTATCTCGTGCTGCATGGCGTCGCGGATCAGTCTGTCGGTCTTCGTGTCGACCGCGCTGGTCGAATCATCCATGATCAGGATCTTCGGCTGCTTCAGCAGCGCCCTGGCGATGCACAGCCGCTGACGTTGACCGCCAGAGACGTTGGTGCCGCCTTGGTCGATCATGGTGTCGTAGCCATCCGGGAATTCCTGGATGAATCCGTCGGCCTGAGCCAACTTGCAGGCACGGCGCAGTTCCTCGTCGCTGGCGTCGGGATTGCCCCAACGCAGGTTCTGGGCAATCGTGCCGCTGAACAACACGTTTTTCTGCAGCACCATGGCCACCTGATCACGCAGGGTGACCAGGTCGTAGTTGCGCACGTCGACGCCACCGACCTTGAGCGATCCGCTCGTGACGTCGTACAGTCTGGCGATAAGCTGCACCAGGCTGGATTTGGACGAACCGGTGCCGCCGACTACGCCGATGGTTCTGCCCGAATCGAAGTGCACGGTGATGTCGTCCAGCACGGGTTTTTCAGCGGTTGAGGAGTACCGGAAGCCCACATGATCAAAATCGATCGATCCGTCGGCCACCAGGTTCACCGGATGGTCCGGATCGGTGACGGTGCTCTGCTCCTGCAGCACCTGGCAGGTGCGCTCGGCGGACGCCAACGAGATGATAACCATGATGACGACCATGGACAGCATCATCATCGACATCAGGATCTGCATCGCATAGGTCACCAACGCAGTCAGATCGCCCGTGGTCAATCCCATGGCGGCGTTGTTGCCGGAGGCCACGATCTGTCTGGATCCTATCCAGGCGATCATGATCATGGCGGCGTACATGCACAGCTGCATCAGCGGCATGTTGAAGCTCATCACCTTCTCGGCTTTGGTGAAGTCGTTGAAAATGGCCTTGGAGATACGACCGAATTTACGGTTTTCGAAGTCCTCACGCGTGTAGGACTTCACCACACGCACCCCCTGCAAGTTCTCGTCCACGACGTTGTTCAGCCGGTCGTAGGTATGGAAGACCCGTACGAACACCGGATGCACCAGGAAGGACAGCAGCGCCAGACCGGCCCCGAGAATCGGGATCGCGGCGAGGAACACCAATGAGATGCTGGGGCTGATGCGGTAGGTGAAAATCCATGCGACCACGATCATGACTGGCGCGCGGACTCCAAGCCGCACCAGCATCTGGAAGGCGTTCTGCAGATTGGTCACGTCGGTGGTCAGCCGGGTGATAATCGAGCCGGTCGAGAAACGGTCGATATTCGTAAAGCTGAACGACTGCACCTTGGCGAACAGATCATGACGCAGATTCTTGGCGAAACCCGACGAGGCCACCGCCGCGAAGCGCCCTGAGAGAAAGCCCGCGCACAGCGACAGCAGCGACAGGCAGATGAGAATGATCCCGAACCGCCAGACGTCAGGCATGGAACGACCGGATATGCCCCGGTCGATCAGCACCGCCATCACGGATGGGATGATGATCTCCAGCAGCCCCTCGACGACGACGAACAGCGGGGTCAGCAACGTCGGAAGTCGATACTCGCGTAGGCTGCCCAACAACGTGCCGAGCACGTGTTTCGGTTTGTCGCCGGCGTTCGTAAGCGAATCGTCCGTATCCGTGACGTCTTCCTCGGCGTTTTGTTTATCTGTATGCGTCACTGATCCTCCTCATTGGTTTGGTCGTGCTGGGCATCGCGAGGTTCTTCCCCGGTCTTGGCGTCATTCGCGCCCTCGCCGACAACGGTGCCATCGGCAGCGGCATTATGAGTGTCGGCCTGCCGTTGTGCGGTCTCGATATTGGACTGCAGCCGATATAGGTAGCCGACAAGCCGGTCACGTTCCGCTTGGCTAAAATCAGCCACCAACTTATCCTCCATGCGGTGGGCATTGTCGCGAAGCTCCTCGACGATGGAGTCCGCCGTGGCCGTCAGCGTGATCTTTTTCAGTCGCGCGTCGCTGGCCACGGATCTGCGCACGATCAATCCCTTGCGCTCCATCAACGACAACACGCGTGAAGCGGTGGAACGGGTGATGCAGAAACGCCGTTCGATATCGTGTTGGTAGACGTCGCAGTCACGGTGGCGAGCCAGGAACATGATGATATGGGCATTGCCTCCCGTGGCCCTCGTCATCTCGGGCATGGTGGATGCAAGATAGCGTCGGATCGACTTACTCAGGCTCTGGATCTCCAGGCTGAGCACACGCTGATGAAGGCCGTCCGCATCGTCGCCCAATCGGTCGATTCGGTGTACGCAACGACTGTCGCCGGCATGCGCGGCATCACGCTCCACGACGTGATCAGCGTGATCAGCGTGATCGTATTGGGTCACGGTCACCGGTCCTTTCCATGCATATGACGGTTCGCGCATGTCGAGGTCCGGTCGGGTCGCTTGCGCCCCTGAAACAGGACACCCGCTCATGGCACGCGTGAGGGCGCCATGAGCGGGTGATTCACGCCATGCCCTCGATATATGTCATATACAACAGTTGCATATACAACAATGTGGTCTCGACAAATTCGACCACGCGGGAACATGGCGTGTCGTCGGCATCCGCAGCGGCGCCCGAACACGCCTGGGCTGCCCGACCGCGATTACCGTGCCGACACGGCCGCCGCGTATTCGTCAAGCAGATATTGCGTCGCGGCCCTACCGCCCTTGCCCAATATCACCGTCAGCGAATTGATGGGCATGCTGTCCAGGAACAGCTCGACGCCGACGTTGTTCTCAGGAATCCTCGGCAGCCGGCCGGCCTCGCCTTCCGCCTTCATCCGCTCGACGATGCGGCCTCCCACGGGATCCTTGCGCCACTGGCCATAGGTCGACCAGGCGTCCAACGGCATGCGCTTGGCGTCACCCTCGAGTTCGACGACGTCGTCGGCAACGATGTCCCGGCTCGATGTTCCGACCTCGATACGATAGCGGCCGCGCTGCACATGCCAGTCGCCGAACAACTGCGACCAATAGGCGAAGGCGCGCTCGTCGAGATCGAAATGCACGTGGCGAGACTCGCCGGGCTCCAGCCTCACCTTGACGAAGCCTTTGAGCTCATGACGAGGTCGGGCGACATCGGCCTGCAGCGGCGCGACATAGAGCTCAACCGTCTGCGCGGCGGCGATCTCGGAGGTGTTCGTTATGGTCGCGCGCACCGAGGCCGTAACCGGCCCCGTGGCTTCAATCGCGACATCCGACAACGCGAAGGTCGCATAGCTCAGGCCGTAACCGAAGGGATAGGCGACATCGCGCTCGAAGGTGTCGTAGTACCGATAGCCCACGAACACGCCTTCGCCATAGTCGACGTGCCCCTCCTCACCCGGCCAGTTCATGGCGCTTGGGTCGTCTTGCATGCGCATCGGAATCGACTGCGCGAGCTTTCCCGACGGGCTGACCGCGCCGAAGATCACGTCGACCAGCGCGCTGCCGCCCGCCTGACCCAGCAGCCAGGATTCCAGAATGCCGGACACTCTGTCGCGCCACGGCGCCACCGAAACCACCGAACCGTTGGACAGCACGACGACGACGTGGCTGTTGGCCGCGCACACCGCGTCGAGCACGGCAAGCTGCTTGGCCGGCAGATCCAGACTCGTCCGGTCGAAACCTTCCGACTCCGCTTCTTCCGGCAGTCCCATGAACAGCAGCACCACATCGTTGGATCGCGCCGCATCGACGGCCTCGTCGGTCAAACGCCGATCCTGAGGCTCATCGTCCAGCGTAAAGCCCGGAGCGAACTGCGCATCGAGACGCTCCGTCTCCAGCGCCTGCAGGAAGCTGGTCGTCCGCGTCGGGGTGATATGGGAGGAACCACCGCCCTGATAACGCGGGGTGCGCGCGAATTCTCCGATCACGGCGACGTGGGCGTCGCGCCGCAACGGCAGTATGCCGTCGTCGTTCTTCAGCAACACGATGGACTCATCGGCCGCACGACGGGCGATGTCATGGTGCGCATCGGCGTCATACCGGTAGCCGTCGATGCTCATCGCGGCCCGCGCCTTGGCCGATAGGTCGATCATGCCCTGTGCCATGTCATCGAGTTGCCGACGGGACACGGTGCCGTTCTTCACGCCTTCAACGATTTCATCGTCCGTGTAGCTGGGCGGCATCTCGAGGTTGAGCCCGGCGTTGAGCGACGCGACACGGTCATGGTCGGCGCCCCAGTCGCTCATGACGATGCCCCGGTATCCCCACTCCCCGCGCAGCACGTCGGTGAGCAGCCAGCGGTTCTGCGCGCTGTGCACGCCGTTGATGCGGTTGTAGGCGCACATCATCGTCCAGGGCTGCGCGGTCTTCACGATGTACTCGAACGCCGGCAGGTAGATTTCGCGCAGCGCTCGCTGGGAAACGTTCGCCGAGATGCGCAGCCGGTCGGTCTCCTGGTTGTTGACCGCGAAATGCTTGAGCGACGTGCCCACGCCCTTGGACTGCACGCCCTCGACGATGCCGACGGCCTCATGCCCGGCCAGATACGGGTCTTCCGACCAGTATTCGAAGCACCGTCCGCCGAGCGGATTGCGTTTGATGTTCACGGCGGGACCGAGAATCACGCCGACCTTCTCCTGGATGCACTCCTCGGCCATGGCTTCGCCGACCGCGCGAATGAGCTCGGGGTTCCAGGAGCTGGACAGCCCCGCGGCGGGCGGGAAGCAAGTGGCAGGCACCGTGTGGTTGAGATCGAGGGCTCCGGTCTCACCCGCGGTTTTGCGCAGTCCGTGCGGGCCATCGGTGATCATGTACCCGCCGACGCCCTTGTCTTCGATACCCTGCAGATGCCAGGCATCGCCGCCCGACGTCAGACTCGCCTTCTGCTCCAGTGTCAGATCATCGACGGAAGGATTCATATCGTTCATATCGTCTATCCTCGGTTTCCACAACTTCGTTTCCATACACATCGGTTTTCGTCGAACCGGCCGCGTCATAGCGGTCGCAGGGTTATGACATCGTCACCCATGCCGAACCTACCGATTGGTAGGTAGACTATCATGATATGGTGCGGCGTGCAACCGCAAGATGGATCTCCATCAAGAAAGGGAAGAACCATGGCATCGCGCAATCAGGCATCGCATTCCACCGTATCCCCGTCATCAACGCAGGGCACTGCATCGACCCCGTCCCGCTCCCAACCGGACATCAAGCAGCATCGGTCGGATGACAGGCTGTCCGCAGCCGACGACGGAACGTTCACACGAATGCTCAACCCCCCTACGGATCGCATCACGGACCTGACCGACCGACATGCCGCCGTGCTCGACGCGGCCATCGAATCATTCGGCACACGCGGTTATTACGGCACTTCGTTGCAACGCATCGCCACCGCCGTCGGGCTGACCAAACCAGGCGTGCTGCATTACATCGGCAGCAAGGAGGGACTGCTCCACCAGGTGCTCACCGACATCTACGATAGGCAGACCGAACAGATCCTCGAACGGATAAGCACCCTCGACAGGCCTTTGCTGGCCGACTTCTGGCGCAGCATCGTGGCCATCAACGCCCAACGACCGCAACTGGTGCACATGTTCTCGACGCTCAGCGCCGAAGCGCTCGACCCCGAACATCCCGCGCATGCGTACTTTGAATTCCGCGAACGTGCCAGCGTCGAAAACACCATGCGAGTGGCATGGAGCACGCCCGCCGGCATCGACACCCGATGCGTGTTGCAGGCGGGACTGTGCATGATGGATGGTCTGCAACTGCGCTGGCTGCGCTCCCCCGGCAAGGACCTCAACGTCATGTGGCGGCGTTGCGAAGACGCCCTGATGCCGCTGCCGCTGTGGAACGGCTACCGGTAGCAAGCACACGACGAAACGGCGTGCGATTCGACGAGACGAAGGCGCCACGCGGCCGGGCCGTATCGCCGACGATTCCTCGCCGCCTCACGCCGTCTCGATCCACATCACCCGCCCTCAGGCCTGGAACACGTCGGGATGACGAGGATCGCCCGGCTCATCCGTCAGCAGATCCTCGAGTCCCAGGAACTCCCGCCAGAACGCCAGCGGCTCGCCGAACGGCATGCTTTCGGCACCGCGGGCCTGCAGATCGGCCTTCATCGCCACGACTTCATCCTCGCTTACCCCTGCGAAGTACGACATCAGCCGGGTGAGATTCGCGACATCATAGAACAGCGCGCCCACGACCTGTGTCAGTTGTTCGGCGCGCGCGATGGGCAGCGAATCCCAGTGCCGCAGCTCAATGAAGTCCTTCAGGCGTACATCGTTGAAATGCGTGGAAAGCACATGGCCGATTTCATAGGGGTTCAGTGCCCGGTCGGGGTAGATATCCGCGGCATTGTCGCGGTAAGCCACGCGTTCCAGCGGCGTTCCCGGCGAACGAGTTGCCTCTGGCGTATGCGTCAAGTCGGCGAACATCATCGGCGTCGACAACACGTCGAGCGCATAATCCTCCCAGCCGAAACGGGCATCGTAGAGCCCCGGAACGATGCCGGTCCGCTGCGGATCGACGGCATCCCACATCTTCTGTCGCAGCAACGGATATGGGTTGTCGACCCCCTCGAAATACGGGGTGTTGCGGAAGAACCACGCAAGAATCGGCCCAACGGCGGTGCCGACGCGGATTTTGGCGATCGCATCGGCCTCATCGTGGTAGTCGATGCTCACCTGAGTGGATGCCGAACACCGCATCATGCATGGGCCGAATCGTCCAATGCGCCCCAGATAGTCGTTCATCGCGGCATAGCGGCTTTTCGGATTCACCGGTATGTCGGCAAAACCGGAACGCGGTTGGTACCCATAGTTCACCAGCCGAAAACCGAGGGCGTCCAACACCGGATCCGTCTCATCCCGGAATCGCCGATAGACCCCAACCAGCTCCTGTGGGCTATGCAGCACGCCGATCGAGCATTCCACCTGCCCACCGGGCTCCAGCGACACCGTAATGCCCTCGCGCCCCAAGCCGACCAGTCGACCGCGTTCCCAATGTTCCTGTGCCGCGTCGTAATAGGGCCGCAGTCTGTTCAACAGCACCTCGACGCCGTCGCGCTCGTAGTAATTCACCGCCGCATCGGAGCCATTGCGTACGGGCAGATGTTCGATCTCGACGCCGAAGCCATTCCCGCCAGCCGGTTTGCTGCCCGATTCGAAGAAGCGCAGCAGACTCGCGACATGCTTGGGGTTGACCTTGGCGTTCATATGCGCATAACTGACCCGTGGTGTGCTCATACCAGAACATCATATAGGCGAAACGACCGAAAAACACTGCCGTGAGCCCTTCTGCGCTCTACGGAGAATCGAGGCGCGTCCGCCCGCCCAGGCCGCGTACCCGTCAGCATGCATGCATCAAGGCCAGATGCCCGCATCGACAGCCAGACGTGCCAACCTCAACGCACCAACCTCAACGCACCAAGCCAGACGTGCGTCGTCGGTTCCCCACGTACCCCGTCAGTCCGCCGAGGTCAGCGTCTGATGATTCTTCTTCGCCGCGGCGATCATGAGCTTGAGCCGATTGAGCTGATTGGCCTGGGAGGCGCCGGGGTCGTAATCGATGGAGACGATGTTGGCCTCGGGATGCAGCCGCCGGATCTTTCCGAACATGCCACGACCGGTGACATGGTTGGGTAGGCAGGCGAACGGCTGGGCGCAGACGATATTCGGGCAGCCGGACGCGACCAATTCCAAGATCTCGGCCGTCAGCAGCCAGCCCTCACCGGCCTGGACGCCTATCGAGGTGACCTGTCCGGCCATCCGCACCAATTCGGGCATCGGGGTGTCCTGACCGAACTTGCCGTGCGCCAGATCGATGGCGCGGCGCACCGGATTGAGATATCGATCCATCGCCCAGCGCATCAGCGCATACGCGGCCTGGTTGCCGCCCATGCCCAGATGGTGCTCGCGCCAATGCGAGATATACGGCGCGGTCGTCATGAATTCCACGATGCCCGGCACGACGGCCTCGCAGTCCTGCGATTCGATCAGGTCGACCAAGTGGTTGTTGGCGTCCGGATGGTATTTCACCAGAATCTCGCCGACGACGCCGACGCGTGGCTTGCGCGGGATATGCCTGAGCGCAAGCGCGTCGAATGTCGTGACGATCTTCCTGACCAGCCGCTGATACGGCATGAATCGGGTGCCGAACCGAGCCTGCGCGGTGTCGGAATATCCGTGGTTCAATATGGTCTCGCGCGCGATCTGGTCCCAGGTGTGATACAGGGCGTCGGCGGAGCCGGCCGTCTGCTCGTACGGGCGCGTGCGACGCAGGCATTTGAGCAACAGATCGCCGATGATCAGTGCCTTGACCGCCCGATGCAGCATGGCGGGGGTCGCGGTGAACCCCGGGTTATCCTCGAGGCCCTGGGTGCTCAGGGCGACCACCGGGATCTGCGGATAGCCGGCATCGACCAATGCCTTTCGAATCAGGCCGAAATAATTGGTGGCGCGGCACATCCCACCGGTCTGCGTGATGGCGAGCGCCACCTTGTCGGGATCGTATTTGCCCTGGACGATGGCGTCCACCAGCTGGCCGACGACCATGATGGCCGGGTAGCAGGCGTCGTTATTCACGTATTTGAGTCCCAGCTCGACATCCTCACGACTGACCGTGGGCAGGATATCGAAATGGTAGCCGCCCGAACGGATGACGGCCTCGACCAATGACATATGGATCGGGCTCATCTGCGGGCCGACTATGGTGTAGTCCTTCTTCATGGATCTGCCGAACGGGATTTTGCGTGCGTAGCGCGACTGCGTTGCCGTGTTGTGGGCGGTCGTATTGTGGGCAGGCGCATCATGGGTGTCCGCATCGGGCACGGTGGCATCGGATCGCCCGGCACGCACCATGGTTGGATCGTTCGCGGTCGTGCGCACCGCCGCGTTGTTCGCGACATTCCGGGAATCCTTGCGCAGGGCCCGTCGCGAAGCCCGTCGCATGCGTTCGGTGAGGTTCGGATTGGCCGCCATCACGGTGTCGAGCAGTATCTGACGTCCCGGCGTCGGGGCCGTGGAGCCGGTTTTACGGAAAGGCTGCCGTTCAAGCTGTCGATCTGATCGCGGGTCTGGATGTTGAGCGTGCTGCCGAGTCGGCCGCGCGTCCGACCGTTCTTCAGGTTGTTGGGCAAGTTCCCGATCCCGCTGTCGCGCGCGATCGTTGCGTTCTCGCTCCTCGACGGCCGCCTTGAGCGAACGCAGGCGAATCTTCGCCGCACCGAGGTTGCTGACCTCATCGATTTTGAGCAGGGTATAGACGTCGGATTTATCCGCCAGGATCTCGCTGACCTGATCGGTGGTGATGGCGTCCAGCCCGCAGCCGAAGGAATTGAGCTGCACGAGTTCGAGCCCGGGATAGGATGCGACGAAACGTGCGGCCGCATACAGCCGCGCATGATAGGCCCACTGGTTGGTGACCCGCAACGGCACGGTGGTGAACTTGCGATCGCCCGATTGCACGAAACCGTCCGCATCGGGCCGGCTCGCACTGTGCTCCCCCGCGTCGAGATAGTCGCTGAGCTTGAGCCTGTCGCCAGGCTTCAGTTCGCTGATGGAGTCCTCGGACAGCACCGCCATGCCCAAGGCGCAGATCGTCTCGGGAATGCCGTGGTTGATCTCCGGGTCAATATGGTATGGTCTTCCGGCCAGCACGATGCCGCGGCAGTGGTGCTCCTTCATATACGCCAGGGCCCGCAGCCCCTCGCTCTGCACGTCGTGTTTGAAGATCTTGTCCTCGGCATACGCGGCCTTGACCGCCCGCTCGGCCTCCTGCCGACCGACATGGGCCCATGCGAACTCCTCGACGATGCGATCGACCATCAGTCGATGGTCGGCCAGATTGAAATACGGCCGCATGTACCGGATGCCCCCGGCCCTGAGCTCCGGCATGTTCGCCTGGATCACGACCGGATAGTTGGCCACGACCGGACAATTGTAATGGTTGTCGGACCGCTCCACGAGGTTCTCCTCGTAGGAGACGCAGGGGTAGAAGATGGTTTTCACGCCCTTGCGAAGCAGCCATTGAATATGGCCGTGCACGAGCTTGGCGGGATAGCAGATGTTTTCCGATGCGATGGATTCGATGCCCTGTTCGAACAGCTCATGGCTGGATCGCCCGGAGATCATGACCTTGAAGCCCAGGTTGGTCAGCAGGGTGAACCAGAAGGGATAATTCTCGTACATGTTGAGCACGCGGGGAATGCCGATTGCCCCACGCGTCGCCTTCTTGTCGGTAAGGCGTCGATAGGCGAACACCCTGCGATACTTGTAATCGTACAGATTCGGCCGGTCGGAACGCTTCTTGCTCGCGTCGCCCCCACGTTCGCAACGGTTGCCCGTCACATACCGCGAGCCGTCGCTGAATGTGGTGATGGTGAGTTTGCACCGGTTCTGGCACAACTTGCACACGTCACGTTCGGAACTCATGGACAGGGCATCGAGCGCGGCGCCGGTGAGCATCGCCGAACGGGTGTGCGCCACCGCCGCATGACCCTGGTCGGTCTCATGGACGATTCCCGGACCGGTTCGGCGTTCCGTCCCACGACTGGCCTCACGTTCGGCCACTCCGGCATCGACGACGCCCGGCTCACCGACGTGGGCATGGTCGCCGATGCCCATGACCGCGCCTTGCTCCGTGTTGTCCTCCATGCCTTCCTCCGCAGCGTCGTCATAATGCATGCGAGCGGTCAGCGCGGCGCCGTAAGCCCCCATCAGACCCGCGATGTTGGGACGGGTCACCTGCCGTTGAGTCAGCAGTTCGAAGGCCCGCAGCACCGCGTCATTGAGGAACGTGCCACCCTGCACCACGACGGTGTCGCCCAATTCGCCGGAATCGCGCAGCTTGATGACCTTGTATAACGCGTTGCGCACCACCGAATAGCACAGACCGGCCGCGATGTTTTCCATCGAGGCCCCCTCCTTCTGCGCCTGCTTGACGGATGAGTTCATGAACACCGTGCAGCGCGAGCCCAGATCGACCGGGTGATCGGAACGCAGAGCGGCCTGCGTGAACTCCTCGATGCTCAATCCCATCGACTGCGCAAAGGTCTGCAGGAACGAACCGCATCCCGACGAGCATGCTTCGTTCACCGCAATGGAATCGATGACGCCGTCGGTGATGGCGAGATATTTCATATCCTGTCCACCGATGTCGATGACGGCGGTCACACCAGGACTGACCATTTCGGCGCCACGATAATGTGCCATCGTCTCGACCACGCCCTCGTCGAGATGCAGACCCGCACAGACCAGGCCTTCGCCGTACCCGGTGGCGCAACTGCGCGCGATGTACGAGCCCTCGGGCAGTTCCTGTTCGATGCGACGCACGATGTCCACGGCGGCGGACAACGGGCTGCCGTCATTGGTGGCGTACGAGGACCAGATGATGTCGCGGTCATCGTTGACCACCGTCGCCTTGATGGTGGTCGAACCGGCGTCGATACCCAAGAACAGTGGGCCCTGCGCTCCTTCGAGCGCACCAATATGAATGTGTTCCCGGTGATGTCTGGCGTTGAAATCCCTGCGATCCGCTTCCGTTCCGAACAGCGGCGGCATGGTGGGCGTGTTGCTCGGCATCGTAGATATCTCAGCAAGGCGATCGAGTATCTGTCCACAGGTCCTCGCCTCGATATGACGATCTTCGCCGAGCTGGTCGTCCTCACCGGCCAGCAGCGCGGCGCCGAATGCGACATACAGATGCGCGTTACCCGGCGTCACGAACTCGTCGACCTTGCCCTCGAGCGCACGATGGAACGCCTGCCGCAGCTCTGACATGAAGAACAGCGGTCCGCCGAGGAACACGACCGTACCGTGAATCGGTCTCCCGGAAGCCAGTCCCGCGATGGTCTGGGTGGCCACGGCGGTGAAGATGGACGCGGCGAGATCGGGCTTCGCGGCACCGTCGTTGATAAGCGGTTGCAGGTCGGATTTCGCGAAGACACCGCAGCGCGAGGCGATCGGATACAGATTCTGGTAATTTCTGGCTAGGTCGTTGAGCCCGGCGGCGTCCGTGTCCAGCAGCGTGGCCATCTGATCGATGAAAGCGCCCGTGCCACCGGCGCAGGAGCCGTTCATACGCTGTTCGGGCGTCGGCTTGAGATACGTGATCTTGGCATCTTCACCGCCAAGCTCGATGATGACATCGGCCGACGGATACTCCTCGTCGATCGCTCGTGTCTCGGCGATGACCTCCTGCACGAACGCGACCCGCATGGCATCGGCCAAGCCAAGCGCACCGGAACCGGTGATGGCCAGCCGAATCGGGGCTTCGCCCAGCCCTTGCGCCTCGAGATGCGTCTGGATATCCTTGAGGAGGTCCGTGACGGTTGCACGGACATTGGCGTGGTGGCGGCGATAGTCGGAGAACAAGACGTCATCGAGGCGGTCGCTGTGCCCGAGAACGACGGCTTTGACGGTGGTCGAACCGATATCGAGACCTACACGTAATGGCTGATTCTCACGCTCCTGCACCGATGTGGTATCGCCCGCATCCACCATGCGCACCTCCATAATCAGCAAATGCCGCGGCCGAAGGCATCCGTCACACCACTCCACGATTATCTGCTGATATACAGCGTAGTCGTGCACCCCACCAACCGTCATGCATATCGCCGCGTCATGCACCGGAACGGTTTACCGCGATGTTTACCGTGGTTCGCGTTTACCGTGGTTCGCGCCCGCCATGACGCTCAGCTGGCATCCCCCTCGCCGTCGGCACGGTCTTTGCCATAGACCTCGGGGATGAAACGCTCCTGATCATGCAGTTTTGCCCAGACCACGGGCTTGCCCGCGGCGAAGGAACGCGGCACGTCGAGGATCCGCTGGTTGCTGGAACCGCGGAATTGCAACAGGGAGTCGTGCAGCGTCTTGATGTACCTGCCATCCACGAGGATATCGATGTCGTGCAGCAGCTCGAGCTTGTCCCCGCTCTCCCCTGCGCGCATGAGCTCCTCCCACGTGTAACCGGTCCAACACCAGATATCCTTGTCATGCCCGAATTCACGGCGAATACGTTTGGCGAGCGGCAGCAGCACGCCCGTGTTGAGCAGGGGTTCGCCGCCGAGGAAGGTGATGCCTTGAACGAAGCTCTTGGCGATATCGTCGATAATGCGGTCCTCGAGCTCCTTGGTGTATGGGATCCCCGCGCGGAAGTCCCAGATCGAGGAGTTGTAGCACTCGAGACAATGGAACGGGCAGCCGGAGACGTACAGGGAACAGCGGATGCCTTCGCCGTCGGTCATCAGAAAGCGCTTGTAATCGGCCACCATATTATGGCTCATGCGCTCGCTGGTCCACTGGCCTGCCTTGGGATTATTCGTCAGCACACTGGGCACCGCGGGGCCACGATTGGGATCCGTGGGTGCGAAATCATGTAATCGCATCACTGTCGGCTTATGCACGGGCTACTTGGTCTCCTCGAACCACTCGCGGACCTGACCATTGTCCATCTTCACGTGACCGGTCTCTCCGGACATATGCTTCACACGATGTGCGATCTCCTCATGCCGTCCGTGCACCATCGGGCGCTGAACGGGGTTGCCGAGGTAGCCACACGTACGCTTGGTGACGTTGCACTTGTCGGGGTCCGCGTTACCGCATTCGGGGCATTTGAACCCTTCCTCGGTGGGCTCGAAATCGCCCTCGAAACCGCATACGAAGCAGTGGTCGATCGGCGTGTTCGTGCCGAGATAGCCGATGCCGATGTTGTAGGCATAGTCCCAAACGGCCTCCAACGCCTTCGGGTTCGACTGCAGGCAGGGGAACTCGCAGTAGTTGATGAAGCCGCCGGATGCGAGATACGGGAAGTCCTTCTCGTAATCGAGCTTCTCCATCGGAGTCGGCGACATCCACACCGGATAGTGGAAGGAGTTGGTATAGAAATCGTGATCGGTGACGCCCTCGACCCTGCCGAACTTCTCGCGATCCATGCGGTTGAAGCGGTCGGTTAACGACTCGGCAGGCGTGGAATATACGGAATAGTGGTAGCCTTCGACGGCGCTCCACTGCTTGCACAGCTGGTTCATGCGGCGCACGATGGACAGGGCGAAGTCCTTGCCTTCCGGATCCCAACCGTGATCGCGCATCCAGTTCTTGCCATAGAAGACCGACGTCGCCTCGTACAGGCCGATATAACCCAGCGAAACCGTGGCACGCTCGCGATTGAACAACTTATCGACGCTGTCATTGGCCCCCAGACGGCCGAATGCGCCGAACCTGAACAGTGTCGGAGCGTTCACCGGCTTGGCCTGCTTGCACCGCATGACGCGAAACTCCAAGGCCTGGTGCGCGACGTCCATGCGCTCATCGAACAGTTTCCAGAACCGGTTCTTGTCCCCATGGGACTCCAACGCGATGCGCGGAATGTTCACCGTAACCACGCCAAGGTTCATGCGGCCGTCTTCCTCATCCTTGCCGGTGTCCGGATTGACCCAGCCCTGCAGGAAGGAGCGACAGCCCATCGGAGCCTTGAAGGAGCCGGTGATCTTGACGATGTTCTCGTAGAAGACCACATCGGGGTACATGCGCTTCGTGGAGCATTCGAGCGCCAACTGCTTCATGTCGTAGTTCGCATCGCCCTTGTCGGCGTTGATGCCGTGCTTGATGGTGAACACAAGCTTGGGGAAGATGGCGGTGTGCCGATCCTTGCCGAGACCACGAATGCGGTTGAGCAGAATCGCACGCTGGATTTCACGGGCGAACCATGAGGTACCCAGACCGAAGCCGACGGTGACGAACGGGGTCTGGCCGTTGGAGACACGGTTCGAATTGATCTGGTATTCCATGGTCTGCATGGCGTCGTAGATGGCCTTGCGAGTCATGATCTTGGCGTAGATCTCGCGCAGCTGCTCGAGCTCATCGGTCTGCCCGTCGAACGGGGTATCCTCCGGCAGCGGCTCACGATTCTCAAAGTGAAGATTGTCCGGCTCCTGAGCCTTCATGCCTTCGATCATGCGGCGCACCACATCGACCGGCGTGGAATCGGGAATCATCGCATGAGCCATCTTGAGGTTCTTGTCGTAATCCTTCTTGGCGTACGGCTCAAGCATCTCATCCGCGCGATTGACGGTCTGGCCGCCATATTGCGCGCCCGCAATGTCCTTGATGATCTGCGTGATCTGCGTCGAGGCAGTGCCGATGGACTTCGGAGAGTCCATCATGGCATTGCCCAGCGCGAAGCCGTGGGCGAGCATGTCGCCAAAGTCCGGCAACGAACAGTTGTTCATCGACGTGAACGGAGAATAATCGGCGTCGTGGAAGTGGATGTCGCCCTTCATATGGGCATTCGCCACGACATCGGGCAGCATGGAGAAGGCCGAGGCCTTGGAGACCGCGCCCGCCAGCAGATCACGCTGCGTGGCATAGACGTTGGAGTCCTTATTGGCGTTTTCACGCACCAGACTTTCATCGCGATTCACCAGCCGGTTGACGGCCTCGTTGATATCGGTCGCCTTGGCGCGCTCAATGTCTTTATTCATCCTGTAATTCGTATAATTGCGCGCGACCTCATACAGGTGATCCTCAATAAGCCCGTGCTCGACGAGGTTCTGGATGTCCTCGATCTTAGCGGGACCGTTGTAGCGATCCTTAATCTCCGCCTCGACCTGATTGGCCAGATCGCGGATAAGCTGTTCCTCTTCCGGGCCGACATGCTTGCCAAGGTCCGCGAAAGCGGATTTAACCGCTCCGATGATGTTGATGGGATCGAAATCGACGACACGTCCATCGCGCTTTTCGACAAGCACCGCACTCTTGCGCGCACCCGTCTTGACACCGGCGTCCTGAACCTGAGTTTCCATTCCGATCCTCCTCAAAAACCGCGTTTCCGCACGGTAAACCACATTCATGTAACTCTACCCACTATAGCGCATCAAACACAATATGTAGTAATGCCTCTGCTTGGTTTTACCTGCATATAGTGATTCAAAACCCGGCAATCCCCTAAATACCAAGCGTGTCATTCGTCAGAATCGTCGCCGGTTCGGCGCGGGATCGGCGTGTCCGGCGTGTCGAAAGAACCTGGTGCCGATCATGACATCGACCTCGCCCGGCGGAACGCTCCACCAGCCTCGCCCGGCGGAACGCTCCACCAGCCTCGCCCAACACGACGCCCCACCAACCCGTCCAGCGGAACGCCCCACAACCCCGTCCAACACGACGCTCCACCAACCTCGCCCACCTCTGCAACGCCAGGTCGTCCGTTCCAACAGGCGGCGAGCAACAGACCTGGGGCTGGGACGCAATGCAACACCCGGTTGTCCGTTCCAACCGCCGGCGCGGCGTTGCTCGCGCATTCGCGACGGGATCAGCAATGCAACACTCGGTTGTCCGTTCCAGCAGGCACGCTGGAGAGCATGAATGATTCATCATATGAATATGCTGCCAATTCCTCGTCGCAGCGGTTTTCTATGCATTCTACGCGAGGCAACGAAGGCACTGCGGCCGACGCGACCTATCGATATGCCGGCGATACCAGAGATACCGGCGATACGGGCAATACCGGTAACACCAGCAACACCGACAACACTGGTACGGTGCACGAGCTCCCTCGTCTCGCGCGCGACACCACCGCCGAAAACCCCTGGCCGGTGAGCGTACTGAGTCAGAAATACCACAACGCCGTGTTGCGATGGCCCGACACCTGGGTCGAGGGTCAGATTGTAGAAATCAATATGCGCCGCGCCACATCGGGATATATCACCCTGCGCGACAACTCCGACGAAATCTCCCTGCCGGTCATGGGCTTTCGTGCCTTCGTCGCCAAAGCCCGCGATTTTCGGCAGGGCGACCGCGTGGTCGTGCATGGCAAACCCGATATCTGGATGAAGGCGACACGCCTGAGCTTCGTCGCCGACGATATCCGTCGCGTAGGAGCCGGTGATCTCAAGGCGCAGATCGACGAATTGCGCAAGAAACTCAAAGGAGAAGGCCTCTTCGACGCCGAGAACAAGGTCGAGTTACCTGAATTTCCCGCTTGCATAGGACTGATCTGCGCACCCCAGGCCCGCGCGGAGGGCGACGTGATCACCAACGTGAACCTGCGTTGGCCCGTAGTACGGTTCAAGGTCGTCCACGCCCATGTCCAAGGCGCACAATGCCCGCCCGACATCATCAACGCCATCCAGATACTCGATGACGACCCCGACGTCGACGTGATCATCGTCGCGCGCGGGGGCGGGAGTTTCGAGGATCTTATCGGGTTCTCCGACGAAGGGGTCGTCCGCGCGGCCGCAGCCTGCATCACCCCGCTGGTCTCCGCTGTCGGACATGAGGACGATTGGACGCTCATCGATCTAGCAGCCGACCTGCGCGCATCCACGCCCACCGACGCGGCCAAAAAAGTCGTTCCCGACGTGCGTGAGCAATGGCAGCTGATCACCAGTGCCCGCGCACAGATGCTCATGCGCATGACGTCCAAGATCGACAACGAGGTGCGACTGGTGGATGGCTATGCCAGCCGTCCAAGCCTGACGCATCCGCAGACCATGCTTGATCCCCACCAACGATTCCTCGACGATGCCGGGCAGCGGCTGGAGCGGGGACTGACACGTATCGTCGATGACGCCGGATTCACCATCGACAAGCTTCATGCGAGTCTGACCGCGCTCAGCCCACAATCCACGTTAAATCGTGGCTACGCGGTCGTGCAGAACAGCAACGGTCATGTGCTGGATGATGCCGGCGATATTCGCATCGGCGATGAAATCACCATCACGCTCAAGCGCGGTGCGCTCAATGCCCAGGCCACCAGCCTCGATCTACGCAGCCAGGACGATTCGGCGCCCGTAACCGGCACACGCGGCGGAACTCAATAGAACAGGCGGAACTCAATAGAACATCAATTAAGGTATCCCATGAGCCCAAAATACTCCGCATAGTATTCATAGTATCGACGATCACAGAACACCACGAAAGAAGTCATCATGACAGAGAACAAGGGTAATACCAGCGGCAGCGTCAGCACCGAAGCCGACAGCGGGATCGACGCCGTCGAGACAGCCGCCCAGAGCCCATCCAATGCCGCAGATAATAATGTCGCGAAAAATGTGCGAAACACCACATCCCCATCGTCGCTCCCCTCCACACATGCAGCGGCATCAAGCCTGAGTGAGAAAGAGCGCGAAGAAATCGCGCAACTGCCATACGAGGAGGCACGCGATCGCCTCATCCAATCCGTTCAGGCGCTCGAAGCCGGCGGCCTTAACCTCGATCAGTCCATGCGGCAATGGGAGGTTGGCGAAGCCTTGGCTCAACGCGCCCAATCGCTGCTCAACGACGTCCGCGCCAAACTCGATGCGGCGCAGGCACAGCAAGAGACTTCGGCGAACACTGCGGGAACGCAATCAAATCTGGAATAACTTCCGGGCTTGATTGATGCGGTCGACTCCATCGG
>CALNAE010000230.1 GCA_937874315.1 uncultured Bifidobacterium sp. | reverse complement strand
TTGGTTTCCCCGACCTCGGTGCTCGTGGCATTCGCTTCCGATCCGTTCATCGATGATATGCGTGCCGGAATGGGCGCTGATGGGATATGACGTGTCATGACTTCAGTATGGCACGGAATACATCGAACCGTTTGACTCCAGGACGATCCGACACGAGTTGCAATTGTCATACAAATTTACTATGATGCCTTAATAAGGCATACAAAACAGAGTTGTTTATAATTTAAAACATACAAAAGTATGTCCGCGACAGATAACCGAATATGCGTTCCGTCGTAGACCCGCGAACGGGAACCGCGACCGAACGACTCGAGGAAGAGGTGGTTTCATGGGCTCTGCATATGCCCTTGCGGCAACGATGCCGAATCTGAACTCCACGCGGCTGGGCATCAGTGTCATCATCAGCGTGGTGGTGTTGGTGGTGTTGGTCACCGTCGTCAAGCTTCACCCATTTGTCTCGTTGATACTCTCCGGATTGGTCGTGGGTTTGGCCTCGGGGTACGGACCGGTTAAGACGGTGACGAGTTTCACCACTTCGTTCGGCTCGACGATGGCCAGCGTCGGCATACTCATCGGGTTGGGCGCCATGCTCGGACGGCTCCTCATGGATACGGGCGCCGCCGACAGCATCGTGGACACCCTGGTATCCCGTTCGTCGCCGGCCATGATCCCGTGGACCATGGCTCTGATCGGCGCGTTGATAGGGCTGCCGATGTTCTTCGAAGTCGGGCTGGTCATGATGGTGCCGGTGGTCATCCTTGTGGTGAGACGCACTCATCTACCGCTGATGAGAGTGGCGATTCCGACTCTCGCCGGTCTATCCGTCATGCATGCCGCGGTGCCTCCTCATCCCGGACCGCTTGCCGCGCTCAGCTGTTTCAACAATGCGAACATAGGATTGACCATGATGTTCGGCATACCGATCGCCATACTGACTATCGTGATCGTCGGCCCGGCGTTCTCCAAGTTGGCGTCGAAATGGGTTCCCGTCGGAGCTCCCGAGGAGTTTGTTCCGCCGAGTGAACGGAATAATCAACAGCCTCGCGCCGTCCCTCCGTTCCGTCTCTCCATCATCTGCATCGTGCTGCCCGCCTTGCTCATGCTGATCGCCTCCGTATTCGAGATCGTCGATTCGGCGGACTACAAGTCCGGAGCCCTGTGGTCGCAGATGGTGATCTTCCTAGGCAAGCCCGAGATGGCGTTGTTGATGGCCCTGCTCGTGTCCATGGTCATCCTCGGGGTATCGGGGCATGTGCCGTTCTCGACGATGAACGCCTCACTGTCGGCGTCGCTGCCTACGGTGGCGGGGGTGTTGCTGATCGTGGGAGGCGGCGGCGGATACAAAGGCATGCTGGTGGATACCGGCATTGGCTCGATGATCGGCAGTTTCGTCGACCACTCGCATTCTCGATTCTGTTGCTCGGTTGGCTGATAGCCGTTTTCGTGCGCGTCGCCACCGGGTCGGCAACCGTGTCCATAATGACCACGGCCGGAATCTTGGGACCGGTGATGGACACGATGGGAGCGTCCCAGCCCGCCGTGGCGCTGCTGGTACTCGCCATCGGAGCGGGGTCCATTTTCTTGTCGCATGTCAACGATGCCGGGTTCTGGCTGGTCAAGGAATACTTTGGGCTGAATGTGGTTCAGACCTTCAAGACCTGGTCGGTTCTCGAATGCCTGCTATCGGTCGTGATACTCGCATTGGTGATGATGGCCAGCATCTTCGTTCCGATCGGAGTGTAATGCGTATTGCCGGAGAATGCCCCTCGTTCCGGGTTTCCGATGGAATTCATGGAAACCGGATTCATGGAAACCGCGGGGCGAGATGGTTAAGGATGGATAGTGATGAAGGAGAACAGTGATGAGTCAACAACGAGCCGATGAAAGCACAGCTACGCCGCGATCAGGAACCGAGACGCCTCCGGAACAACGTCCCGTCGCGGACCGGCGTCCGAATGTCGAATCCGACGCGTCTTGCCCCGTTCTAGCGGACACGATTCCGGATGGATATATGCTCAGGCACACGCCGGTCTTGGTGGTGATGGGACCGGCGGGAAGCGGCAAGACGGCAGTCGCCTCGGCAATAGCCCAGCTCAGCGGTTGGGATCTCGCCGAGGCGGACGACTTCCATCCCAAGTCCAATATCGATAAGATGGCCGCCGGTATTCCGTTGACGGATGAGGATCGGTGGGGATGGCTTGATGCCATCGCCACGTGGATCAACCGTCATCTCAAGGATGGCCGCCCCGGTGTCGTGACATGTTCTGCGCTCAAGCGGGTCTATCGTGATCGGCTCAGGGCCCCCGGGGTTGCGTTCGTCTATCCGCAAGGCGACTATGCAACCGTGATGGCACTGCTTGCGCAGCGTCGTGGACACTTCATGAAGCCTGACATGCTCGGCTCCCAATTCGCGATACTCGAGGCACCGGGGGCGGATGAGATGCACGTCACCCTTGATCTCAAACGCCATCCGACGGTACGACAGGAGGCGCTTGCGACCTTGTCGGCCATTGGCCCATGCGCCGCGGGACAAGACACGGAGCGCGATAGCTAGTCGACGCGTGCCTTCGTGCCGCAGGCGGGCGTCCGCCGCCGCAACTGGTGATGGATGGATGGGCACTGAAGATTCAGATATATTTGGGTACAGATCCAACAATAAGAAAGAAGCAGCGATTATGAAACTAGGAATGGTGGGACTCGGCCGGATGGGTGGCAATATGGCGCAACGGTTGAGGGCGGGCGGCCATACGGTCGTCGGATACGATGTGTCGCCGGATTCCGGTCGAGACGTGGATTCGTTGGAGGCGTTGGTGGCCTCGCTTCAGGCCCCGCGCGCGGTATGGGTCATGGTGCCGGCCGGGAGTCCGACCGATGCCACCATCGGGCAGCTGTCGAACCTGTTGGAACCGGGCGATCTGGTGATCGACGGCGGCAACACCCGTTACCGCGACGATCAGCGTCATGCCAAGGAGCTCGCCGAAGACGGCATTCACTTCGTCGACGTAGGCACCTCCGGGGGCGTCTGGGGTCGTACGGAGGGCTATGCGCTGATGGCCGGCGGCTCGGATGAGGACTTCGAAAGCATTCGTCCCGTGCTTGAGACCCTCAAGCCGGACGGTGACAGCGGGCTGGTGCATGCCGGTCCCGTCGGTGCCGGACACTATGTGAAGATGGTGCACAACGGCATCGAATACGGCATGATGCAGGCGCTGGGCGAGGGGTACGCCATGATGGAGGCCAGCGATCTGGTCGACAACCCGCGTGATGTCTGCGACTCGTGGCGTGAGGGTTCGGTGGTGCGTTCGTGGCTGCTCGACCTGCTGGTGCGTGCGCTGGATGCCGACGCCGGCCTGGCGCATATCGCGGGCAAGGCCGAGGAGACGGGCGAGGCGAAATGGATGGTTCAGGATGGGCTCGAGATGGGCGTTCCGCTGCCCGTAACCGCCGCGTCATTGTTCGCCAGACAGAATTCGCAGCTTGACGATCCCATGACGATGAAGGTAGTGGCTGCCCTGCGCAACCAATTCGGCGGCCATGCCGTCGACAAGGAATAGGGCTAAGGATGGGGAACAAGGAGTAGGGGCGGATTTAGGGAGTGGGGCGAGGAGTTATATCTATCGATGGGCAGCGGCCGGCGTGAAGGCAGGCCGCTGCCGATGCCGAGCATACCGGGATATGAGTGCGCGTCCCACCCGCGAAGTACCGTGAGCACTATGAGTGACGGTTCTATGCATCTTCTTGACCCTGCTCCATTCGGACGCGTATTGCCCGCGATGGTTACCCCGATGAATTCCGATGGATCGATTGATTTCCAGGGCGCACAGCGTTTGGCACGCCAGTTGGTTGCCGACGGCGCTGACGGTCTGGTGGTCAACGGCACCACCGGCGAGTCTCCGGTGACCCACATGGAGGAGAAGGTGGAACTCGTCAAGGCCGTGAAAAGCACCGTCGACGTGCCGATTATCTCCGGTGCGGGCTCCAACGACACCATTCATACCGTGCGCATGGTCGAACAGACTCAGGAGGCCGGGGCCGACGCGGTTCTTGTCGTCGCGCCATATTATTCACGGCCTTCGCAGGAGGGGATTTTCCGGCATTATGAGGCGGTCAATTCCTCGGCGGACAAACCCATCATCATCTACGACGTGCCCAGTCGAACCGGTGTGCATCTGACGCTGGGTACGTATCGCCGACTGGCGAAGCTCGAGCATGTCGCGGCAGTGAAGGACGCCACGGGAGATGTCGCGGCAGCGGTCCGCAAGCGCATGGAAACCGGTTTGACCTGGTATTCCGGCGACGACGGGTTGTTCCTGCCGTATCTGTCGATAGGCGCGGTGGGCGTGATCTCCGTCATCGCACACGTGGCCGCAAACCCGATGCGGGCTTTGGCGGACGCCTTCGACCGAGGCGATATCCATACCGCGCAACGGTTGTCGGTTCAATTGGCGCCGGTCACCGAAGCGCTGAACGGCGCAGGGTTCCAGGCCGTGATGGCGAAGGCCGCGCTCAAGGTGCGCGGAGTGCTCGACAGCACCACCATGCGTCTGCCCAACGTCGGTCCGGGGCCCGAAGAACTGTCGTGCGCCGAACGCGGCATGCGCGCCTCGCAATTGATATGAATGCGATGACGGACAATACGAATGGCAATACAAATACATATGCATGACACTGAAATGAGTTTGGTCCAGTTCGACTAACCCCCCCCACCTCATCATCAACTCCTCGCCCGTGTATATAAGATCGCGGGCACATAACAGAAATCCACTAGGAAATGGCTATAGAAGAACAAATAACAACCACACATCGTCGCGGCAGCAAAGTCGCGAAATCCCATAACGAAGAAGCCGAGCGCGGCGGGGAAACCACGCAGGCGCGTTCGACGCGTCGGCGTAGCGCCGCGAGCTCCGACTCGCAGTCCTCCACGACCTCGACGGGCCGTTCCCGCTCCTCTCGTTCGTCGTCTCGTGACCAGTCCACACGTTCGGGTTCCTCTCGTTCGTCGTCCCGTGGGGGCACCCGGCAGTCCGCATCGCGCCGCACCGGACGCGGTAACGGCGGTCGCGCCGTTGGTCGTTCCGCGGGTCGGGAGACCTCGCCGCAACAGGATGACATTCTGATCGCGCCGCCTAAGTACCGCAAGGGATCGATGCGTATCGTCCCACTGGGCGGTTTGGGCGAGATCGGTCGCAATATGAATGTGATCGAATACAACGGCCACCTACTGCTCATCGACTGCGGTGTGCTGTTCCCCGAAGAGGAGCAGCCCGGCGTCGATTTGATCCTGCCCGATTTCAACTACATCAAGAACCGGCTGGATGACATCGATGCCCTGGTACTGACGCACGGCCATGAGGACCATATCGGCGGCGTCCCGTATCTGCTTAACCTACGTCCGGATATCCCGCTGATCGGTTCGAAGCTGACACTTGCCTTCGTCGATGCGAAGTGCAAGGAGCATCATCAGAACCCCACGAAAATCGAGGTCAACGGTCGCGACAAGCTCAAGGTCGGTCCATTCAATCTCGAATTCGTCGCCGTCACCCACTCGATCCCGGATGCCCTGGCGGTCTGCGTACGCACACCGGCCGGCAGCCTGATCGACACCGGCGACATCAAACTCGACCAGCTGCCGCTTGACCACCGCATCACCGATCTGGTCGAATTCGGCAAGTTGGGTGAGCAGGGCATCGACCTGCTGATGATGGATTCCACCAACGCCGAGGTGCCTGGGTTCGTCAAGCCGGAAACGTCGATCGGCCCGGCATTGGAACGGGCATTCGCCGAGGCGACGCGCAAGATCATCGTCGCGAGCTTCTCCAGCCACGTGCATCGCGTGCAGCAGGTGATCGACGCCGCCCAGAAGGTCGGGCGCAAGGTCGTTTTCGTCGGGCGTTCGATGGTGCGCAACATGTCCATCGCCGCCGATCTGGGGTACCTGCGCATCCCCGAGGGCGCCGTGATCGATCTCAAGCAGGCGCACGACGTACAGGACGACAAGATCGTCTACATGTGCACGGGTTCGCAGGGTGAGCCCATGGCCGCTCTGGGTCGCATCGCCGACGGCAACCACCGCGATATCACGGTGAACGAGTTCGACACCGTGGTGCTGGCCAGCTCCCTGATTCCCGGCAACGAGCATGGGGTCTACAAGGTCATCAACAAGCTCATCCAGAAGGGCGCGCGCGTCATCAACAAGGACAACGCCGCCATCCATGTCTCGGGACATGCCGATGAAGGCGAGTTGCTGTACCTGTACAACATCATCAAGCCCAAATGCGCCATGCCGATTCACGGCGAGAACCGCCACTTGGTCGCCAACGGCCTCATCGCCGTGAAGACCGGCGTCAATCCCAACAACGTCGTGCTCGCTGAAGACGGCGATGTCGTGGATCTCTACCATGGCCAGGCGGCCGTGGTCGGCTCCGTGCCGTGCGGATACGTGTACGTCGATGGCGATTCCGTCGGCGAACTCACCGACGATGAACTGGAGAAACGTCGGATTCTCGGCACCGAAGGCTTCGTCTCATGCTTTGCGGTCGTCGATACCGATACCAGCGATGTGATCACCGGGCCGAAGATCTACCTCAACGCCGTGGCCGAAGATGAAAGCGAATTCGAACGCGTGCGCGGCCAGATCGTCGAGCAGCTGCAGGATGCGATGATGCAGGGCACCAAGGACACCTATAAGCTGCAACAGATCATGCGTCGTACGATCGGCGGCTGGGTCGCGCGTCAGCTGCATCGTAAGCCGATGGTCGTGCCGGTGGTCGCGGACATCGCGCAAAGCGACGAAGCCGAGCCTCGTCGCTGAAACGGTTGCCATAGCATGCAGATAGACTGAAGAAACCATATTCGCCGATGTCAAGGGGGCAACCCGGCATCGGCGAATACTTTGCCAGAAAACCATAACCCGATTCACCATTCGCGGCGTTGGATTCGCCCCACCGCACAACGAAAAGGAAGTACCATGCCAGGTGCCAATCTGACCCGCATCGAGGCCGAGGAACGCGAAAGCGTCATCTCGGCGCCGATTCACTACACCGTAGCGCTCGATCTGACGCAAGGGCCGAAGAGCTTCGTATCCGAGACGACCCTGACCTTCGGTGCGGAACCCGGCAGCAGCACATTCCTCGATCTCGTCGCGGACGAGGTCAGCGCGGTGTTGCTCAACGGGGAGCCGCTTGACCCCCAGCAATGTTTCGTGGACAGCCGCATCGAGCTTTCGGGCCTCGCGCGGCACAATACGGTGATCGTCAAGGCGCAGTGCCAGTACTCCAACACCGGCGAGGGCCTGCATCGCAGCGTCGATCCCTCGGACGGCAACGTCTACCTCTACACCCAGTTCGAGGTCCCGGACGCCCGCCGCGTCTATGCGGTGTTCGACCAGCCTGATCTCAAGGCCATCTTCGACTTCTCCGTGCAGGCGCCCAACAGCTGGATCGTCACATCCAACATGCCGGTGGCCCAGCGGGAAGATCTTACGGGTATGACAACCGCGAAGGGGACGTTGGGGAACCATCCTGCCGAACCGGTCACCCGCTGGGTCTTCGAGACCACCCCGAAGATGAGCTCCTACCTGACAGCCATCTGCGCCGGGCCGTATGCCGAGTGGCACACCGAATACGCCAACGAGGACGGTCGCACCGTACCGATGGCGATGTATTGCCGGCAGGCCTTGCGCGAGGCCTTCGACAAGGACGCGGACTATCTCTTCGACATCACCAAGAAGGGCTTCGCCTTCTATGCCAAGACCTGGGGAGTGCCCTATCCATACGCGAAGTATGACCAGATCTACGTGCCGGAATACAACGCCGGCGCGATGGAGAACATCGGCATGGTCACGATTCGCGACTCGTATGTCTTCGAATCCAAGGTGACCGACGCCTTGGCCGAGCGCCGTGTCGTCACGGTGTTGCATGAGCTGGCGCATATGTGGTTCGGCGACTATGTCACCATGAAATGGTGGAACGATCTGTGGCTCAACGAGTCGTTCGCCGAATTCATGTCGACGCTTTGCACCGCGGAAGCCACCGAGTGGCACGACTCCTGGGCCACCTTCACCTCCGGCGAGAAGAGCTGGGCGCTGAACCAGGACCAGCTGTCCACCACGCATCCGATCGTGGCGCCAATCAACGATCTGCACGACACCGAGGTCAACTTCGACGGCATCACATATGCCAAGGGCGCCTCCGTACTGAAGCAGCTGGTCGCCTACGTCGGGCGCGAGCAGTTCTTCGACGGCATCAATCATTATCTCGATGCCCATGCCTACGGCAATGCCACGCTGGCCGACCTGTTGGGGGAGTTGGAACGGGCCTCCGGCCGCGATCTCAAGGCGTGGTCGAGGCAGTGGCTCCAAGAGGCCGGCATCAATACCATCGCCGCTGACATCGAGGAGAACGCCGACGGCACGATAGCCGCGCTGACCCTGACCCAGACCGCTCCGGCCGAGCATCCGGTGCTTCGCGCGCACCGGTTGGCCATCGGTTGCTATGATGTCGATGACTCGGGCGCCGTGGTACGCACGGACCGCATCGAGCTCGACGTCGATGGTGAGACAACCGCTGTCGACGCACTGGTCGGCAAGCCTCGCCCGGCGTTCGTGCTGGTGAACGATGACGATCTGACCTATACCAAACTGCGGTTCGACAAGCGTTCGCTCGCTTTCGCGAAGGCTAATCTGTACCGGTTCTCCGATGCGTTGGCGCGCGCGGTGATCTGGTTGTCCTTCTGGGATATGACCCGCGATGGCGAATACCCGGCTCGGGACTTCGTCGATCTCAGCTTGCAAATGCTGTCGACCGAACACGAGTCCACCACCTTCCGTTATGCGTTGGGTACACTGCAATCCACGGTGATGCACTACGTCGCGGCCGCAGATCGTGAGGCCACCGTCAAGCACACCGCCGCGGAGCTGTGGAAACTGGCCAATGCCGCGCGGGCCGGTTCCGATGAACAACTGCAACTGGTGATGGCCTATCTGGCCTATGGGAACGAAGGCGATGCGGAATTCGCCCACGATGCCCAAGGACTGCTTGACGGTTCGGTCACGCTGCCTGGTCTCGAGATCGACAACAACCTGCGCTGGGTGATCATCCGCGCATTGTCACGGGCGAATCTCATAGACGATGCGGGCATCGACAACGAACTCGCCAGGCGGGACACGACGGAGAACCGTGAATTCGCGTATGCGGCCCGTGCCTCGCGTTCGACCGATGCCGCCAAGTCCTGGGCTTGGGATCAGGCTCTGCACAACGAGAAACTGACCAACAGCCAGCTGGAATCGGTCATCATGGGCTTCGCGTCGGCTCGCGAAACGCTCGCTTCTCCGTACGTCGCCCGGTATTACGACACCGTGGATTGGATTTGGTCGCACCGTACCTTCCATATGGCCGAGAACCTCATCGGTGGGTTGTACCCGATCTATGCCGACCCCAAGGCGTTGGTCGAATCCGGTGAACGTTGGCTTGCCGCCCACGCCGAGGCCGATCGCGCGTTGCGTCATCTCATCAGCGCCAACGTAGAAAGTTCACAGCGCACCCTCAAGGTTCGCACCTACAACGAGAGCCTGTGACCAATTCGCCGTCGATAACAG
>CALNAE010000229.1 GCA_937874315.1 uncultured Bifidobacterium sp. | reverse complement strand
CTTTGGGACATAGTACCAGCTGTCCCATGCCGTCAACCGAAGACGGCGAGATATTCACGCGCCTGCCGCACGGATGCGGACGGGACATCACCCCAATGAATCGGGGATATCGATATCCGATTTCTGCACCTCTTCGACATTGACATCCTTAAAAGTGACGATACGCACGTTTTTGACGAATCGTGAGGAACGATACACGTCCCACACCCAGGCATCGGTCAATTGCACATCGAAATACACGTCCTGGCCCGCGGAACGAACGTTGAAATCCACCTTATTGGCCAGATAAAAGCGCCGCTCGGTCTCCACAACATACGTGAACAACTTGATGACATCACGATATTCCTTGTATAAGGCCAGTTCCGCATCGGTTTCGTAATTGTCGAGATCCTCGGCGCTCATGACCGCCCCTCTTTGCCGTTCTTATGTCCGCGACCGAAATTGCGCCACCATGCTTGTTTTGAACTTCTGCGTCCCGTCGACGAAAATGGCCAGCTCTCGGAAGCCGCATCATCGTCTTCGGAACCACCAGCCACGACCGACGTGACGGCGGGGGACACGGCAGGCTCATGCCCGCTCATCTGCCTGCGCACGTCCTCGGCGAGGGCCACAAATTGCGGATCATCGGGGTCTTGCGCATCGGACGCCGTTTCGGTGTTGACACGGTTGGCGTGATTCGTGAGGCCATCAACATCGGCAGCGGTATCGCTGCCGGCGTGCTCCACCTCGGTAGTCGGATCCGCGGCGGTACGTGAATCTGCCGACGCCGCGGCGGCCGTGGTCTGTCCTACGGTCGCACGGGACTGGCCGTCCTGTGCGGGATCGGCCGACTGCCGAGCAAAATGCTGCTCGAGCGCCAACGAATGCTCCCTGGCGCTCAAAGCCTCCTGCACACCCGGGTTATGCTCGATGACATGCATGCCGAACGCATCGAGAGAACGGATGGGGTCATATTCATCGACCAGCGTATCGAGCACGTTGAGATCCTGATACTTGCCGTTCTCGGCGTCCCACAAGGCATCGCGCGAAGTTCCGGTATGTTCGAAGCCCAACGACTGGTATACGGACAGCGAGCGATTGTTCTTCTCGGGCACGGCCACCCAGATACGATGCATCCCCAAACCCGCCGGAATCGGGGCGAATCCGTAGGTCATCACGCGCGGCATCGCGTCACGTGAATATCCACGCCCTCGATAATCCTTGCCAAGCACGACCTGTATCCGCGCCGAACGCGCCCAGCCATCGATGTCGATAAGGAAAATCATGCCGATCACCCCATCGCTCGGTGCTGCGCGCTCCACCTCGTCAACGGACTCGTGCGACGTAGACTCGGGCGATGAGTCAATGACAATCGTCCAGGCTATGGTTCGACGCGACTCCGGGTCTCCGATGCCCGACTGATCGGCGGCGATGCCCCGCGCCCACGCGACGGACCGCCGGACCCAGGCCTGAACCGCGGCTCGTTCGGATTGCGGATCCTTGCCTGTGATTTTCGAAGCGCCATGGAACGCATCGATTTCATCGAGCTTCTGCAGATCCTCAAGTACCGCCGGTCTGAGTTTCAGCATCTCCCCGTCGATGGGCGGTATGGTGATATGGTCGGGTAACTCTCTAGACACTGCCGTATCAAGCGGAGGTTCAGACTTTACAGACATACGTTACATCCCTCGTATCGGTTATTCGCCACTTCTTTCCATGGTACTCGCAGCACCTTAAATGACGCCGGGTCGCCGAATTCCATACGAAAGCGCCGCAAACCCGCCATGCTCCCGCCGCGCGGGACAGCAACGCGTCGCACGGCACGACGACACGGCACGACGATACGGGCTGATAGCAATCATGCATATGCCCCATGCCGTGCCGTGCCATATGCGTGGCTTAGGAGCGAATGCGTTCCAGCACGAGTTTGGTGACCGCCTTCGCGTCCGCCTGGCCTCTGGTCGCACGCATCACCGCACCGATAATCGCGCCCATCGGCTTCATATTGCCGCTCTTGAGCTTCTCCACGACATCCGGGTCGGCGGCCATGGCGTCATCCACGGCTTTCTGCAACGCGCCGTCATCGGAAACGACCTGGTATCCATGGGCTTTGACGACCTGCGCGGGCGAGCCCTCTCCGGCAAGAACGCCGGTGATGGTCTGCTTGGCGAGCTTGTCGTTAAGTCTGCCGTCAACGACCATCTTCTCGATTGCCGCGACATCCTGTGGAGTGATTGGCATCTCCTCCAACGAGATTCCGCGCTCGTTCGATTCACGCGACAGCTCACCGAGCCACCATTTCTTGGCGGAAACGGCGCTCGACCCGGCGTTGACGGTAGCCTCAACCAGATCCAACGCATCGGCGTTCAACACGTCGCGCATCTCCAGATCGCTGAAGCCCCACTCCCGCTGCAGCCGATTGCGCCGCTCGCGCGGCATCTCGGGCATCTGCTTGGCCATCTCCTCGATCCGCTCCTTGGTGACATGCACCATGACCAGATCAGGATCGGGGAAATACCGATAATCGTCGGCGTCGGACTTGACGCGTCCGCCCTTCGTGGTCTGCGAGGCCTCATCCCAATGGCGCGTTTCCTGCAGGATATCGCCGCCCTCATCGAGAATGGCCGCCTGACGGCGAATCTCGTATTGCAGGGTCTTCTCGATGCCGCGGAAGGAGTTCACGTTCTTCGTCTCCGAACGCGTTCCCAACGGATCCCCCGGATGGCGACGCAGTGAGATGTTCACATCGGCTCGCATATTACCCTGCTCCATGCGGGCGTGGGAGATGTTGAGTGCCCGGACGATGTCGCGAATCGCACGCACGTAAGCGCCGGCGATCTCAGGCACCCGGTCCCCCGCACCCTCTACGGGCTTGGTGACGATCTCGATCAGCGGCACGCCCGCGCGATTGTAGTCAACCAGTGAGTGGTCCGCGCCCTCGATACGACCATCGGCGCCACCAATATGGGTGTTCTTGCCGGCGTCGTCCTCGACATGGGCACGCTCGA
Organism: uncultured Bifidobacterium sp.; assembly: GCA_937874315.1. GTDB lineage: Bacteria > Actinomycetota > Actinomycetes > Actinomycetales > Bifidobacteriaceae > Bifidobacterium. The sequence goes on along the minus strand of CALNAE010000229.1, from coordinate 6,664 downwards.
TCGGCACCCGGAAGATGCTGCCGTCCGACAGTTCCACATCGAGATACCCCTCGCCATTCAGCGGCTTGTCGAATTGCGAGATCTGATAGTCGCGTGGCATATCGGGGTAGAAGTAGTTCTTGCGGGCGAACTGGCTCCATTCGGCGATATCGCAATGCAGAGCGAGACCTAATTTGATCGCGTAGTCGATCGCGGTCTTGTTGACCACCGGCAGCGAGCCCGGCAGGCCAAGGCTCACCGGGGTCAGCCGCGTATTCGGCTCCCCGCCGAACTCGATATGAGCCGGGCAGAAGAGCTTGGTGTTGGTGCTCAGTTCCACGTGGGTTTCCAAACCGAAGACCGGGTCGAACTCTCTGACGGCATCGGCGTATTTCATCAATTTCTCAGCCATGATATTCAATCCTTCCGATGCGTTACTTGGCCAGCCATGGGGTCTTCAGCGACTTCCAAATCGGCCCGCCCCACTGCTCGTTGAGCGCGGCCTCCAGTGCGGCGGCCGGCTTATACATCACATCGTCACGTTTCTGCGGCGCTATGAATTGGAAACCGACCGGCAGGCCGTCATCGCTCAACCCCGCCGGAATGCTCATGGCGGGCGTGCCGGCGAGGTTCGCCGGAATCGTGTCGATATCGTTCATGTACATGGCCAGCGGATCATCCATCTTCTCGCCGAACTTGAACGCGGTGGTCGGCGACGTCGGGACGACCAAGGTGTCGACCTGTTCGAAGGCCTCGTTGAAGTCTTCGATGATCAGCGTGCGGACCTTCTGCGCCGAGCCGTACCATGCATCATAGTATCCGGCGGACAACGCGTAGGTGCCCAGAATGATGCGTCGCTTGACCTCGTCGCCGAAACCTGCCTCACGCGTATAGGCCATCATGTTGGCGGCGGTCTGCGGCACGTCGGCCGGTGGCATCACACGTAGGCCATATCTCATGCCGTCGTATCGAGCGAGATTCGAGCTGACCTCCGAAGGCATGATGATGTAGTACGCGCCCAGTGCGTATTCGAAGTGCGGGCAGGAAAGCTCGACGACCTGCGCCCCCATGTCCTGCAGCAGCTTCACCGCCTCGTTGAACCGCGCCTGTACACCGGGCTGATACCCTTCGCCGCTCAGCTCCTTGACCAGGCCGACCTTCATGCCCTTCAGATCGCGTTTCGCGCCCTGACGGGCAGCCGCGGCCATGGCGGGGACCTTCATCGGAATGGATGTGGAATCACGCACATCATGGCCTCCGATGATCTCCTGCAGCAGCGCCGCATCGAGTACGGTGCGGGAAACCGGACCGATCTGATCGAGCGAGCTGGCCATGGCGATCGCGCCGAATCGCGATACCGCGCCATACGTCGGCTTCACGCCAACCGTACCGGTTAATGCGCCGGGCTGACGGATGGAGCCGCCGGTATCGGTGCCGAGCGCCAACGGCGCCTCGAACGCCGCCACGGCGGACGCGGAACCACCGCCGGAGCCACCGGGAACACGCTCGGTATCCCAGGGATTATGCGTTGGACCGTAGGCGGAATGTTCGGTTGACGAACCTTGCGCGAATTCATCGAGATTGGTCTTGCCCAGCAGCGGCATGCCCGCGGCCTTGAGTTTCGTGATCACGGTCGCGTCGTATGGGGGCACCCATCCTTGCAGGATCTTTGATGCCGCGGTAGTTTCGATACCCTTGGTGACGATCATGTCCTTGATCGCGATGGGAACGCCGGCCAATTCGGACATGTCCTCGGTATCGCCGGCGGCGCGCTTCTTGTCGAAGGCGTCGGCCTGCTCGAGGGCGCTGTCGCCCGCGAGCTTCAGAAAGGCGTTGATGGATGGCTCGGCGGAGTCGATGACGCTCAGATGCGCCTCGACCAGCTCACGGCTGGAAACCTCGCCCGACTTAATCTTGGCGGCCATCTGGGCCGCAGTCAATGTGACCAGTGCTGTGGTATCGGTCATGTCACTCCTCACCTGAAAGCATGCGCGGCGCCTCGAACATGCCGTCGATCGCCAATGGGGCGTCGGAAAGTGCCTGGGCCTGGGTCAATGGCGTTTCGGCCTCATCGGGACGCATATACGCCTCCAATGGCACGGGATTAGCCGTGGGAAGCACGTCATCGCCGGCCACCTCCTGCACCTTATCGATGGATTGTGCGATGACATTCAACTCACCCTGAAGGCGGGTGATCTCCTGATCAGTCAGAGCTATTCGGGACAGAGCGCCCAAATGCTCAATTTCCTCGCGTGTAAATGTAGACATGCGTCTCATCATATGAGTCGTATATGACGTTCGTGTTCCCTTAGCGTCGGTCCATGTCATGACAGTCGCCCATATGCTGGGCTATCCAACAGTGCATGGCCACGGCCGCCGCGGCACCGGCATTGATGGACCGCACCGAGCCGAACTGGGAGATATAGACCACGTCGTCGGCGAGATCCAGCGCCTTGCTCGACAGTCCTGGACCTTCTGCGCCGAACAGCATGAGACAACGCTCGGGGAATCGATAGGTTTCCATCGGCACGGCGCCCGGGACGATATCCAACGCGATCACGCGAGACCGCGCACAGTCCTGACCCCGCTTCTGCCACCGCTGTCGGTCCTCGGGAGTCGACGCATTCAACAGTCCGGCGCGCGCGTCCTCGGTTTCGGCTGCGATACGCGCATGCCAAGAATCGACCAGCTGGACAACACTGGGATGATGCTCGACGTGTTGATAGAGCTCGGTCATCAACGCGCCCTTGCGATTCCACTTATGCGGTCCGACGATATGGACACGATTCGCCGCGAAGGCGTTGGCGGTGCGGACCATGGATCCGATGTTGAAATCATGCGTCCAGTTTTCGATGGCCACTTCGAATCCGTGCCGCCCGCGCCGGTCAAGATCCTGTCTGATGGCTTCGACGGTCCAATAGCGGTATCGGTCGAGCACATTGCGACGGTCGCCCGAATCCAACAGCTCGGTATCGTATCTGTCATCGAACGTGGGCTGGCCGGGGTCGTCCGGCCGGGGGTCGTCCGGGTGCGTCTGGGACCACGGGCCCACGCCTATCGTCCTGAATATCGGTTCCCCCGACGCCTTGGCTGCCAGGGTGATCGGATTTGGTTCCCTCACGAGTGTGCACTCCCCGACTTAGCGCTGTGGTTCCTGCGTTGCCACGGCATCCCGAATCTCGGATTCCGCGAACACCGGAACGAAAGGAACATGACGCGAGTCGCCATCGATCGTGTCGATGACCTCGACGGAGGAACCGCCGGCATCCTTGTCATCAAGCGTCCCGCCGACGAGCGAGGCGATGGCCAGCACCTTGGCATCCTGTTGCCGAACGACGCTGAAATCCAGGCTCAATTCGTTGCCATTGCGCAGCGTCACCAACGATGACGTCTGTACATAGGATTTTTCGGACAGCCAGGCATCCACCAACACGACACGACGACCCGCGATGGAAGGACCTTTGACTGAGGGATACACGAAATCCATCACGAATCCGTCGATGCCGACGCCGCGCGCCGAGGCGGCGTGAATCACGGCGTCGATCAAGGGAACGGCGGCGGGCGTCAAGGCCCCGACCATGTCGATATCGGTGAGGGGGAACCCTGCGTTTTCCAACGCGTCGAGGATGCTGTCCCCGATCAGCCCAGCCGCCCGATGGTCGAAGGTCACCGCGTACAGTTCGCTGAACGGTTTGCCCTGCATGGTGTCATGCAGCAGCGTGACGAGCTCATGTCTTGTCTTGATATCGTCCATCGCCTATGCCTCCGTGTCATATCGCCATTACGTCTGTCAGCCTAACGACCATCCTCGTCATCGTGGTCGATGCGATCATGACCGACGACATCACGACCACCCTGATCACGAACATCCTGAGCAGCATGGCCACCGACAGCATGACCACCGTGCTCATCATGGTCATCCTGCAGTTCCGGTGCCGACAACTCGCGAATATTGGCCTTGTCGGATTCGATCAACGGCACCGGCTCGATGACCTTGCTTTGATCGATTGCCTGCAGCTTACGCGCGGTGACCAGCACACGGGATTCCAAAGACGATGCGAATTGGTTATACGCGCCCACGGTACGCGTGATGGCGGTACCGAGCTTGTTGGCGCGTTCGCCCAGCACCGAAAATCGTTCATAAAGCTCACGGGACAGGTCGAACAGCATTTTGGCGTCGTCGGTCAGACTCTGCTGTTGCCAAGCGTACGCGACGGATTTGAGCACCGCCCATAGCGTCACCGGGGAGGTGAGGGCGACCTTGCGCGCGAAGGCATCATCCATCAGGGTTGGATCGGTTTCCAAAGCCGCCTGCAGCAACGCCTCGTTTGGGATGAAGGCCACGACGAAATCGGGAGCCGTCTCGAAGGCGTTCCAGTAGGCCTTGTCTCCCAATACCCGCACATGCTCGCGCAACGCCTTGGCATGGGCATGCATCAACTCATCACGGCGCGCGAGATCCTCCGGCGAAGCGGTGTCCGGGATGGCGCAGGCCCGTTGATAATCCGAATACGGCACCTTGGCATCGATGGGGATGGATTTGCCGCCCGGCAGGTGAACGACCATGTCAGGCCGTTGGGTACGTCCGGCGTCATCGTTGACCACCACCTGCGTGTCGAAGTCGACGTGTTCGAGCAAGCCTGCGGATTCCACGATGTTGCGCAGTTGCGCCTCACCCCAGGCACCGCGCACCTTGTTATTGCGCAGGGCCGCGGACAGCGAACTCGTCTCGCGATCGAGACGGGCCTGTTGCTCCCCAAGGCCTTTGAGCTGTTGCCCCAGCGCGCCCATCTCGTGCTTGCGCCCCTCTTCAATCTGACCGACTTTACGCTGAAGGGCATCGAGATTGCGCTGAACCGGAGCTAGCGCGGCCAGCACCTTGCCCTGTTCGGACAGCGTTTTCGCCTGCTCCGCGCGCTTGCGTTCCTCTTGCGCCCTCGCCTGCTCCCGTTCGCGTTCTATGCGGACCTGTTCGGCCTGTTGGGCCTGCGCGAGCTGCGATTTCACGAAGACCAGCTGTTCGCCAAGACCCTCGCACTGAGCCCGGAACTGCGCATTGCTCGCCGTCAGCTCGCCTATCCGGGCGTTCGCCTGCTCGGCCTGCGTGCGCTGGGCCTCGGACTGCGCCCCATTCGCAGCACTCACCGATTCACGAGCACGGTTCGCCCCCCACAGAACGCCGGCGAACAGCCCAAGCGCCGCCGCGATCACAACCAGTATCAGAACCACCACAGGATTATCGAACATATGTTCTATTCAACGATAACGCATGGACTCCGACGCGCCAGCGAATCTCAGGACTTCACCAGTCGTGCAATGGCGGCGGAAGCCTCCGACAGCTTGCTATCGGCAACGTCCTCACCCTGTTCGCAGGCCTGGCGCACGCAATGGTCGAGGTGATCGTCCAGAAGCAGCAGCGCGACGGATTTCAAGCCGGAGTTCGCCGCGGAGATCTGCGTCAGCACGTCGATGCAATAGGCGTCGTCCTCCACCATCTGCGAGAGGGCGTGCACCTGTCCTTCGATCCGATGCAACCTCGCCAGCACCTTGGTCTTGTCCTTGCCGTAGCCCTGCATGTCAGCCGCCTTTCCACCGGGCAACCGAGCAGTTGCCGGTGAAGTCCGAGCCGTCATCCGACGGCATGCTCCAACCGATCCGATCGCTATACCCTATAGGGGTATGATAACGCAGCCGGAGGCATTCTCGACGCGCTTCGTCCTACAGCGCATGCGTATGTTTTGCAAGAACCACCACACCGCATGGCGCGGTCGTGATCAAGGTGAGAAAATATGCGGGGAACACAATAGAGGAGGCATGGTGGGATTCGATCTGTTCATGGCCGTGGTGGCCATCGTATTGGCTGTCTTCCTCACTTGGCTGACGATATGGTGGTATCTCGCCGTAGATCATCGCACCCAAGCCTTCAATGGCGCCTCTCATTCGAACACCGATGCCGAATCCGGAGCGGTGACGCGTGCCCGGCCGAACGACGCCAAGCCGCTGATCGTCGCCGCAACATTAAGCGCTCCGGTACTACTCGCCGACCTGATGCACATGGTCATCCCATCGGCCTTGCCGAGCTGGGCCCACAATCCATGGCTTCAGGTCATCCTCATCACGCCCGTGATCTTCTACTGCGGCATGCCCATAGCCATCGAGGGCTGGGAGGCGTTTAAACGACACGCCCCGGATATGAACACGCTCACCGCGATCGGAGCGGCCGCCGCATATTTCTATAGCCTTGCCCTATGCATCGCGGGCGGCGTACTGCCCAACGACCCGAACGCCCCATACTTTGGCTTCGCAGGATTGGCCGTCACGCTGGCGTTATTTGGACGTTACCTGGAGATACAGGCGACGGTGGCAACCGGCGCCGGCACCGGCACTGATTCCCGAGGAATGCTGCCGCAGGACAACTGGAATCCCGGCCCTGCACCGGCCCCGGTGCGTCGTTACTACCATCTCATTCTGTGGTGTGTGCCGATCACCATGATCGTGGCGACATGGGCATTCGCACTATCCATCGTCTTCGGATATCAGCCACGGCTGGCACACGCGATCGTGGCCGCGTTCTGCGTGCTGATGATCGTAGGCCTGACGCTTGCCGCCATCAAAACGGGCATAGCGTGGAAGCTGCTGCGCCGTCACACACACGAACGCGCACAATCCCCCAAGGTCGACTGAC
>CALNAE010000228.1 GCA_937874315.1 uncultured Bifidobacterium sp. | reverse complement strand
AAGGGCGTCGGCGATGTCTGGGTCAAGCTGGCCCGATGCTGCACGCCGGTGCCCGGCGACTCCATCGTCGGTTTCATCACCCGCAACGACGGCGTCTCCGTGCACCGGGCGGATTGCGAGAACATCCTCGACTTGGAGAAGCACCAGCCCGAGCGGGTGATTGAGGTCTCGTGGACGAGCACCAAGGGACTGTTCATGGTCAAGATTCAGGTCGAGGGACTTGATCGGCCGCACCTGCTCTCGGACGTCACCAGAGTGCTCTCCGATCACGGCGTCAATATCATCTCGGGATCGGTATCCACGGGTTCGGACCGCGTGGCCACCAGCCAGTTCTCCTTTGAGATGGCCGATCCGCAGCATTTGAATCGACTGCTGGCCTCGGTGCGAAAGATCGACGGCGTCTTCGACGTCTATCGCATCACCGGCGCCAAGGACTCGGCGCGGCCGCGGCTGCGCAACATCTAGCCGACGGCCGCCCGGGTTCTATCTACTTTTCGATGTCGATGGATACGATCACGGCCGGTTCCAGCGGTGCGTCGGAGCGGTCCGTGGACGTCGCCTCGAGTTTGTCGACGATGGCCTTGGAGTCGTCGTCCGCCACTTCGCCGAAGATCGTGTGGTGTCCGTCGAGCCACGGCGTGGGGACGGTGGTGATGAAGAACTGGGAACCGTTGGTGCCGTGAGCCTTGCCGTCGGAACCGCGCCGCAGGCCGGCGTTGGCCATGGCGAGCATGTAGGGTTTTGCGAACGTGAGTTCGGGGACGATCTCGTCATCGAACTCGTAGCCGGGGCCGCCGGTGCCGTTGCCCAGCGGGCATCCGCCCTGGATCATGAAATCCTTGATGATGCGGTGGAAGGTCAGCCCGTCGTAGAACTTCTCGTGCGAACGCTTTCCGGTCAACGGGTCGGTCCATTCCCTGGCGCCGGTGGCCAGATCGATGAAGTTCTTGACGGTGACCGGCGTCTGATCGTCGAACAGGTTGATGGTGATGTCACCCGCTGAGGTGTGCATGATAATAGTGCTCATAGGCGTCAGTGTGTCATGGAAGCCGGACGTGTCGCGCGCGACCGCCGCCGCGGCCAGGGGGCCCGCAAGGCCTGTCGTCGCACCGATTGCATACGCGTTATAACGAATGCGTATAGGCCAAGTGGGGCATATGTCTTGAGCATGGTGCGATCTGTTCCTATAGTGGCCATGTTCATAACATGAGAGGGAAGAACGATATGTCATCATCCAGTCAAGAACCGAAGGAACCCATTGATCCCATCGATCCCGAGGAACCGGTGCGCGTCAACAACACGGCGCGCAATATCATCGTCGCGGTGGTGGTGCTCGCGCTGATCGCCGTGGCCGTGTTCTTCGGCGTGCGCACGTTCAATGCGAACAAGGCGTCGGCGGAGAAGGGCACGAAGGACAATCCGGTGGTCATCGGCGTGGTCGGCGCCACGGATCCGCAGTGGGTTGCGTTCAAACAGCAGGCCCAACAGGCCGGCCTGTACGTCACCATCAAAGATTTCCAGGATTACACCTCGGAGAATCCCGCCCTGGCTTCCGGGGATCTCGATCTCAACGAATTCCAGCACCTGCTGTATCTGGCGAATTACAACACGAAGAACAATCAGAACCTGCAGCCCATCGGTGGCGTGGCCATCTATCCGCTGGGTGTCTATTCCGACAAGGTCAAGTCGATCAAGAGCATATCCGCAGGGAGCACCGTCGCCATCCCCAATGATGAGACCAATCAGGCTCGCGCGCTCGGCGTGTTGAAGGATGCCGGTCTGATCACGCTCAAGGGCAAGTGGACGGCATTCAGCACGCCGGCGGATGTGAACACGCAGCGGTCGAAGGTCAAGGTCGCGGCGTTGAAAGCTGAGCAGGTGGCGAATTCATTGAAAGACCCGCAGATCGCGGCAGGCATCATCAACAACGACTATGTTTCCGATGCGGGGCTGAAGGCGACCGACGCGATCTACCAGGACGACGCCACAAGCGCCTCCGCCCGTCCGTATATCAACGTTTTCGTCTCGCGTAAGGCTGACGTGAACAACCCCGTCTATCGCAAGGTCGTCAAGCTGTATCAGACCAAGCCCGTGCTCGACGCGTTGCAGAAGAAGTCCGATGGAACCGCGTCCTTCGCCACGCAGTACAGCGCTGGCGAGTTGCAAGGCTTCCTG
>CALNAE010000227.1 GCA_937874315.1 uncultured Bifidobacterium sp. | reverse complement strand
TCATGCGCGGCGAGGAGATCGACCGCGTCTGAGTAATCGCGTACAGTGATGCTCGATAGTTATCGTTGAGGAGGTCCAGTTCCTATGGCTCAGAAACCCGAAGGCGAGCGTGACGCGTTTGGCATCGCACGCGTGGGCAAACGCAAGTGGGGGTATGACGTAGCGCAGGTGGATGCTTTTCTGGAACGCGCGCATTCCTTGTACGAGGACGAGAATGCCGAGCTGACGCCAAAGGATATTCAGGGTGTCTCGTTCGACATGCGTCGAGGCGGATACGAATACAAGCAGGTCGACGCCGCGTTGGACAGGCTTGAGCGCGCCGTCGTCGATAAACAGACTGCCTGGGAGATCTCGAGCAGTGGCCGTATCGCTTCGAAGGCACGCAGCGAAAGCTTGCTCGAGCAGATGGCGGACCATGCCAATCGGGCTCAAGGACAGCGGTTCGCTCCGGGGGAATCCAAGACTCCTTCCTACGATCGCAAGCAGGTCGACGCTCTCGTCGATTCCGTCATTGCCTATGCTTCGGCTCGGCTACGCGCAGAAGATCCGCAAGCTGGTAGTGCTGTCGGTGTAAACGATGCTGACGACTCCGACAATGCGGAGCAGCTTGACGCGAACAAGGTTTCGCACGCGGTGTTCACGCAGCGTAAAGGCGCCAAAGGGTATGACGAGCGCCAGGTCGATTATTATCTCAGCGCCTGCTCCCATCTGCTGACCAGAATCGAATCCTTCGAACGGGTTTCCTCCTATGATGAGTCCGCCGCGGGACAGCCTCAGCCCGCGCGGGCCTCCGCTTTCGATGCCGATGGACAGGCCGTTGCGGCCCATGACGCATTGCACGGTCATGAGGATCTCCACATGGCTACGGGGGACATGGAACAGCCGACGCAGGTCATCGGCGTGGCCCCGTTATTCTCCGCAAACCCAGAACGTCATATGCCGCCGTCCTACGCACCCCAAACTGAAGAAGTCGATCATGCCACGTCCTTCGACGCGCTGCATAAGGAGGAGCAGGCGATTTTCTCGCCCGCGACGAATCCGCAGGCCTCGACGGACAAATCCGCTGCGACACGCGAGGACGGGCCTTCGACGCATGTTCAGCGGGCTTCCGCACAACCAGAAGAGGCCGAAGAAACCGTAGCCACGAACGGCGGTGATGCCGATCAGGCGCAATCGGCGCGTGCGGACGCCGCTCAGCCTTCTGCCGTCCACGGGATGGTCGGCCACGATGTCGGCCGTCACGGCGCGCACGTCACCCGGGTTCCACGCGAGCGTGAAATTTTACCGGAGTCAGGAGAAGCCGACGTCGCGCGGCAATCGGATGACGGTCGGGCAACGGCGGGCACCGATGCGGAGCATGCCTTTGCCGGGCATCACACGGCGCGGACCATCAGTGATATCGCCCCCATTACGCCCGCGCCTCGCAGCGAAAACGTTGACCGCGCCATGACCTTCGGCGATGCGCGGCGTACCGACTCCGCGGAATCGTCGATCGACGCTCTGGCTCAGCTGGCCAAGATCAGTCGTGACGAGCCCGACGAAGGTCAGACTCCGAACGGCCCTCAGGTGCTCGCCTTGCCTGATTTCTCCATGCCTCATCTCACTTCCGCCGGGGTGCGCGGCTCCACTGACTCAGACGGGGCGGCGACCGATGCGGCATCCGAGGGTGGTGAAGGCCGCGCCCACGGCGAGACGGATGGTGCAGGGAACGGTGACGACAGAAACGTCGTCTTTCCGTCGGTATTCGGTGATACCCAGGACGATTTCAGTCTCAACATTCCGGACCTGTCCTTCCCCAGCTTTGATCAGGACGAAGACCGGCATGAATCAACACACGCCGAGTCCGACAAGGGCGCCGACGCGGTTGAAAACCACGACGACGACGCCACCGGACACGACTCGATGAGCCGATAGTCGCTGCCGACCGCGTGTGAGTGATATGGAACTTGGTTGGTGAACGCATCGAATTCGTCCAGGTGGAGCCGAGGCAAAAGGCTCAAGGTAAGCCTGCCGATATTCATCATTCTCATGGGGATCATGGTCTCGATCTCCAACCTCACCGCCGTGCCGTGGAAAACGGAGCCGACGGGGCAGAGCATTGCCACGTTGACGTCGAATACGTCGGTCACCTTCTCGGGTGCGGGCACGACCCTCGGGCACAAAGGTGATTTTCAGGTCGTTTCGCGGCACGTCACCATCGCGGTGCGCAGGCCGTCGACCAGCGAGGTCCAGAACATCAGAGTCAATGTCCGCGAACCGGTCGGGGCGACGGGCAAGCGTCCCGCGATGGTTTTCATGCATGGCGCCGGATACGGCACCAGCGACAACTCCTTCGGCGACGTCGCCCACGATCTTGCTTCCGCCGGTTTCGTCACCGCCGTGCCCGATAAACCGGTGTGGTCCACGAATGATGTCACCAGAGACTATCCGGGTTCGGCCAAGGCCTATGACCAGGTCATAGGTTATCTGCGCGGCATGGGCACGGTGAACGCCGACGAGGTCGGCATCTACGCCACTTCCGAAAGCACGTGGATCTCGCCCTATCTGCTGACGCTCGATCGTCGGATCGCCTTCCAGATTCTGCTCAGTCCCATGGTCTACTCTCCGCGCGAGTCCCTGGGCTTCTTCATTGCCCAGGATTTCACATTGGTCGGTGCCAACAATGGCTATCAATCGATTGTACGAAGGGTTTTCCATACGGATTCAAGCCTGTTCGAGCTGTCGAATCTTGATATCGCCGTCCAGCTCAAAGCCTCATATTCGATACCCACTTTCGTGGCGTATGGATCCAAGGACGTGATGACCGCGCAGGTCGAAGGCATCCGCAAAATAGTCGATATGGCGCATGAGGCCGGCAATCATGACATCACCGTGCGCAGCTACATGGTCGCGAACCATGTTCTGCGACTCGGCGATGAGGCCAATGCGGGTACGCAGCTGTCGGACAACTACATCACGGACGTCATCGACTGGTCCGTGGGCGAGACGCGCCATCTCACGCAGAGCAGCGAACGCGTGGCGGGATCGGCCATCTACCAATCCATCGCGGTGCCGGTGGAACTCAAATCGAACCGGGTGCTGACGGTGTACGGCTTGATTCTGCACGTGGCGATGGTGTTGATGCTGGCGGCGGCCGGGGCTATCGCGTTGGTGGCCCTGTCAATGAAAATTCACCACGTGTTGCGGCACCGTGGGCCGGTATTGGCTTTTCTGCATGGTTTCGGCAGCTCGTTGCTCGCCTTGACGGTGATCACCCTGGCTTCCTTGGTATTGTTCGCGGCGGGTCTCGGCCAGGTGATCGTCGCGGTGGTCAAGCTCGCCTGGGGAGGAGCACCCGCCGCGGATCCGGGCATGATGTATTGGAGTTGGCCGGTGGTCCAATTCGTTTCCACGTTGGTGCTATGGGCCTGGTCACGCGTGCTGACACGGGTCTTCGAGGAGGCATCCGAACGCGGCATCGCGCATATGCCGCCGCGTAGGGGGGCGATCGGTGACGTCGTCAGTGGCCGCGAACCCGTCGTGGCTGCGACACGGCTCGGCCGTGTGCTGTTTTGGGTGACCGCGGTCGCCATGATGCACGTGTTGCTGTTCTTCGCGTTCTGGGGTGTGTTCATTTACTGACGCCTTGCATTGCCGAGTCGAGTCATACCCGATGTCTCCCATGCGCCGACATGGCCGCCGATGTGCGCGCGGGTCCGATCCGTCTTGGACCCAGTGACGAAGTCGGCCACATGACCGGACGGTCGAGTTCATCCCGCAGCGTGTTCCAGGCGGGATGACGAGGCAGACGGCCTAGTATGGAGTCTGTCGTGTATTCGATTTATTCGGTCGATCTGTTCGGGCGCCTGCGGGCGGCATGTGATCCAAGGTGTGAGTATGGCGTTATATCGTGATCAGGGCGTGGTCCTGCGCACGGTGAAGCTCGGCGAGGCCGACCGAATCATCACCTTGCTCACCCAGGATCACGGCAAGATACGCGCGGTAGCCAAGGGCGTTCGCCGTGTCAAATCGCGCTTCGGCGGGCGGTTGGAGCCGTTCATGCGTGTCGACGTCCTGGTGGCCGAAGGTCGTTCCCTCGACGTGGTTTCTCAGGCGATGGCGCTTTCCGCTTACGCGGCGGCCATCTGCATGGATTATGACGCCTATGCGGCGGCCAATGTCATCGTGGAAACGGTCGACAAGCTTATCTCCAGTGAACATGAGGCGGCCAAGGAGCAATATCGCCTGGTTATCGGAGCGTTGCACGCGCTTTCGCAACATGCCCATAGGCCGCAGACCATCGGGGACTCCTATGTGATGCGGGCGCTTGCGCTGGCGGGTTGGACGCCGTGGCTGACATCATGCGTGGTGTGTGGCGGCGCCGATGACCTCGAGTACTGTTCCGTGCGCGGTGGCGGCATGATGTGCGCCAAAGACCGCACGCCCGACGCCGCGCGGTTCGACGATCTGGCCCGCCGGCAGCTGTCGGCGTTGGTCGATGGAGACTGGGCCTTTCTCGACGCGTTCGAAATGGAGGAGCGTGTCCGTCGATTTGTTGAAGAATGGGGAGAATATTATCTTGAGCGTCCCATTCGTTCGTTGCAATTGTTAGATTCATAACTATGACCTTCGAACATGTCGACTCCACCTCATTGGAGATTCCCGCAGCGCCGTTTTCAGATCCCTCGATCATCCCGGATTTCCCTGGGGGCAAGGTTCCCCGTCACGTCGGCATCATCATGGACGGCAACGGCCGTTGGGCCCAGCGGCGCGGCTTGGTGCGCACCCGCGGCCATCAAGCGGCGGAACCGGTCGTATTCGACACCATCGCGGGCGCGATAGAGGCCGGCGTGCGGTATTTGAGTCTGTACACGTTCTCGACGGAGAACTGGAAGCGCAGCCCAGCGGAGGTGCGTTTCCTCATGGGATTCTCACGCGAGATCATCCATCGGCGCATCGATCAGATGAACGCATGGGGCGTGCGCGTGCGCTGGGCGGGGCGTCGTCCCAGACTGTGGAAGTCGGTGATCGACGAGCTTGAGGTCGCGATGGACCGCACCAAACACAACACGACGATCGACGTGGTGTTCTGCATCAACTACGGCGGACGTGCGGAGATAGCCGACGCCATGGCGGATATCGCACGTGAGGTGCGCGACGGTCGTATCAGCGGGGATCGGGTCACCGAGAAGATGGTCGCCGATCATCTCTACAACCCCGATATTCCCGACTGCGATCTGGTGATACGCACCTCGGGTGAGCGCAGGATATCAAACTTCCTGCCGTGGCAGGCCGCTTACGCCGAGTTGGAATTCGTACCCGAACTATTCCCCGACTGCGGGCGTACGGTGCTGTGGCGGGCGATCGATGACTACGTGCATCGTGATCGGCGCTTCGGCGGGGTCACATCGTCGCTGCCACAGCATCCGGCGGCGCCGACGGCATAGTTCGACGCCGCCGTCCGTCCGACGCCTCCCGACCGCCGGCCGTGCGGGGGCAAATCAGTCCAAGCCGATGCCGTTCAGATGATGCAAGGTCAGCTCGGCGATATGCGCCGTTCCCGATTCGGCGGTCAGTATGACCCGGCAGGGACCGGGAGACGGGAAACTGTAGGAGCTGAGCACCTGATGGCCGTCATTGACATAGACCTCCACGGATCCGTGGTCTAGGAAGATCTGCAGGTTGACCAGGCCGTGGGACAATTCCGCCGCGTCCAGCGGTGCCGTTCGATATCCCCGGTCGCCGCGCGCCGTGGCCCGGCGGTCAAGCACCACCCGACCGATCTGGTCGTCGTAGGCAACATAGGTATGGTCACCATCGTTGGTGGCGTGGACCTTGATCCCCATTCGTTCCGCCGTGGATCGCTTCAGGTCCAGCACCAGGTCGATTTCTAGGGTTCGCGCATCGTCGACGATGACGCGTTCCTCGTTGCGCAGCAGATCGATGGTGCCCAGGGCAACATCATCCGCGCGCAGTCGACGCATCTCTTCCACCGGTGCTGTGTGCACGTCGCCGTCTGTGCCAAGCGTCACCTCGCGCGGAAGAGTGAGTTGACCGCACCACCCATCCTCCTGCATCGGGTTTGGTTCGGACGATGGACTCATCCAGCCATACAGTATCTGACGCTTCCCATCCGCGCTGAAGGATTGCGGGGCGTAGAAGTTATGTCCGCAATCCCACGGTCGGAATTCGGTACTTGGCTCGAAAGTCGTTCCGGGGGTCCACGAGCCGATGAGATAGCCGGCGTTGTTGACGTTGCGGTTCATGAACCCGTGGTGTTCGGCACCCATGGCAGAGAAACCGAGTATCCATCGCCGCTCGCCCCGGGCGTCGGTCAGCGGAAAGAAATCGGGACATTCCAGCATGAAGACATTCGGGTCCGGATGCTCGAACAATACCTGCGCGAACGTCCATGTGATCATGTCCGCCGAGCTGTACAACCATATTTGTCCGCGAT
This sequence comes from uncultured Bifidobacterium sp., assembly GCA_937874315.1. Lineage (GTDB taxonomy): Bacteria > Actinomycetota > Actinomycetes > Actinomycetales > Bifidobacteriaceae > Bifidobacterium. Next base: position 617 of record CALNAE010000227.1, on the reverse strand, counting down.
GTTCGAGGGTGCGCGCGCCGACGATCATGTACCAGATGCCGTCCATCTTCCAGACCTTGGGGTCACGGAAATCCTCGTCGACCCGATCGTTCGGATAGGGGATCACCACACCGAGCTTATCGAGTCGTTCGACGTTCTCGTCGTGGGCTTGAGCCATCAGCTGGGATTCCCGTTTGCCCGCCCCCTCGACTCCGTTGAGCAACCGGTGACCGGTATAGTAGAAACGCAGTACGTCGTCGTCGCCGACGGCCGCTGATCCGGAGAATATCCCGTCGCGGTCCTCCTGAAGGCTCGGCGCCAATGCGATCGGTTCGCGTCTCCAGGTCACCATATCGGCGCTTGAGACATGTCCCCAGTGCATGGGTCCCCATTGAGTGCCGAAGGGATGCAGCTGGTAGAACACGTGCCAACGACCGTGGTAATAGCACAATCCGTTGGGATCGTTGATCCAGCCTCCGTCGGATGCGATATGGAACGCGGGATACCAGCGGTCGTTCCGTGATTGTGCCAGCGCGGCGACTCCGCGTTCCGCGCGCAGTAGGGCCGCCTCGTGCTTTGCGGCTGCTGCGGACTGTGGTGAGGGACTATTCATTGAGAATCCTTTTGGTGGTTCATGG
>CALNAE010000226.1 GCA_937874315.1 uncultured Bifidobacterium sp. | reverse complement strand
TCGCACGTCTGGCCCCGACCCCGCTGGAGTACGAGCTGTACTTCAACATCTGAGGCACTTGTCATTGTGCTTTACTCTTGACCCTCATCCATTGTTGAGCATCGAGAGTAAACACCGGGTAGACGCATAAGCTATAAGGTCACCGTAACGATTACGGTGGCCTTATAGCTTATAATTGCTCAAGCGCGGTTAGAGTTTTTTGTGCCTTGGCGTGTAGGGGTCATGCCGCGGTGATTGATTGATTCTATGAATTTGCGTGGGCTCGCGCGAATCACACGATAGCGCGTTGATTGACAAAATAACCCACCACCGACATAACGATGCAGATAGCCGCCAGCACCGCGCTGATGGTCCAATATCCCCATGGAGCGAAAAACGCGATGATCGCAGTGCTTTGCCAGATAAATATGGCAAAGATGCCCAATGTGACCACCGACGTCACCACAATGGCAACTGTTAGTGTCTTCGCGCCAAAGGAGCGAAATACGGTTCCATACGTGGCCCCAATAAGCAATGACACCAGCGAGAGAATGAACATAGTACACCACGCGATGCCGTAATTACCCGATCCAAGTACCGCGACATCAAATGCATAAACACCAAACCACCAATGATTCGTCCACTGTTCGGCGGCCAACCCCAACATCGTGAACACTCCGATGATACTCGAGGTGATGATGAAGCCCATCATGGTTCCAAGCCAGAAATCTCGACGAGTCGATCCGAATGCCAACGCCGCGCCGAATTGGCGGTTGACGCATAGGGCGCCGACGACAATCAGGAAATACGGCAAGCTCATGATAGCGCCAGTGTTATAAGTCGCGTTGCTCTCTTGCATGACGGTTGGCAACGGCAGCCCGGCCTTAATCCCCATGAACAGCACGATGATCACACTGATAGTCCAATACAACACCAGAATGTAGATCGGAATGAACAACGAATACTGTTTTTCCGCGAGATATTGGCCTGTTACCGCACCAATATCCTGATGTGCTCGAGATTCACCGACATCCCGACGTGATCGTGTAGCAACTCGCTCAGTCATTTCAATGTTCCTTGTCTACTTGGTGTATTGTTCTGCGGCTCAGCGGAGCCGATGGCCGAGACCAGTTCCTGTAACGTGGTATGCCGTAATTCAGCCATGCTCCCCGCGCGTAACAAAGCCCGTTGACCCTCACTTAGCACCCCACGAAACACGACGGTGCACATGCCGCCCATGCTGGACATTGAAAGAATCTCAACATTGGTAAGCACGCGCTCCGCCGATGCTTGTGCACCCACGTACACCCACGTGTTCGCCGTCGCATCGTCCACACTCTCGGAGCCGACAACACGACCATCGTGAAGGATGGTCACCGTCTCCAACAGACCCGCGCATTCATCAATCAGATGACTCGACATTACAAAGGTCCGAGGATCGTCTGACTGCGTGATAGCCAATTGCTCGTAGAACACCTCGCGGGCCGTGGCGCATCCATACCGAGATATGGCTCATCAAGAAACGTGTACCGGGCGTGAGAGGACAGGGCAATCACCACCGCCAGCGCGGAACGCTGACCCCTGGAAAGCTTGCGGCTGCGTACCGAAAGAGGAAGATTGAGGCATTGAACCAGGCATTCGGACAATGACCGATCCCAACTGGGGTAGAATCGCTCGGCCGAGTGCAGAATCATACCGGCGGTGTACACATCATGCCAACGCTGGTTCTCGTGTACAAAACATACACGCGACAGTATCATGGCATTTTCCGCAGGGTTCTGGCCGTCAATGAGGACACCACCCGATGACTTGAAGCTGTGGTTGCAAATAATGGACATCAATGTCGTCTTTCCCGCACCATTGCGCCCGAGAAGACCGTGAATCTTTCCCGGCTCGAAATGTGCATCCACATGGCTCAAGGCGTAGTTGTGACCGTAATGCTTGCTTAAGTCGATTACCGTAATGCCGCGCCCGGCGGCGTTGTTTGGCTCGATCATGATTGTTTCCCCTCCTGTGTGATGACTGTGGT
>CALNAE010000225.1 GCA_937874315.1 uncultured Bifidobacterium sp. | reverse complement strand
CGGAACGATGACCTCAAACCGCGACTGGGGATATTCCTCGATGCAAGTTTGCGATTGTGGCCGGGAACAGGCCGGCAGGAACCAGGTTCTGGACGCCAGCCGGTGCCCGTCAGGCTACTTCAAAGTCACGGTGTAGCCCTGCTGCTTGCCGTGATCAGCGAGATTCTTCGCATAATTCGTCATGGCCTGCTCAAGTGTGATCTGCTTGGTGTACGCCTTGGAGATTTCATCGCCATAGGCATTCTGCGCATACGGGTTGTATGGCAGGTATTGGAACTTGGTCACCGGGCGCTGCGCCGCCTCGGCGAGCACCTTGTTGACGTTCTGTCCGCCGAAGTAGTCATTCGTCTTCTTGTTGGCGGCCGTTGTCGGATCGGTGAACGAGGCAGACTTGAGGATCTTCTTCAGGCTCGGGAACGTTCCCGTGTCGGCCATCGTCTGAGCGCCGGCGCCATGGGTGATGTACTCGACGAACTTGTAGGCCGCCGCCTGATTCTTGGACTGCGCCACGACGGACAACGCGGAGCCACCATCCTCGGCCGATGTTGTTTCACCGCTCTTCCATTGCGGCAGCTGAGCCACACGCCAGTTGCCCTTCTGCTGTGGGGCACCGCTTTCGAGGTTGATCGGCATCCAGGCGCCGATGGTCAGCGAGGCGATCGAGCCATCGTTGAGTTCACGGTTCCAATCGTCGGACCAGTTCTGCGTCTTGGTATCGATCAGACCTTCGTCGATAAGCTTCTGCTGGAAGGCGATGTAGCGCTTCATACCCGCATCGTTGGTCATGTTGATGGTGATCTTGTCGCCATTGACGTTCCACGGCTTGGCGCCCGCCTGCCATGCCTGCGCGGTGAAGGGCTGATAGTCGTTGGCCCCGCCGGACACATTGGTGATGTACGAGCCGATGGCGCGAATCTTCTTGGCCGCAGCGTAATACTCATCCCATGTCTTGATCGCCGTGGCATCCACGCCGGCCTTGTCGAAGATGGCCTTGTTGTAGAAGAACATCTCAGGGCCCGAATCGATCGGCAGCGCATATGGCTTGCTGTTGTATTGCACCTTGTTCCATGGACCTGCCGCGTAGTCGTTCTGGTACTTCTGGGCACCGAATTGGCTCAGGTCGACCAGTCCCTTCGTCACCGCGAACTGGGTGACGGTCGGGTCTTCAAGCATCACGACGTCCGGCGCACCCTTGCCTGCGGCGATGGCGTTCGAGAGCGCGGTGGAGGTGTCCTTTGCGGTACCGGTGTTGTTGAACTTCACCGTGATGCCGGGGTTGGCCTTCTCGAACTGCTTGATGATCGACTTCATGGAATTGCCGGAATCCCAGCCCCAGAACACGATCTGGCCCTTCGCATCACCTGTGCTGGTGGTCGACGCGCCGTTCGAACCGCCGCAGGCCGCAAGGCCAACCAGCGAAGCCGCAGCCGCGGTCATCGCGATGACCCTCTTGATGGTACGCATTGTCATTCCTTTCATCTGTCACAACCGGTGGTGCGCCGCAGTGCTTCAACATCTCCGACGAGTTACATCGTCAGGACACCTTCGTCGGCTGTGATTTCTTTCCAGTATTCAGCTTCTCATCTGTGGTACAGCCGTGTACCAAGCATTATGATACTCCGTTGTATCAATCTGTCAAATGGGTGTGGCGCCCTATTCGTTCGGTTCGGCCCAATCGACCTAATCGTTCTCATCACCCTATTCGTTCAGTTCGGCCCAATCGTTC
>CALNAE010000224.1 GCA_937874315.1 uncultured Bifidobacterium sp. | reverse complement strand
CAGGTAGGATGGGGAACACGGCGTGGGAGGAGAGGTTCGATGGGCGATGAGGAATCCGACAAGGATCTCGAGGACATGACGTCCCGAATGCTTGGTTGCGAGATCAGCGCGGATCCGCTCGATCCGCTGCAGCCGATACGTGAGATATGCGCCTATCACCATCCCGGCAAGGATCTCGAGGTGCTTGAACGTGCCTATCGGCGCGCGGTCAGACAGCATTCCCGACAGCGTCGACGTTCCGGCGAGCCCTATATCATTCATCCGCTGGCGGTTGCGCAGATATTGGCCGATCTGGGCATGGGACCGGCTGTGGTCGCGGCGGGTCTGCTGCACGATACCGTCGAGGACACGGATTATTCGCTTGAGCAGTGCCGCGCGGAGTTTGGCGATACCATCAGCGGATTGGTCGATGGCGTCACCAAACTGACCAAAATGGATTATGGCGATTCCGCCCAGGCCGAAACCATTCGCAAGATGGTGGTGGCCATGAGCCGAGATGTGCGGGTGTTGGTCGTCAAATTGGCGGATCGCGTGCATAACGCGCGGACCTGGCGCTATGTCAAGCCGCTCAATGCCCAGCATAAGGCGCGGGAGACGCTTGATGTCTACGCGCCGCTGGCCAATCGCCTGGGTATGAACGCCATCAAGACGGAGCTCGAGGAACTGAGTTTCAAGGTGCTCTACCCCAAGATCTACAACGAAATCGTCGTGTTGGTGGCGCGACGCACCGGGCAGCGCGACGAGTTCCTCAAGCAGATCATAGCCGAGATCAACGGGGATCTGGATCTGCAACATATCAAGGCCGCGGTGAGCGGGCGCCCGAAGGACTACTTCTCGATCTATCAGAAGATGATCGTGCGCGGCCATGATTTCGCCAATATCTACGATCTGATCGGCGTGCGCATCATCGTCGACACGATTCAGGACTGTTACGCCGCACTCGGCGCCGTACACGCCCGTTGGAATCCGGTGCCGGGGCGTTTCAAGGACTACATCGCGATGCCCAAACTCAATATGTATCAGAGCCTGCACACCACGGTCGTGGGCCCCGGCGGCAGGCCGGTGGAGATTCAGATCCGCACCAAGGATATGCATCGTCGTGCGGAATTCGGCATCGCTGCGCATTGGAAATATAAGGAAAATGGCCAGGCTGGTCGGGTGTTGAGCTCCCCGGACGCCGTCGATCGCAAGCGTTCCGATGACGATAATCAGGAGCTCAGCGAGGCGGATAACCTCAAATGGATTCAGCAGCTGGCCGACTGGACCAGCGAGACTCCCGATTCCGATGAGTTCCTTGGCTCGCTCAAGGCGGATTTGGGCTCTTCCGAGGTCTACGTGTTCACTCCGAAGGGCAAGATCATCTCCCTGCCGGCGAAGGCGACGCCGATCGATTTTGCCTACGCCGTGCATACGGAGGTCGGCCACCGCACCATGGGCGCGCGTGTCAACGGCCGGCTCGTGCCGCTCGACACCAAGTTGGAGAACGGCGACACCGTCGAGGTGTTGACCTCAAAATCCGATACCGCCGGGCCGTCGAGGGACTGGCTCAGTTTCGCGAAAAGTCCGAAGGCGCGCAATAAGATTCGTCAGTGGTTCAGCAAGGAACGTCGTTCCGAGGCCATCGAGGAGGG
>CALNAE010000223.1 GCA_937874315.1 uncultured Bifidobacterium sp. | reverse complement strand
CGGTGTTCGGCTGCGGTGCGACGAAGGGGTGCGCTGAGTTCGGCTGTGTGGGGCGTTGCGGGGGAGTCTGCTCGGCCGATGGTTGCTGCGCGGCCGACGGTTGTTGTCCTGCTTGGTTGGGTTGGTATGGCCGATCGGTTTGGTATGGCCGATCGGGTTGGTATGCGCCACGTGAATCAGTATGACGCCAGTATCGCGTCTGGTGTTGAATCAGCACAAACATCACGCCGGCCCCGATCGCCGTGATGACCAGACCGAATCCGGGCATGATAACGGCAAGGGCGAGGCAGACCAGCGGTCCCAACATCACCCAGTCCCAGGCGCCGTCGATCAGTTGCTGCGCGAGAATGACTCCGGTCTGCCGGTCAGGCAGCAGGAACCATGCAAAAGCATAGAACGCCGCGCCGAAACCGTACAGCAGAACCGATCCCACCATCAGTGCACGAACCAAGGTCGGGCTCCAACCCAGTAATTCTGCGATGCCGCCGCACACCCCGCCTATCCAGCGTTCCTGAGGCCGTGTGAGCCGGCTGTCCCTGATCCAGGTGAAGAACCTGTCCGTCTGTTGTGAAGTGCCCTGGTCCTGCGGCGTTCCGGAACCGGACTGTCGCGCATCATCATGGGGGGCTTCGTCATGCTGCCATTGCGGCCGCGCATCGTTCATTGCGTTCATGATCCCATTACAGCAGGTCGGCGACCCGTATGGCATGGGGGAACACCCTGATTCTTCCCTGATATTGCGCTGGATGGTTCCCTCGCGCAGGAGAAGCTAGCACAATGGAGGCATGTCCACTTTTCCAGATACGGGTGCAACCGCCGCGACGGGGCCCGGCGCATACTTCGGACCGAATCCGCAAGACGAGGAGGGCACCGTGCCTATTGGAACCGGTGGGAACGGGCGACTGCCGTTGTTGCGGCCCGCACACGGCAGGATGCTGGGAGGCGTGTGCCGCGGCGTAAGCCTGCATCTGGGGGTTTCGGTCTGGTTGGTGCGGCCGCTGTTCATCGTGGCGACGTTTCTCTTCGCGGCGGGTGCCGTCGCCTACGTCTTCCTATGGGTGTTCGTGCCGGCGGGGGATCCCGTGGCCATGGCGGCGGCGCAGCGTTCCGCGGTGCCTTGGAGCCGCTCACCGCTGTCGCACGGCAACAGCCGATACAATGCCTATGCGGCGGCTCGAGACACGGCCCACTCGCCGGCCGGCGGCGCTTCTGCCGGGGTGGAGGGCGTAAGCGACATTGCCACGGCAGCCTCGGAGAATCTGCTGACGGCGCTTAAGCGAGCTTCCAAACCCTCGCTGTTTGCCGCCGCGGGGCTGGTGCTGATACTGGTGTCCGAGTTGGTGACGGTAAGTGGATCGCACGCCACGCTGGTCTTTTCGATGCTGCTTGGGTTCGTGGGGATCGGTGTGGCCTGGTTGCGATTCGATGCCGCCGACGGTCGATGGTGGTCGATGCTCGTCGGCGTGCTGCTGCTATTCGTGGCGTATACCGTGTATGTGATGTCTCATGCTTCGCCATCGGCACCGCCCTGGCATCTGGTCGCCGCCGGTCTTGCGCTGTTGCTCGGCGTCGGTTTGGCCGTGGTTCCCTGGGCGAATGCGTTGATGGGGGATCTGAGTGCCGAGCGTGTGCTCAAGGAACGCGAGGAGCAGCGAGCGGATATGACCGCCCATCTGCACGATGGAGTCTTACAGACATTGGCGTTGATTCAGTTGCATAGTACCGAGCCACAAACCGTGGTTTCTCTGGCGCGCCAGCAGGAGCGGGAACTGCGCGACTGGTTGTATCAGGAACGCACGCCCTCCGAGCGATCGGTGAGTACGGGGTTGAAAGACGTTGCGGCGCAGGTCGAAGCCGAGCAGGGCAAACCCATCGAGGTGGTAACCGTGGGTGACGCCCAGCCCAGCGCGCGTACCGACGCGCTGCTTGACGCCTCGCGTCAGGCGCTGGTGAACGCGGCGATGCACGGCGGCGAGCCGATTTCCGCATATTGCGAGGTGGGCGATCATATGATCGAGATATTCGTTCGCGACCATGGCGCAGGTTTCGACGTGGATCATGTTCCCCAAGGCAGGTTGGGCATCCGCGAGTCGATTGTGGGCCGTATGCGACGCCGTGGCGGTAGTGTGGAGATCGTGTCGCGGGCGGGTTGGGGCACCGAGGTCCGGATGCACATGCCGTTGGACGGCACGGCGGCCGCGTCGCAGGTGGCGCATGAAGGAGAGCGGCAATCATGAGCGATGTACATACGACCCACGTGAATGCAGGGCGGACGGATGACGAGCATATTCGGGTGGGGGTCGTCGATGACCACGAGATGTTCCGAGCCGGCGTGATCGCCACGCTCAGACCCTACTTCGAGATCGTCGGGCAGGCGTCGGATGTCGAGGGCGCCGTCGCCATGATCGGCCAGATCCAGCCCGATGTCGTGTTGTTGGACGTCCATGTTCCCGGAGGCGAGGGCGGTGGTGGCTCGGAGATCCTGACGCGAGCGCGACCGTTGTCTCCCGAATCGATCTTCCTGGCCTTATCGGTTTCGGATTCGCCGCAGGACGTGGGGTCGGTGATTCGTTCCGGCGCCCGCGGTTATGTCACGAAAACCATTTCTGGTGATGACCTGGCCAACTCGATTCGCCAAGTATATGAGGGGTATGCAGTCTTCTCACCGAAACTCGCCGGCTTCGTGCTGGCCACCTTCCGTGAAGCCGAATCGTCGGGGCAGGGCTCCGGCGTCGACACCCGCGATGCCGAACTCGATCGGCTTTCCCATCGCGAACAGGAGGTGATGCGGTTGATAGCGCGCGGTTACACCTACAAGGAGGTTGCCGCCGAACTGTTCATCTCCGTGAAAACCGTGGAAACCCATATGAGCGC
>CALNAE010000222.1 GCA_937874315.1 uncultured Bifidobacterium sp. | reverse complement strand
AACGCCCGATATCACCAGCAGCGCGGTGGAAACGATGGCCATGCGCTGGGCGAATGCCACAGTGGCGTAATTGCACACCGTCTTTCCCACCCTATCGCTGGCCGACGAGTAGCTCAAACCACAGGCCGTCTGAGCCAGCGAGGAAGACTGCATCCACGGATTGAATTCGATGAACGACAGGGCCAACATCACTATGGATAACGCCATCGTCGTCTCAGTGAACCGACGGCTCCAACGCTCCCCCAATCGAGGCAGCCATGTTCCTGTGCCCTCGACGACGTGCCCACGGGCATCACCCCGCGTGGCGCGCAGCCCATTCCCCGAATCATCCTTCGGCTGCAAACCGTCGATGGATAATGCCGCAACCGCGGCAAATCCAAGAGCCACCCCAACTCACATGACGAGGAACGGAATTGTGTCGGAAAAGCACGTAAGACGTACCGCAGGTCGACACGAGCCCGAGGAACGCAAATATTGAAACCTCTCCCAAGGCGTTGTCCCCATATGGACGCCGACCACCCACAAAGAACCATCCGGCCGCCAGGCACAACACCGCGAGCACGATCAGCCACCAGCGACAGGTAAGCATCATGATCGCCGGACCTCACCTCTACTGATTCAACGGCTTGACCAGGGGGAATGTGATGGTTTCGCGAATGGTGGCGCCGGTCAGCGCGATCAACAGCCGATCGATGCCCATGCCCATGCCCCCGGCCGGCGGCATGCCGACACCCAGCGCCTCCAGGAAGTCCTCGTCGATATCCATGGCCTCCTCATCGCCGGCCATCGCATCATGCGCCTGGTCCACGAGTCGTTTACGCTGCACGACAGGATCGTTCAGTTCCGAATACCCTGTGGCCAATTCGAAACCGCGCACATACAGATCCCATTTCTCGACCATCCCTGGCTTGGACCTGTGCGCCTTGACCAACGGGCTCGTCTCGACCGGGAAGTCACGCACGAATGTCGGCTCGTAGAGCTTGTCCTCGTAGAAGTGCTCCCAGAGGTGCTCCACGAGTTTGCCATGGTTCTCGACCTTGTCCCGTTCCACACCGAGCTTGTCCGCGATGGCTCCAAGGTGTTCGACGCCGGTTTCAGGGGTGATCTCTTCTCCGAGCGCCTCGGAGAGGGAGCCGTACATGGTGATCTGCTTCCACTCGCCGCCGAAGTCGTATTCCGTGCCGTCCACCAACGTCACCTTGGTCGAGCCGAAGACGTCGGTCGCGGTTTTCTGAATGAGCTCCTTGACGAGCTTGCCGATGCTGTCATAGGTGCCGTATGCCTGGTACGCCTCGACCATCGTAAACTCGGGGGCGTGCGTCGCATCGACGCCCTCGTTGCGGAAATCGCGGTTGATTTCGAAAACACGGTCGATGCCTCCCACCAGGCAACGCTTGAGGAACAGTTCGGGCGCTATGCGCATGAACAGGTTCATGTCGAACGCGTTCATGTGCGTGACGAACGGCCGCGCGGCGGCACCGCCGTGCACGGTCTGCAGCATCGGAGTCTCGACTTCCAAAAAATCGTGCTCGTCGAAGGTGCGGCGAAGCGAGGAAACCGCCTTGGAACGATTACGCACCATATTGCGCACCCGCTCGTCCGCGATCATGCCCACATACGGCTTGCGAATACGCGTATCGTCGTTGAGCTCCTTGTGCAGCGCGGGCAACGGCTGCAACGCCTTCGCCGCGATGTCCCATTGCGTGGCGAAGATCGAAAGCTCGCCGGTTCTGGAGGCGACGACATTGCCCCGCAGATAGAGATGGTCGCCCAGATCGACCAACTGCTTGAACTGCTTCAACGAATCGGGCCCGATCTCCTTCTTGGAGATCATGCCCTGAATCTTCGTGCCGTCACCGGCGGACAGCTGCACGAAGCACAATCCACCGGCGTTGCGGATGAACAGCACGCGCCCTGCGATGCCGACCATGTCCTCGGTCTCCTCGCCAGGCTCGAGCTTCCCTTCGTATTTTGCCCGCACATCCTCTATACGGTCCGTCACATCAAGATGGACGGGATATGGCTGCAACCCCTCCTTGAGCATCAACGCGCGCTTGGCCACGCGCATCTGCACCTGTTCGGGGTGCGCAAACGGACCATATTCAGCGTTGGTGGGGTCGATGGCGTCATCGAGCGCGTCACCGTTATCGATACGCTCTCGGATACTCGCATCCTGCCGCAATAATAGCGACGCACGATCCACGGTCGACATCGTCGGTTGTTCGGATTCCTCATCTTCTTGTTTTTTCACGGAATCATTCATGTCAGTCATAAGGCCTCAGTGTACCGAGGCGTCACCCCGTTCGACACGCGCTTGCGATTGTCCCGTACCGAGGGGTAACATAGCGCACGTTGCCAAACGGGCTGTGGCGCAGCTTGGTAGCGCGCCTCGTTCGGGACGAGGAGGCCGCGAGTTCAAATCTCGCCAGCCCGACCAACAGCGGTTTCACGGTTTGCCGTGAGACCGCATTTTTGTTGATATTCTAGGTTTTTGGACGCGTTTTGCGGCATGTGGCGGACTATCCATGACACCCGCGAATCACCCGTTTTAGAGGGTGTATGTGACATACTTTGTCGCATAACGCTTAAGAGCATGGCCAATAAGAAGAGACGCCGCAACACATGGGGCACCGTCGCCGCCACGGCTCGATGAGGAGGAGAGTTCCATGAAGAAAAGCCTACTCGCTTTGGCGAGCGGCGCGTTCGTGCTGGGTGCGTGCGAGTTCGTGATGATGGGGATTCTTCCTCAGACCGCCGCGGCCATGCGGGTGAGCATCCCCTTCGCCGGCAATTTCATCTCGTCCTATGCGCTGGGCGTCTGCGTCGGCACCCTGATGCTGATCATAGGCCGCAAGCAGCCACCCAATCGTCTTATCATCCTGTTCATGGCGCTGGCCCTCATCGGCAACGCGTTGAGCGCAGGCGCCACGAATGCCGGAATGCTGCTGATCGCGAGGTTCATCGCAGGATTTCCCCACGGCGCATTCTTCGGCACCGCGGTGTTGATATCCAAGGTTCTGGCCGAGCCGGGACGTGAGGCTAGGGACGTCTCCATCACGATCACCGGCCAGACCGTGGCGAACATGCTGGGCGTACCGGCGGGAACGCTGCTCGCCGAGCACTTCTCATGGCGGCTCGCCTTCCTCGTGTTGGCGGGTTGGGCCGCCATGACGCTGGTGCTGAGCATCGTATGGATTCCCGTTATCGCGCCCGTCCGAGACACCGGCATGGTCGGACAGTTCCGCTTCCTGCGCAAGCCCGGTCCGTGGATGATCTTGGGAGCGGTCTTCACCGGCAACGCCGGCATCTTCTGTTGGTGGAGCTACGTCTCGCCATGGCTGACGAACGTCGGCGGATATAGCACACCCACTGTGCCATGGATGATGATGCTGGCGGGCTTCGCCATGGTCGTCGGAGGACTGATCAGTGGCAGAATCACCGATGTCTGGAAGTGCGCGGCGACGGCCGGTCTGGGTCAGATCATCGGCTGCATCGGACTCGTTTTGGTGTTCGTCGTGCCGGGCAACCGCATCAGCACCGGCGTGCTGACCTTCGTCATCGCCTTCGGCCTGTTCTTCGTTTCCACCCCGCAGCAATTGCTGATGACGCAAGCCGGCCAGGGTGGCGGCGAGCTGCTCGGCGGCGCGACCGTGCAGATCGCATTCAATTTCGGCAATGCCGTTGGTTCCTTCGTCGGCGGTCGCATGCTCGACGCATCGGCGATGAATTACCATTACCCAGCGTTGGGCGGGGTGCCGCTGGCACTGACGGCGGTGCTGCTGCTGTTCGTGTATTCGCATCGATACGAGCAAGACACGGACGCCTTGGCACGGTTACAACCGATCGACGCATGATCGCCGTTTCTCCCCATACGGCCTAAACTGATAGGACAGCCTGCAACGAAGCGAGGTCGCAGGTGCGAAGAACCGTAAGGAGCAGTATGGGCAACGAGGCACACGAACACGATCAGGAGGCGCTACCCAATGCAGTGGGTGGGACGCGGGACGTCGAACGGCCCGCGGATGCACCGCACCATTTCGACGTCGATGCGTTCCTCACCGGTTTGGATGCCATCTTCGACGCGCATAAGGCGGCAACCGATGCTGAGCCCTATCTGCAGCAGGCCCTGGTCGACGCGGAGAACGCGGGCGATGATGCCGGACTGCTCACCGTGCTCAACGAGGCCATGGGATTTTACCGTTCCCAAGGCAGACACGCCGATAATCAGTGGATCATCCAGCGGGCGCTCGAGCTTGGCCTGCGCATGCGCATCGAAGGAACCGAAGCCTGGACGACGACCCTGATCAACGCCGCGACCGGCATGCGCGCCGCGGGTCAGTACGAGCAGTCGGAGGAACTGTATCGGCAGGCGCTCGAAAGTGCGCAGCGCACCATGCCAGCCACGGACCGAAGAATGGCGGCGCTGCACAACAACCTATCCATGCTCTACAGCGAGACCGGTCGCATGTCGCTGGCGCAGCGGGAGCTTGAAACGGCGTTGGAGATACTCAGCGCCACGAGCGTCGACGTGCAGACCGATCTGGATGTGGCATCGACCCACACCAACCTCGCCCTAGTCATGCTGCAACGAGCCACAGCCGGCACGACCTCCGCCAAGACGAAGGCGGCCCCGAGCAGCGCCGATAGCCGCGACGACCACGAATCCCTGCTCGCCCAAGCCCGCACGCATGCAGCCGAGGCTTTGAACATATATCGGGCCGGCCGGCTGGAACACAGCGCCCATTATGCCTCCGCATTGGCCGGGTACGCCCAGGTCTGCTATACGGACGGACGATTCAAAGAAGCCGTCGCCAGTTACCGACACGCGCTCAGCGTGATTGCCGAATGCTACGGCAAGGACACCGAGTATTACCGCACCACCGAGCACAATCTGCGCGACGCCGAGTCGGGACTCGCCCTCGCGCAACGCAACGAATCCGGTACCTCTGGCACAATACCGGTCGATGCTGAGGACACGCTCGACATGCCGACGCCGACGACCGTCGTTGCAAGCGTCGCGTCGAGCGCTTCTGCAACCGGCGTGGCCATCACTCGCGAATCCCCCCAATCCGTCCAATCCGTCCAATCCCCCCAAACCACCCAAACCACCGAATCCCAGCATGCGGACAGCTGGTCCGGCCTACAGCTGGCGCGCGCCTATTGGGAGCACTACGGCAAGCCGCTGGTGCATGATCGGTATTCCGAATACAGCGGACGCATCGCAGCCGGACTGGTCGGACACGGATCGGAATGCTATGGATTCGACGACAGGCTCTCGCACGATCACGATTTCGGCCCCGGTTTCTGTCTGTGGCTCACCGACGAGGACTATGAGGTGATAGGCCAACAACTACAGGCCGACTATGACGCCTTGCCGAGTACCTTCATGGGGCAGGGGCCGAGACAAGCCACGGCACGCGCTCAAGGTGCGGGACAGCGCGTCGGCGTGTTTCGCATCGGAGATTTCTTCGCCTCCATCACCGGGTATCGACAGGCTCCGCCGTCCACCAAGCCGCACGAATGGCTGTTGCTCGACGAGGCGACACTGGCCGCGGCGACCAACGGCGAGATCTTCGCCGATCCTTTCGGCGCGATGCTCAAGACCAGGCAGGGATTCAAGATGATGCCGGACGACGTCCGTCTGGCGCTGATCTCGCGACGGCTGGGCATGATCGGACAAGCCGGGCAATACAATCTGCCTCGCATGCTCGCACGAGACGATGGCGCCGCGGCCTGGCGCTCGATCAATGAATGCGTCGAGGCCATGACGTCACTGGTGTTTCTGATCAACACACCGATCACCGCCGGCTATATGCCGTACTACAAATGGCAGTTCGCTGCGCTGCGCAGATTGAGCGGGCGCATCGCAACCAGACTGTCCGACGTCTGCGCGCAGTTGGAACACGTGCTTCGGCTGTCTTCGGCGGCCTGCTTCGGCGGCGCGGGGTTCGGCGAAGGCGGCAAGGGCTCAGCGCCGGCGCAGCGTGATATCGCCGCCACCATCGAACATATCTGCGGCGAGATCGTCGAGGAACTGCATCGGGAGCATCTGAGCGATTCGACCGAGACGTTTCTGGAGTGGCAACGGCCATACGTCGAGGAACATATCGCTTCGGACGACCCCGCATTGCATAGCCTGTGACGACTACGCCGGCACCATATCGACCGACACCTCGTACGGGCATGCCGACAGCGAACCACAAGGCGGACGATTACCGTGAGTCCATATAGGAAAGAATGTGAGACCATCATGAACGCACCAATGCAAGCGGAACACGCCGGAAAGGAATTCACGGGGGAACACGACAGCGTCAAGGTCGATGCGGCCTCGACGGACAGCCCCATCGTCACCTGTGACGCGAATGGCACGCCCACCGGCAGCGCACAGGACGCCGGCATTCAGAACGATACCGCCACAGATGCCGGTGCCCAAGATGCCAGTTCCCCGGCGGAGCGCGTCGTACGACATGAATGGGAACAGTTCCAGCTCACCAACAACGAGGGCGGACGAGCGGCATGCCAAGGTAATTGGCCGGTATTCCACCAGATGAGGCTGAGTCAATTCCTCACGTGGAACGCCCCGCTGCTGAATTCCTACGCGCACGATCTTGACGAAGCCGATGAGCAGGGCCGTAATCTCATCACCGAGAAGTATGGCCGCATGATGGCTTCGACCGTCCCCGAAGACTTCCACCGCAATATCGAGCCGTACATTCCACGGCTGTCCGACGTCCGAATCACCGCCCAGGAGCAGGTGATCGGAACCCAGGTGGCTTGGGCCGATGATTTCCGCTCCCGCTATCCCAAGCTGGGTATGGCCATGCGGGTCCTGCGCACCTCGCAAGACACCGAAAGCGTCACATCGTTCGAAACCTATCTCCGTGGAGAACTGGGGACGTACTCCGAACAAACGTTCCGCCTCTACGAGACGTTCGTCGCGAAACTCCACGCATCTGGGCGCAACCTGACTCAGGAGACGATCCGCAACACCGTTCTGCTTGGCGGCTTCCACGACCTCGAGGAGGCCGAGGCGTTACAGTAGTGGCCGTGTATAGAGCGAGACGAATTCTTGAGGTCATCGGCGTGTCAGCCGTGCTGCTGGCGGTATTTGGATTGTTGGGTCTATCCATGACCCCCGACTGGAGCATCCGGACGAACACGTCGCACGTCACCGTGCAACCGTCCAGCACCTCCATCGCCGCGCGAGGGCTGACCACCGCATCCGAAGGCACCTATGCCGTCGCGACGAGCAGAATCCGCATCAAACTCTCCAAAACGGTCACCATCTCGGCACTGCTCAGGGAGCCGAAAAACGCGTCGGGCAAACGTCCCGCCTGCCTGTTCATCGAGGGCGCGGGAACCGGATCGTCCTCACAGGTCTTCGGCGACATAGCCCATGCCATGGCCTCGGCGGGCATCGTGACCCTGGTTCCCGACAAACGGCTCGACAACTACACGCTACAGCACCGTGACTATCAGGTGATGGCGAACGACTATATGACGTCGTTGGATCTGTTGCGGAACCGCGTCGACATCGACGCGTCGCACACCGGAATCTACGCGGAATCCGAGGGTACATGGATCGCCAGCGTGATGGCGCATGATCACCCTGACATCGGCTTCATGATCCTCACATCCCCGCCCGTCGTCTCGGGACGGCAGCAGATGGCCATGGCCGCAACCCGCTACATGCAATATATAGGCGCGCCCGAGCCCATGACTCGCGATATCAGTAAGGTCATCAGCATGGATTTCTCGGCCGTGGGATTGCAGTACGCCGACTTCCCGGCACAGCACTATCTGCCTTCGTTCACCATGCCGCTGATGGTGAACTTCGGAACCGAGGACATCTCCATGCCCATCGAACAGGGGGCCAACGAACTGCTTGCAGCCGCCGCGAAAGCCGGCAACCGCAACGTGACGCTGCGCTACTACCCTGCCAATCACCAGATACGCGTCGGTTCCCATACCGCCCTCCCCGGATTGCCGCTCGCTCCCGAATACACGCGTGATCTGGAACATTGGGTCAATGCCGTCGCCGCAGGCACTACAGCCGATGGCTGGTCCACACCGATGATCGCCGGAACCCAGCCACATCAGAAGCTCGCCACTCCGGAACGCATGTCATCGGGTATCGTGCATTCGTTGACGGGATTGCTGGCCATGATCGTAGCCATGGCCGTTGCGCTGGCAGGCTCGATCATCGGCGGCCTGACGCTCGCCGTCACCGCTGTAACCCGCGGGTGCCGGCAGCGGTGGCAGGAACGGCGAGCGCCGCGATCCGCAGGTTCTCAGGCCGAAGGAATACTGCCCGCCAGGCACCGGAGCGCCGGAAACGACCTCGCTGGCACCGAGGCATCACCGCATTTCAACACGTCGTTGGCAGCATCGCTGGCGATGATCATGCTGTTCGTTGCGGGAAGCATGGGATTGCTCGGCTGGTACCTCGTCACCCTCGGCAAGGCCGCCGTCACGCTGGACGTGCAGACCGTGTTGCTGTACCGGTGGTGGAAGGCGCTTCGAGTCGTCACCCTGCTCGGCGTCGTGCTGTTGGCCTGGATGCTGGTCGCGTTGCGCGGGCATCGGGACTCTTCGGGCTCGCGAATCCCCGCGGTGCATGGGTTCGGCCACGTCCTCGAGGTCGGCCTGATCGCCGCCAGCGCGGTGCTGTCCCTCTCGCTATTGGCGTTCTGGGGATTGTTCACGCTTTGAATCACTCGGTGAGCGCGAGATGACCCTACCTAGTCCTTTGCGCCAATGAAGACCGCCCCATGCCCCCTCATCGCATGCCTCTTTCGCCCAAACGCTGGCGGAGATGACCGGCATCCGTGAACAATTCGGTTTCCAAGCCGAGACGAGCCGCGGCGCGCACGTTGCACTCCGTATCGTCAACGAAGAGAGTCGCCGATGGATCGACGTCAAAACGCACCATGGCACGCTGAAAGATTATCGGGTCTGGTTTGCTGATTCCCTCCTCGGATGAGATGACGATGTCTGCGAGCAGCTTCAGCTCCGGGAATAGCACACGCGCGATATCGACCGCGCGCGTCGTGAAATTGGTCAGGCCCCACAAGCGCACGCCCCGATGGTGCAGATCCCGCAACAACAAGTCCATACCGGGAATCATCGCCGGCATGGAATACCGAAGCCGCTCCAGGTACGTCCGGTAAACCCACGCCACCGCCGGCCCATGATGCCGTTCGTATTCGCGCAATATCCGCTCTTGACTCCAACCGACATTGGCCATCGCATCGAAATATTCGAATCCCCAAGGATCATTCGGATCGAAGACCATGTCGATGACGCCCTGCGGATACTGCCCTTCAAGGGCCTTGCCGGGCTGTGAATCCACCAGCACCCCGCACATATCGAACACCACATCCGTTATCCGTTTGTATCCCATATCACCTCGTATACCTCAGTACCCTAACCCTAGCCTGAACCAAGTCAGTTGCCCGCGCTATCTGCCGGTCCACGTCAGATACCCATCCATGTGGCCCAACGATCCGCTCCTACTACATCATTGACGATGCTCATACAGCAGGGCCACAGCGACCGAGGTCTCCATGGTATTCACCAGCCGCGCGATCCCGTTGAGGAATTACGGATCATGCCGGCACGGACCATAGATTCGATACCGTAAACCGCCTCACGTTCATTGCATACCGTTGAGGAACGCCTTGGTCTTGAACCAGACCTCGGCCGACTCGGGATGTGAGAAGTCGAATTGGAATTCGTGCGGCAGCTTGGGGTTGTTCGGGAAGAAAGATGACGTCACATCGACGCCGTCGGCCTTCAACGCAGCCACCAGTTCCTTACCCTGCTCGGGGAAGGAGAAGGCATTGCCGTCCACCACGTAGGATTTCGGGAAGTTCGCCGACACATGGGCGGTGACCGACGCCAGCTTCAGCTCGGGGCTGCCGCGCCAGTTGCGATTCCCCAGATACCCCCAGGCCACGGTGTTCATGAACCAACGTAACATCCATGACGAGTCGCCTGACGTGAACTTGGTGAAATCGTACGGGCCGCAGAACAGGATGGCCCCGGTCAACGGACGTTTCATATCGATACGCTTGATGCCGCTGGCCTTCGCATAGCCTTCGGTCGTCTGCACCGCGGCGAATTGCGCGGCAATCTGAGCACCCGCCGAGTCGCCGCCGCTGATGATTCGGTCGGTGTCGAAATGATAGCGCTGGGCGACATCGTACAGATGAGACACCAGCTGACCTACCTGAATCACCGGCGTCGGATACTTTCCGGTCGGCGCGTAGTCGTAGTTCATGGCGACCACCTCGTAGCCTTGGGACGCCAACATCAC
>CALNAE010000221.1 GCA_937874315.1 uncultured Bifidobacterium sp. | reverse complement strand
CTCTTGTCCGCACTCCGAAACCAGATGACCGTCGGGTAGATAAGAGAGAGGCCGTCCAGGTTGTTGTTGCTGATTTTGCCTGTTGTTGTCTGTTCATTTCGTCGAGGGATTGGAGGTCGGGTCGGAGGTCGGATTGGAGGTCGGCGTCTTCGTCTCCGGGGCCGTACTATTGCCGGAATTGTTGCTGTTGTCCCCGCTATTACTATTGGTGTCGCTCTCGCTGCTGCTCTTGCTGCTACTACTCCCGCTGCCTTGGCTGGGTTCTTGGCTTTTCTGGTTGTTCTGCTCCTGCTGGGCCTGCGCCTCAGCCTTTTTCTTAGCTGCTTCGTCCTGTTGCTGCTGCTGCCAAGTGCGCGACCCGGTGCCCCAGGTGCCGTTCGGTCCGCCGACCTTGCCGTTGTCCGTCGCCGTGGGGAACGCCTCGTTCGCGGTGTTCGCCATCGCCTGCGTCATGTATTTCGTGAACATATGGACCGGGTAGTCGCTGCCGCCGCTGTAACCGGAGAATGACGGGATGACCTGTGGGTTGCCTTTGGCGTCCGGGTACCAGATGGCGAACACGCTCACGGTGTTGGGCGAATATCCGACGAAGCTGCCGGCGGTCGAATCATTGGCGGTGCCGGACTTGCCGGCGAGCGTCTTACCCACTGATCTCGCCTCCGTCGCGGTGCCGTTCTGGATGGTGCCCTCCATGGCCTTGGTCACCAGATTGGTGTTGTTCGCGGTGAAGACACGCTGACCTTGGGTGGCCGGTTTGTACATGCTCTTGCCGTCGAGGTCCTTCACGCTGGACACGATATGAAGCGTCATCTTGACACCCTGATTGGCGATGGTCGAGTAGGCCTGGGCGATCTCCGAGACATGGACGCCGTCGTTGCCCAACACGGTGAAGGGGTTGGTGCCGGTCACATGCTTGGAACTGATGCCCGCCTCGTTCGCGGTCTGCGCGACCTTGTTCGCGGTGACGTCCTGCTGCAGCTCCATATACACGGTGTTCACCGAATTTGCCGTGGCGCTGTACATGTTGATGTACCCGTAGCTTTCGTTCGCGAAGTTCTGCACGGGGGATGTGATGCCCGGGTATGTTCGTGGCGAGTTGCCGTTGAATGTGGTGTTCAGACTCATGCCGTCCTGCACGGCGGCGAGCAGGGCGAAGGGCTTCATCGTCGAGCCGGGTTCGTAGAGCGCCTGGGTGGCGTTGTTGAGCTGTTTGGCCAGATAGTCGTCGCCCCCATACAGCGATACGATGGCGCCGCTGCGCGGATCGACGGACATCGCCCCGACCTGCAGACCATTGGGAACGACGCCCTTGCCATCCTGCGACGGACTCGCCACCTTATACATCTCGTCCTGTTTGGTCTTGTCGATGGTGGTGACGATGCTGTAGCCCTCGGTATCGAGGTCCTGCTTGGTGAACGTCTTGCCCGCGGTTAGCTCGTCGCTGACCATCTGCATGAGATATCCCTGTTGTCCGGCATACGAGTTCTGCTGCGTGGCCTGTATCGTCTGCGGCATCGCCGCTCCGGATGCTTCCTTGGCTGAGATATAGCCGTCTTCCTTCATGATGCGGATGACGCGGTTGAACCGGATATTGGCCTCTTTGGGCATCACCGCCGGATCCCAGTCGGTCGGTGCCGGGATGATTCCCGCCAGCATGGCCGATTGCGAAATCGTCAGGTCCTTGGCGTCCTCATTGAAATAGGCCTGCGCCGCCGCCTGAATCCCATACGCGCCGCGACCCCAGTAGATGGTGTTGAGATAGTTGCACAGCACCTTGCTCTTATCCTGGGTCTGGGCGATCTTCAGCGCGAGGAACGCCTCATGGAGTTTGCCCATGTAGGACTTCGTCTCACCGAGATAGTATCGCTCGGCGTATTGCTGCGTGATGGTCGAGCCACCCTGTCTGGAACCGGTGGTGATGTTGTTGAACAGCGCTCGGAGAATACCTTTGAAGTCGATGCCGCTATCGGTGTAGAAGGATCGGTTTTCGGAGGAGACGACGGCATCGCCGGTGTATTTGTGAAGCGCCGTGCAGTTGATGATCTCACGGTTCTGGTCGGCGAAGGATCCTATGGGCGTTGTGCCATCGGAGTAATACACCGTGGTCTTGGAAGCTAGGGCCACTTTTTCCGCAGCCGGCACTTCGGTGGTGACATAGAGATATGCGAAGGCCGCGACACCCAAAACCACCAGCAGACCGGCAATGCCGAGCAGCCATTTGAGGATCGGATGCCGTTTGCCTCCGCGGCGCCTGTTGCGGTTGTCGCGCCGGCGCTGGCCTCGGTATCCCTGCCCGGCGGAGCGGTGCGATCCTGATGTCGCGCGGCGTGAGGATGCTACGCTTCGCCCCACTCTGCCCGATCCGTTGCTGAAAAGCCTGCCGGAATGAGATGAAACGCTGCGACTGCTTGAAACCATGAGCACCACCGTAACTGTTGCCCCTGAAAATCAGGGCATGGCTCCCTCAAATCGTCACAAATCGACAGAAAAGGTTACGGTGGCGTAATATAGGGAGTGATTCACGAATCTGCGGAACTTGCGTTACGAATACGGGGTTTTGCAGATTCGGCGCTATGCTAGCACTTTGGAATGCATAGTGCGTTTTCGGTTATCAAGAGGAGTCGATATGAGCATTCGTGTGGCAATCGCGGGCGTGGGCAACTGCGCCTCGTCATTGGTCCAGGGTGTCGAGTTTTACAAGAATACCGCGGATGATGAGAAAATCCCCGGCCTGATGCACAACAACTTCGGTGGCTATCGCGTGCGTGACATCGAATTCGTGACGGCGTTCGACGTCGACGCGTTGAAGGTGGGCAAGGATCTGTCGCAGGCTATTGGGGCCTCGCAGAACAATACGATCAAGTTCGCCGATGTCCCGGACCTCGGCGTTGAGGTTCTGCGTGGACCGACGTATGACGGCTTGGGCCAGTATTACAAAGAAATGATTCAGGAGTCCGACGCCGAGCCCGTTGACGTCGTCAAGGTGCTCAAGGACAAGAAGATCGACGTCCTCGTCAGCTATCTGCCGGTCGGTTCCGATCAGGCGGACAAGGCCTACGCTCAGGCCGCCATAGATGCGGGCTGCGCCTTCGTCAACTGCCTGCCGGTCTTTATCGCCTCCGATCCCGAATGGGCGCAGAAGTTCCGTGATGCCGGCCTGCCGATCGTGGGCGACGACATCAAGAGCCAGGTCGGCGCCACCATCACCCACCGCGTGATGGCCCGCCTCTTCGAGGATCGTGGCGTGCGCCTCGACCGCACCTACCAGCTCAACGTCGGCGGCAACATGGACTTCATGAACATGCTGCAGCGCACTCGCCTGGAATCCAAGAAGATCTCCAAGACCCGCGCCGTCACGTCAATTCTGCCGCATCCGATGGATAGCCATGATGTGCATATCGGGCCGTCGGACTACGTGGCTTGGCTCGATGACCGCAAACTCGCGTTCGTCCGCCTGGAGGGCACCACATTCGGCAATGTTCCGCTGAGTCTTGAGTATCGTCTTGAGGTCTGGGATTCCCCGAATTCGGCCGGCATCGTCATCGATGCCGTGCGTGCCGCGAAGATCGCGCTGGACCGTCATCTCGCGGGGCCTGTGCTGGCGCCGAGCTCCTACTTCATGAAGTCCCCGGCCGTGCAGCACGAGGACACCGAGGCGCGTCAGCTGGTCGAGAAGTTCATCGCCGGCGATGTCGAAGCCACCGAAGACGAGCTTAACGCCGACGTCAAGGCCGCCAAGGACAACGGCAAGGACGTCTGGCACGCCTGATGATACTGCCGGAACCGTGCCTGATGCCGCCGAATGATTCGGCGGTCTGATTCGGGCGGTTTTGAGTATTCGATCGCAAAGGGGCCCCGCACGGGATATGTGCGGGGCCCCTTTGCTGTGC
>CALNAE010000220.1 GCA_937874315.1 uncultured Bifidobacterium sp. | reverse complement strand
AGCAAAGTAGCTAATAATGTCATGACGGGTGGCAATAAGCCCGAGGAAGTACGGTTCTGAGAGGTCATCCCGTACAGGGAGAATGGCATACTCTATCTGTTCTATATGTGTACTCGTCGAGATATGCCTCAGGCGGGCAATGGCTGAAAACTCGTCACCGCTCGGGATCTCATACACTTTGAAGAGCATGGAACGCAACAGATTCGTGGTGACGAGCAATCCCCTGATTTTAATGCTTATACGGGCAGTGTCGTCAAAAATAAGTTCGGTGCCTACCATCTATTCTACACTGGACAGAATCCTCGATATCGCGATGAAGACGGGGTCACCGCGCAGGTGGTGATGCACGCGGTCAGCAACGACGGTATGCATTCATGGAAGAAGATGCCAGCTGATACCTTCGGCCCTCCACCAGTCTATCGGGCTGGGGATTGGCGCGATCCTCTCGTTTTTTGGGATGAACGGGGACAAATCTGGCATCTGGTGCTCGCCGCAAGGGAAAAGGGAGGTGCTGAGAGACGCCAGGGCGTGGTCGCTCAGTATACGTCTGTTGATCTTCACGACTGGCGTCTTTCGGAACCGTTATGGAAACCGGGAAGATATATTACTCAGGAATGTCCTGACGTGTTTTTCTGGAACGGTTGGTGGTACTTGATGTATTCGGAGTTCTCAGATTCGTTCGTCACCCGCTACCGCATGTCTCGATCATTGAAAGGGCCGTGGCTTGCGCCGACTTCCGGCAGAGACAGCGTGGATGGAAGGGCATATTACGCAGCTAAGACCGCCGTCCTTGATGGACGTCGTTTCTTGTTTGGCTGGATCGCGAGTCGCGAGGGAGCGCATGATGACGGTGCATGGGAATGGGCCGGCACCTTATCGATTCTCGAAACGGTTCAGCATAAGGATGGATCTTTGGCATTTGTCATACCCGATGAAGTGTTGAAGGTATTCGCGCAGCAGATATGGGCGCTTCCCGAAGATCAAACGCTCAATATAGGACGGGACGATGGCTATGTGTCACGCATCGTTGCAACGAGCGTGCCTGCTGATGTTCATATACGGTTTGCGTTCGAAATTGGTGAAGACAGAGCCGATCTTGGTGTCATTCTTCGTGCAAGTACGGATGGGAATCATGGATATATTATCCGGTTTGAACCAAAGCGTAATCGGTTTGTCATGGACCGTTGGCCCCGGAAACGAACGGGGAAGGAACAGTGGCAGATTTCTGGCGATGTGCCATATGCTGTCGAACTGGAGCGTCAATGTCCACTTGGACTCGGCCTGCACGAATGCGATATCGTCATGGAAGACGATATTTGCTTGGTCAATGTCGATCATGAGGTCTGCCTGAGTACGCGGAT
>CALNAE010000219.1 GCA_937874315.1 uncultured Bifidobacterium sp. | reverse complement strand
ACGGCCGGCCGCATACAACACCACATGCTACGGCGCGTGTGTAAACACGCCACGGCGCGCGGCGCTCTCTCACATGTCCTCGTCGCCTAACACGGCCAGCATCGGCTTCTCGAAAAAGTCGAACACGTCATGCAGATATGGTTTGAGAACGCTGTTGGGCATGCTGAAGATCTCGTGCACCGAGGAGTCGAAACGGATCAGGCGTAAATCACAGCCCTCCTGCGTCGCCAAATTGACGAATCGGTTTTCGACGTCATTGCGGACCCACATATCCTTGCCCGCCTGGAACATCAGCACCGGGGTTTCCAGCCGGGTGTACGAGGCTTTCGACAACACGGCGCGCGACAATCTCAACGACTCCCTGACCCACCCATAGGTGGGGGAAAAGGTGTGGTAATGCCGATCGCCCACACGTTGCTCATAATACCAACGCACGCGCTGGGCGCAGGCGCCTTGATACCCGTCCATGTCGAAGGTCGCGGGAAAGCCCCCATGCCCCGCCACCACCCGTTTGCCCAGTCCAACGGAACACATCACAGTGGAGTAACCACGGGCGATCCAATTGGGCATACCTGTCTGCGGCGCCAGCATCGGACAGGACAATACGGCCCTGTCGAACAGGGACGGATACTGCTCCATCACCGCCAGACCAATGCCTCCGCCCATCGAATGCGCAAACAGGTGCAGCGGATGATTGCCGGCAAAGCGCCTGCCGATGGTCTGGGCAAATACGGTCAGATCGGCGACATACCTGTGATAATCATCGATCCACACGAGAGAGGGATCGGCGACGTCATGCGGGGAATACCCATGTCCGCGGTGTTCCAGCACACACACCGAATATCCGGCGAGCAGGAAATACCATATCAATTCACTGTATTTCACGGCGAACTCGGTGAAACCGTGAGATATGACCACGGCACCACGGAATTGTGCCACGGCACCGGTGACATTCAACGCGTCGAACCGTTTGGCGTCATAGCAAAGATAATGCAATTTGCCGTCGGCCACGGTTTCGGACAACGCCCTGCCCCGGGCGGGATCCATCCAACCGGACTCGCAGCATTTCGCGAGCGTCGGCATCACGATCTCGTTCATCTGCGTGCCGTAAGCACTCTCATCAATCAGCTCTATGCGCATGCCTCTATCCTATCCGCCCGCGTTCATCGTGACTTTTGGGGTCGGGCAGGGCCTGATCATCATGCGCCATCCTATCTGCCCCACTCACCGTGGCCTTAGGACTCGAGAGAGCAACTCGTCTTCAAGATCCCCATCCGGTCCGCCCCGCTCGCCGTGACTTTGGGCGATGCGGCGGATTTTGCGGACCGCCCTCAAGCCGCCGCCGCTCACCGCGACTTTTGGGGGATGCTGCGAAAGTGTCGGGCCGATACCCAAGAGGATGGGGGTCCAAGGCTCCCACGGCATCACACGGAAAGATCGCCATCGTCTTCGTTCTAAGAAGATAGG
>CALNAE010000218.1 GCA_937874315.1 uncultured Bifidobacterium sp. | reverse complement strand
GACAGTGGGAAACTATTGTTGCAATATAAGATTCCGCCAACGGATCTCAGCGCTACGCAGTGCAAGTTCACTTATCAGATTCCAAATAAATACATTGGTACTCCTGAACAGAGCGGCTCAATAGCGGGTAGCGACGGTAACTCAGTCGGGCAATATACCATTGATGCCAATGGACTACTCACCCTGACGTTTGCCAAGACATTCGCAAGTGGGGATGGCACGGCAAACGGGAACATCATAGCTGATTTCACGATCAAGGCGAATAACAGCGGCCAGCAGCAGGACGTGGTCATTCCGGGCGGCAACAATTCCACGACGATCGTCATTCCTCCAACGAGCGCCGATACGGGTATCGATGTAGGTAAAACCGCCCAATGGACGAACAAATGGGACCCGGCGACCAACAGCACCAAGATTAACTACACAACCATAGTCTCGACCAACCATGCTGATGGCAGTGCGGATACCATATCGATTGTCGATCAGCTTGCCGCGCTCCCAACTGGGATCAAATCTGAATCGTACGACACTACGAGTTTCGTCGTCAAAGACGCTTCCGGAGCAACGGTGTCGTCGAGCAATTACACGCTTACGGTGGACAATGGAGCGACTCCGCCGAAGTTCTCTATAACAGGTTTGCCCAAACTCGCGCAGGGTGGGAAATACACGATCACCTATGATGTGACGGCAACTGCTTCGAATCTCAATGGGTCGACGAACATCGGTAACAACGTTACGGCAACGAGCGGTTCGAACAGTCCGAAGGCAAGCGCCAATCCACAAATTTCGCGCAATGTACTGTCGAAAAGCGCCGAAAGTGGCGATGGTGTTGTTAAATGGACCATTACGTTGAATAACGATCGGGCAATGGACCTGACGAATTTCAAACTTACTGATACGTTAACCCAGATTCTCAATGGCGCTTCGAGCGATGCATCGAGTCTGTTGCCGGACACCATGACGCTGACCGATACATCGGATACGAATGTGCAGCCGATTACCGTCAATAAGTCTGATCTGCTGAGCAAAGCGCTGGGTGATCTTCTTCCCGCCGGGCATATGACCGACAGTTGGACGGTTACCTACCAGACCAAGGCGGTCGCACCGGGAGTGGGACAGACGGTGTCGTACTCGAACACCGCGAACGGAACCGATGGCGGCGACACCTACACCGGTACCGGTACCGGGCAGTCGAGCACCGGCACGGATACGTTTGCATTGGCCAAGTGGACGAATACGAAACTTGATTTTTCAAACGCGACCTCGGGAACCGTTACCTGGAATTCCGATCTGAATCTTCCTCAATCTGGTCTTCCCAAAGGGGCGACCTATGTTGATACGCTGGCCCAATGTGCGAATGGCTCGAACAAGAAGGTTGTGTGCAATTCGTTCGATGCCGCAACCGATGCTGCTTTCCAGACGTTGACGCTGTCTGGGGATAAGGGCAATTCCAAGTTACAGCGCGGAACGGACTACACCGTTTCCTATGCGAATGCAACAACAGCCACGGATGGTTCCACGACGACCTATACTCCTGTGAATACCGCGGTCGCTGGGTGGAAGGCCGATACGTTCATCATCACGTTCAACGCCGTTTCCTATGCTGCGGATAGCGCTAAGAAGATATCTCTTCAGTACACATCGGAAGTTGACGCAAGCGGCTTGGCTGCGGGGACAACAATCAACTTCTGCAACGCTGCAACCGCCAAGGTTGCCGACGTGTCGAAAGCGGCCAATAGTTGCACCTCCGGTTATGTTCCTTCGGGCGAACCCAGCATGGAGAAGAAATCAGGGGCTTCCGACGGCACGTTCCGGAGTTCTTGGAATACGTTGAAGTACCAAGCTGATTCCAAGAACCAGACCATGCAGTACCGCATCCGGTTCAATACGAATGCCGCTGACCACGCTTCTGGTGACCACACGATTGTTGATACTCTGCCGGAAGGCACCAGTTACGTGGATGGTTCGATGTCGGCGTTGTTCAACGATAAGGATGCCACGGCCAACGTCGGCGGAAAACAGGTGAACGCTTCCGACTTGGTTCAGGTAGTCAGTTACGACGCGGCGGCACGAAAAATCACGTTTAAAGTTCTTGACGGTTACGGATCGAATGAAATCGGCATCACCTACACGGTGTCATACGCCAGTGACCCGAAGTGGACGGATTTAGATCCGTATCAGAACCAAAGCGAAACCTACCAGAACAGTGCCTCGCTTGACGGTGGAGCCCCTTCGCAGGCCACTGTGGTCGTCGAATACACGGGCGAGAAGAAAATCGCGAAAACCGGTCATCAAGATGGGACAAATCACAACAAGGTCTACTACTCGGTGGTTGTCAATCCAGAGGGCAAGAAGTTACTGACTAATTCCCCGGACGGCAAGATCACTGTGACCGATGTCATGAGCGGCGATGCTAACACGTCCACGAATACGCTTGTCGATGGTTCTCTTGCCGTGTACACATACGATCCGAGCAACGCGAGTGGCGACCATCAGGGATCGTTGGTGCCCGCTGGCAGTTATACCAGCAGCTACGACAAGGCGAGCCGTACGCTTAAAGTCACATTGAATGACGGCAAGGCATATGTTGTCACCTATACGTATTTTGTAACCGCTTCGACCACGGGCACCATTGCGGAGAGCTTTACGCTCAGCAACAGTGTGACAATTAATGGCGTTTCGGGTGCCAGTGACGGTAATCAGGTCAGTTATGCCTCCTCGTCTGGAAGTGCGGTCCGCGCGGTGCTCACATTCAACAAAATCGACGACTGGAAGAAACCGGTGGGTGCGGGTGCCAGCTTCCTGCTTGAAAAGTTCGATGGTAGCAAATGGGTCTCCGATGGCAGCGTTCAGCCGATGCAGACCAGCTTCGGCGATATGACGAACAGCAATGGAGTAATCACCACTGATCGAGCCTCTTTGATCAAGTTCGACCTTGGTGCCGATCAGACCTTCACTCCCGGAACGCTGTACCGACTGACCGAAACAGCGGCTCCCGATGGATATCGGGTGAATGTCACCCCAAACTATTTCTCCGTCAATAAGCTGCCGACCTCCTTGCCTGACGGCATCGGTGCCAATGATGTGAGTGTCGTGAAGAGTGCTGACGGTTACGAGTCCGATATCACCGATGTCGCGACCACCAAGGTGTCAGTGACTAAGTCGTGGAATGACGCGAATGATCAGGATGGTGCTCGGCCCGCGTCGGTCGAAGCTCAGCTCATGGCCAACGGTGTGGCGACGGGTGATCCGGTGACACTTGATGCCTCCAATAATTGGACGCATTCGTGGACCGATCTCGCGAAGTATAGTGGCTCGGATCCAATCTCGTATTCGGTGTCTGAGGTGAAGGTGCCTGGTGGGTATGAGTCGGGTGTGG
>CALNAE010000217.1 GCA_937874315.1 uncultured Bifidobacterium sp. | reverse complement strand
CTCGATCCGGTGTGGCCGTGGTGCGTGGTCCGATGGGCGTGGCGTCGACGGTGCGGCGAAAGCCGGTCATAGCAGACTCCCGAGTTGGAAAATGAGCACGGCGAGCACATACGCCACGCATAGTCCCATAAGTACCGACTGCGCGGCAGTACGGGCGCCGAATTGTCGTTTCATCTCCGCGACGGTCGCCAGACATGGCGTGTAGGCCAGAACGAAGATCATGAACGCCGCGGCCGCCGCCCGAGGATGTCCGTGACTCGAACGTTCGAAGCTGCGATGCACCGCCTGCCCCAGCGTTCCCGAACCCTCCTGCGCCTCGCTTTCGTTGCCCGAGTCGTGAATCGCATAGCTCTGCGACATCGATCCCACGACGACCTCTTTGGCGACGAATCCAGTGATCAACGCGGCCGAAGCATGCCAGTCGTCGAATCCGGCCGGGGCGAATATCGGTGCCACGCTGGAGGACATGGCGCCATATAAGGAATGCTCAACCGTGTCGACGCGCGCGAAGCCATTCGTGCCCGTCGCCCCCGCGCTCACCGGTATGGCGGCGAGGAACCACATGATGACGATCATGGTGATGATGATGGAACTCGCGCCGCGGATAAACGCCCAGAGACGAAGCATCACCGATTTTCCGAGTTGGAGCAGCTTCGGCATCTGATATGCCGGCAGTCCCATGGCGAACGGCTGCGTGTGCAAATCGCCGAACCGGGTACGACGCAGCAGGAGCCCGATCGCGAGGATGATGACGATCGAGGCCACGTACATGAGGAAGATGGCCAGACCCGCGAATCCTCCGAAGAACGCGTAGGCGAGCACGATGTAGACGCTCAGGCGCGCCGAGCACGAGGTGAAGGGAATCAGCAGCCCTGTCATCAATCGTTGGCGGGAATCCGGCAGCGTACGAGTGGATGCCAGCGCGGGCAGATTACAACCGAATCCGACGACCAACGGCAAGAAGGCGCGGCCGTCCAGACCGATGAAGCGCATGGCTCGATCCATGACGAACGCCGCGCGGGCGAGATATCCTGAATCCTCCAGCAGCGACAGAATGACGAACATGATGCCCATGGGTGGAATGAAGGTGAGCACGGTGATCGCGCCATCGAGCAGTCCGTCCACCAGCAGGGAATGCAGCCATCCACCCAGCGACATCGGCCCGGCGACCGCGGTGAAGCACCAATCGATGACGGCGGTGATCCAACCGCGGAAAGTGGCGTCGAACCAGTCGATCAACGGCCCGGCCAGCGACGTCGTGGCCTGAAAAACGGCGAACATCACGGCCAAGAAGACCAGGATCCCGGCAATCGGATGCAGCAACACGGCATCGAGCCGATCCGAAAACGTGGTCCGATCAACAGCCGCGGCGTCCGCGCCCGACAATTCCCGGACCCTCTCCGCGACCCAGGCGAAGCGCTCGTCGGCGGTACCGTGCACCCAATCGCCGACCTCATCCTGAGTCGCCTCGCGGGACGGGGCGGGCAGGGACGTGACCGGATCTCCGGCGGCGACGCGCCCGGACTGCTGTTCAAGCACCCTTCCCAGCTCGTCCTCGAGATCCTTGGTGCCTTCTCCCGTGCGACCATCGACGCGCACGAAAGCCAACGTTGGCAATATGGCGCGCAGCCGCGCGATGGTCAAGGACGAACCATCGCGTTCGGCAAGATCGAGCATGGTTACCGCAACGATAAGCGGCACGTCCAGATCCATCAATTGACTGAGCAGATACAACGATTTCGAAGGAGCGGTCGCATCGAACACGGCGACGATCGCGGTGGGAATGGGATTAGAGGCCCTGCCCATCACCGCCTCGCCCGCGACCTGCTCATCGGGGCTAATGGCATCCAAGGACGCCGTGCCGGGAGTATCGATCACCTGCCATGAGCGATCGCCGTGCCTCATATGACCGGCCTCGATGAGCACGGTGGTCCCCGGAGCGTTCATCACCGTGGCGTTCGCGCCGAGCATCGCATTGAACAGCGTCGACTTGCCGACATTGGGATTGCCGACGAACACGATGCGTGGGCCGAGCATCGTCGCATGGTCATGATGATGGTTCGCCCGCTCCGGAAGCAGCACCGCAAGGCCGCGACGGTGATGATGCTGCCCGCCGTTCCCCTCGCGCATACCGCCCGGCTGCTCGTGTGCCCTATGCGTCCT
>CALNAE010000216.1 GCA_937874315.1 uncultured Bifidobacterium sp. | reverse complement strand
CACTTGCCTATGGCATACGGTTTGTACGCTCGTTCTTGTGAGGGTGTTGTGAAAGCAGAGATGTCACAGTCAGGCGTGACGGTTTCGGATTTGTCGTTCGCGTATGGTGACCGGCACGCGGTGTTCGAGCATGCGCACTGGCAGTTCGCGCCAGGGCGGATGCATGCGGTGATGGGGCCGTCTGGTTCGGGTAAGACCACATTGTTTCGTCTGATCAGTAAGGAGCTGTTGCCCGACAGCGGCGTGGTGATGATAGATGGGAAGGATCTCGCGGGCATTGACGGCGTGCGTCTGCGTCGATCCTTGGTCGCCCGGGTATACCAGGACTATCGTCTCGTGCCCTATCTAGACGCTCTTGACAACACCCGGCTTCCGCAGGAAATCGTTAATACGCTTGCTGCAGAACCAGATCGAGCCGAGGATCTGTTGACCCGTCTTGGCTTAGGAGATCATCTCCATGATCGCACCGAGAATCTTTCCGGTGGAGAGCAGCAGCGCGTCGCCATAGCCCGTGCGCTGGTCACATCCCCGCGTGCCATTTTAGCCGACGAACCCACTGGGGCATTGGATGAGGACAGCACGGCTGAAATCTCGACTTTACTGGCCGAGGTAGCCCATGAATGGGGTCTCACCGTTATCGTCGCCACTCATGATGAGGCCATTGCCGGACGTGCCGACCATGTGGTTCGCATTCATCATCACGTTCTTGCGGACGACTGATGCGAAGCCGAATACAACGTCGCGTGGCCCGTGGAGCCGTTGCCGCAAGACCCGCCTCGAGCTTCGCTCTTCTGGTGTTATCCCTGATTCTGGCGTTGGCAACCACCGGGCTTCTCGGTTTGTCGGCGTCATTCACGCAGGCCGTCAGCGATGGTGCTGTGACGTCATTCGGCGGTTACGGTTACCAGGTCAGCGGTGGCGGCGACAACTCCATTGCGCAGCTGCGCGACCTTGCCGAAAAAGGGAAGGCCGTCGCAGTGGTTATAGGGCATGGTGCCGTGCGCAGCGTGGACTCACGGCACGCCACGGCAGGCTTGATCGAGGAGCTTTCGGGTCCATCTCGGTACGGTCGGCTGGTCAGGGGGTCTTATCCGCGATTGGCAGGTGAGGTCTCCGTCTCCATTGCGGCAGCCAATCAGGCCGGGATCGGAGTCGGCGACCAAGTTACGCTCGACAGCGAAGATGCGAGTCTGGGGGTTGACCCCTACCTGGTGACGGGGCTGACGGTGAACCCTGCCGATACTTCCGAGGTGATGGTCGCCGCCGTGACTCGTTCGCCGACCATCGTTGAGCGATCCCAGACCTGGCTGACCGACATGGATCCGAATACGATCACAGCCTTGCAGACGGACCTATCTTCAGGTAGCACCCAGGTCGGCAGCATACAAAGAACGACGAAGGCCGCCGTCAGCGAAGTGTCTTCGCGCGAGCTGTCCGCCCTGCCCTATTTCATCGCTCTCGTCTTTGCCGTCGGGGTAGTCGGCATTGCGGCGACCCTCCTTGGATTACGCGCCACTTCGCGCAGCACGACCGAGGCCCTCATGGCGGCGGATCTGTCACGCCAAAAAGCTTGGTGGACAGTCCAGTCAGGTTTGTATGCCATCCCGCTTCTCGGTGGTCTGCTCGGTGCGGCGGCGGGGTATGTACTGCTTATGTCTGCGGGTCCCATATTTTCAGCTCGTCTGAACCAGATGTGGGTGAATACGCCGATCGAGGCAGTTTTCGAGACGTCTGGATTGATTCTGAGCTACACCCTGCTTGCGCTCCTGTCCTCCTATATCATCACGCAACGTCGGCCTCGCCCCCGCAATGTTCAGCCAATGTCGCGGAAGACATGGCCGCTCCTCGTAGCCGGTGGACTCGGGATCGTCATCTCCGGCGCGTGCGTGTTCCTGTATCTCACCCAACGGCTCCACCCGGGAGCCATCCTCGGCATCATCATCGCAGCAATCGCCTGGCCGCTCCTACTGTGGCACTTGCCGTGGCTGCGCGGCACGCCCATCCAGGACCGCGCCGTGCACGCAACGACGCGGAACATCGTTCCTGTTCTTAACATCGTCATGCTGGTGTTGAGTACCGCAGCCTATTACAGCTCCACGCTGGTCATGCAGATCGACAATGAGAATATTCCCAAACAGTCCTATATCATGGTCGATTCGATTACCGCCAACGATGTCGCCAGTTTGACCGCCGACTATCCCGACATCATGAGCCAGGCAACCGTACTGACCCTGCCTGATGAATCCCACGAGCATCCACGTGCGGTGAATGCCGATGCCTTGTCATGCTTGAAGGGCTTCATCGGAAAATCTTCACTCGATTTCAAGTGCGACAAGGTCCAGACCTTTCAATCCTCCATCGCCGTCGCTCCGACATCCGGGCCCGGTTCGGCCCTCGCAGGGCTCGCCGGGCCGCAGGCACAGGGATCCCGAGATATCGGTATCGCGTTCTTCGAACCGGGTAACGGCGTGGTATCCCGCGTCGGACGGGCGACAATACAAGGCACCAGCAGTCTGCTCGGCATCGACGGGATGCCCGGGTTCGTACTCGATCCTTCTTCGCCGGAAACGCAACGATTGGGTATCAAGCTCTCGAATTTTCGTTTCATCTACGTCAATGATTTCCAGTCCTATTCGGACAGCAAGAAGAACGCCTTCCGTACCGCCGTGCTGACCCGAGCGGGGTATTCCTCGGTCCGGGAATCAGACAGCACCGAGTCTCGCCAATTGAACGTGATCGCCGCCACCCTCCCATGCTTTGCAGCCATCATCGTGGCAATCGCCCTTGCCTTGCTCAGCGTGTCGGCCAATGCCGAGCAGAGCAGTCTGCGCGATGCGCTCGAAATCTCCGGCGCAACCCATCGGCAGCGGCTACGGCTGCTCACCCCCATACTCGCATCCGCGTTGATCGCCACTTGCGTCGCCCTAGTCATCGGCTGGTATTGTGAGCACCCGGATATCTATTTGTGGGGAACGTATCTCTCCGATTACTACCACTATGGCTGGTACTGGGCAATCCCCATACCCGTCGTGCTCTTCGTCGAAATCGGCATCCTCGCGGCAGCGGCTGGAAAATCCCAGCAGAAGGACACTACAACCGACCGGAACTAAACGCACGCAATTC
>CALNAE010000215.1 GCA_937874315.1 uncultured Bifidobacterium sp. | reverse complement strand
TGTTGATTCGTGACGGTGCCGATCATGGTTGGGCGACCGTTCCCGATCGCGAGTACGCGATGTCACATGTGACGCGGTTTGTTTGCCGGAACGCGTTTCCCAAGGCCTGAATTCACTGTAGGGACTCGGACTAGTGACTCGGGCTAGTGACTTGGACCGCTGGTCCGGTCTCATCGTGCGCGGGCCGTACGTGTATGCCCGGCCGGCGCAC
Organism: uncultured Bifidobacterium sp.; assembly: GCA_937874315.1. Lineage (GTDB taxonomy): Bacteria > Actinomycetota > Actinomycetes > Actinomycetales > Bifidobacteriaceae > Bifidobacterium. Next base: position 936 of record CALNAE010000215.1, on the reverse strand, counting down.
GATAGTTGGATGGGGAATCGGCAAATCCGATGGATCGCGGCATACCGTCAGTCGCGATACCGAGTGTACTGCGCATAGACCTCGGGGGTCGGGGCTTGATGGAGCACGTCATCGATCTCGACTTGCCACGTCGGAGGTTCGGTTCGGCCGGACAACACCCAAGCGGCCTGTCGCGCCGCGCCGATGGCGACGTATTCGTCGGTGGCGGGCAGCTGCACATCCATGCCGAGAATCGATGGGGCAAACGCGCGAACGGCCTCAGATTTGGCGCCCCCGCCGATGAGCAGAATGCGTCTGATGTCCGTTCCCAAGTCACGCACCAGCTCAAGGCAGTCGCGCTGCGAACAGAGCATGCCCTCGATGAAGGCGCGTGCGATGTTGGCCTTGGTCGTGTTCGACAACGTCATGCCGTGAAGACTGGCGGTCGCATCCGGACGGTTTGGAGTGCGCTCGCCGTCGAAATACGGTATCAGAGTAATGCCGTCCGCTCCGGGATTCGCGCCGAGCGCCAGTTGTGCCAGTTCGTCGTAATCGACGCCGAGTGCCGAGCGTGCGGCGTCGGCGATGCGTGATCCATTGATGGTGCAGGCGAGCGGCAGCCAGTGGCCGGTGCAATCGGCGAAGCCTGTGACGGCGGCCGTCATGTCGTAGGCGGGAACGGGGGATATGGCTGCGGCGACTCCCGAGGTGCCTAGGGAAATCGACACATCACCGACCGTCATATTCAGCCCCAACGCGGCCATGGCATTGTCTCCGCCGCCCGGTGCGATGATGCAGCCTCCGGCAACGGCGCTCCCCGCGATCGCAGGATCGGCTATCGCACCGGTCTGCCGGGGTCCGAGAACCGTGGGCAGGATGACGTCCTCGCGACCGAAGGCCAAGGCGAGCAGATCTCTGCGATAGGTGTTGGTCGCCGCGTCGAAATAACCGGTTCCC
>CALNAE010000214.1 GCA_937874315.1 uncultured Bifidobacterium sp. | reverse complement strand
GTATTCCGGATGCGACCAGCTTTTGAATGGCATCGGCCTTCTGCGACAACGTCGGTGTATTGGGGTCGTCCCAGTCGGTGCGGATGCGATTGCCGTCCAGCCATTCTCCCTTGCCGAATCGGTAGGCCAGCGCCATTACGTCGGCCCAGCCGTCACCGTCGGTGGAGTTTTTCAGCTCAACGTTGCGAACCAGCCGCACCTCATCGGCCCGTATGGCGCCTTCAGACGCGGGATTTGCGCTGTTTTGTCCGAAATATCTCATTGGCAGACCGGTGACGGCGCTTACCTGCTCGGCGAGCATGTCGATCACGGTCTTAAAATTCGACAGATCACTTGCTGTAAACTGCCCAAATTTCGCATCCTTATTTCCTGTGACAGTAAATGCTGTGAAATATGGCTTCCATGAGTTGGCTATCTCGCCTGTCGTTGCGTCGATGAAATCGTCCTTGTTCATGCCGGCGGCCCACTTGGCGGGTACGGAATGTGTTTCCATCGCCACCTGTAGGTCCATGAGCGCACGAGCAGCCATGTCAGTCGGGCGGAGCACGTCGCGCATCTCAGATTCACCGGTAAAATTGCCCACGCGAGGACGATTTAGAAACTGGACAACGGGAACCTTGCCGAGACCGTGGTCATCGCGATCGCTGATGGCCCACTGCCAGCCCTTCACACGCTCCAGATAGATAGTTGAGTTGGGAAGGTAGAGCGTGGCCTCCGTCGGTGCGGCCTTTTCAAGCGGATCATAATACACGCGCAACGCAGCGGTGATATTGCGAGTGCGTGGGTCTATTTGCGCGATCATGGAGCGTGCGGACTCAACGTTAATAAGCGGGTGTCCCCTGTCGTCATCGTTCGTGCTGACCGTGACGAATCCATGCCCCTGGATGCGTGCCTCCAGATGGTTGAGAACGCTCTGGGACTCCATGTTGTTGGCTTCCCAGATTTCAGACAGGTAGTCATTGGAATCCGGGTCGTCTGGCAGACTAAACGAGCGGACATGCTGACGCTGCACCACCGTGTCAACCGTTACGCGCGGCCAGTTAAGGGGGAACTCGAACATGCGAAGCTCGGGAGGGACGGCCAGGCCGATCGTCTGAATGTGCTGGTTGCCGCTGTAGTACGCATCCAACTGCTCGTGCACGCTACGCAGTCGCTGCAGACGCGCGTACAGGTGCCGTACGAGGATTTCCTCATCCGAAGACAACTCCGTTACTCCCTCCATACGGCCTCCCTCCACTGTTTGAGTTGCCGAGTAGATACACTTTTCGGCTGCTTCCGCTCCAGCCGAGCGCGCGCATGTCGCATGCGGCCTCATGGGCGAGGATGTCGGCCATGGAAATATCAATCTTCTGATTCTCGGAAGGCTTTCCGAGCACGAACTTGTCGCCGGGCTTGGCGACCATGCGGGCCGCCATCATATGCAGCTTCGCGGTGGGATCGGGCGAATGCGAGGTGGTTTTGTCTGCCGTGTCCTCGCGGAAGCGGACGAGCGCGTTGTACATGCGGCCAGGCTGATTCGTCGGCCATTGCACGACAACATCCTCGCCATAACGTTCGCTCCACGCATCCACCTGCGTCTCCCACGGGTGCGGATCGCAGTAGAACCGTTTCACGCGGTAATGGTCGAACATGTCACTGATACAGGCATCGACCTCGCTTCGAGGTATGCGCCCTTCCCATTCCTTCGGATTCCAGTAAGATGGTCGCTTCGCGGCTCCATATGTTGGAGTCCAACGCCAGCCGTCCACCGTCTCAGCGCGAAGAGCAGTCCAATCCCCCGACTGTGATCCATCGAAGCCAAGGCAGATCTCCGAACCATCAGGCGGAGCAGGGCGATCCAGCTCGGTCTCGTCATACAGCGCCTCCGGCATGTACGCTCCCAAGCCCTGCACCAGCTCACACCCGAAGAAGCGCCGGGCCTGAGCGGGGTCACGTTCCAACAGCTCGGAAGCAGTTGCCTCGACGCTATCCAAGTTCACCCAAGGACTGCCTTGATACACGAATTCGAGAATCTTTCTCCGATCCTCCTTATCCGTGAAATCAAGATCAGGATCATGACGCGGAAAATACTTCATGATATCGGTGGAACGGCTCTCATACGTCGCCTGACCGAATGAAGCATCCATC
>CALNAE010000213.1 GCA_937874315.1 uncultured Bifidobacterium sp. | reverse complement strand
ATCCCCTCGAAAATGGAAGTGAATAACGAGTGTTCAATATCGGTCAGCACATATCCAATGAGTGGAGTGTCTGGGGCCGTCTGAGTGGGTGCGGGCATGGAACGGCGCGGCACATAGCCCAGGTTCTCTATCGCTTTTCCGATCTTGCGCTTGAGGGTGTCTGAGACCCTTTCGGGATAGTTGAGATAATTGGAGACGGTACCGATGGACACGCCAGCCAGTTGAGCGACATCGGACACGCCGACTTTCCTATTTGCAGGCATCCCTCTCTCCTATCTATGCATCTGGACGTGGTTGGAACGTAAGTAGAATTCCTACTGTACAACAGCGCCGTTCAAAGTGTTTGTTGAAATATTCAATAAACACTGGTGGCCGAATTGAAATATTCAAAATACGATGATAGTATGAACACCACGAAATCACCGAGGATTGATGGCTTGCGATGGCGATAGATCAACGGGGAGATCGCGATAAATAAGGCATCTAAGGCATTTGGTTTTGCTTCATGCGCATTCGCGCAGGTTTTGAAATCATGTGAAATAGATGGACTATATAAAGAGCAGGGGCTCCTGTGGAGCTTCTATGGTCGTTGGCACTAAGGAAGAAATATGAACACGTCAATGAAGCAAGGCAATGACATGGGTGAATACATGCCATTGGCGTTTGCTGCCGGCATCGGCGCGATGCTGGGCTCCGGTATCATCGTAGGACTGTCGTCCACCATCACCGTGTGGCAGAAAGGACTCGGTTTGGATACCGCTCAGGTTGGCCTCCTGTCGGGGATCCTGACCTTTGCCATCGCATTCGGTTCACTTTTTGGAGGACGTTTAGCCGATCGGATCGGTCGTGTGGTGTTCTTCAACTGGATTAATTTGTTCTATGCCATCGGTGCGGCGATCTGTATTGTAGCGGGTAGCTTCACCACGCTTCTCGTTGGTTTGATAATAGCGGGCCTTGCCTCTGGCGCGGACCTTCCGGTCTCCATGACCATTGTCTCTCACGATGCCCCAGATGACGCCACCGCGGCGCGGCTGGTCTCGACTACGCAGGTGTTCTGGCAGGTTGGCGTCTTCATTTCATTCATCTGCGCGTTTTTGGTCTCGACGATGTCTGGCGCCACTGGTGGCCGTATAGTCTTTGCCATCCTTGCCGTTTTCGCCGTAGTCGCTTGGGTGTGGAGGCTCTTGTCTCCGACATTCCGCAGGCTTCACAAAGAGGCTGACGCTCGTGATCTTGCGTTGCCTGCAACTTCACGCATAGAAGGCAAGGTCTCGGTGACAAAGGTTCTGTTTGGCACTGAACGGAAGGTCCTGCTCACCTATTTCTTCGCCATAGTAGTCTTTTATGTTGGTTGGAACCTGCTCGCGAACACGTGGGGTCAATTCCAGACATATATGTTCTCAAAGGCCGGTGCGACACAGTCATTGGCTACGGGGCTGGGCATCGTTCTCAATCTTGTGACGCTCATACTCAACATACTGTTTGCCTCGATCGCCGGCGGCAAATATCGCAATAAGGCCTTTGCGGCGGGAATTGCCATCAGCCTTGTTGCCATGATCGCGATGGCCATGGGCGGTGCGAACTTGTGGGTCATCGTGGGGGCTACGGCTTTTATGAACCTTGGTTCGCCCCTTGCAGGCGAAGCTTTATATAAGGTTTGGACTCAGGAGTCTTTCCCCATCGAGGTTCGCGCTTCCGTTCAAGGTTTCATCAATGGGTTCTCTCGTCTGTGCTGTGGCTTGTTCGCCCTTGTCACCCCTGCGCTTGTGCTACCGTCGACCATCCAAACCACGATGTGGTGTTTCGCCGGCATAGTCGTTGTCGAGGGCATCGCGGGAACTCTCATGATCCGCGCCCAGAAAAGATATGGTACTGATGAGCAACGCCAGCTTGCCAAGGCCCACGCCTGATGCAGATCCGGCTTAGCTAAGAGAAAATCTGTTGCACCGCAGTGCAGGGTAGGGCAGCACAAGTGCAGAATAACAAAGAGAATAAAAGGAGCCATGTCATGGCAACCAAGGAGATCCCGCCGCAGGTCATGCTGGGCGAGACTACCGATAACCTCGATATCACCCGATTCACTGTGGAGCACTATCCCGGTGATGTGCTCGGTATCGATGTTCGGGCGCCTCGTATGAACTGGACTTATTCGCATACCGTGCCCAACGATGCACAGATACTGCTGAGTATCACGCGGCGAGTTCCAGGTGGGCGTCAGAAGGAAGCAAAGACGTATCTGCCAATTGATTCCGGAGTGCTGGTGCCATGGCAGTTCGAGCCTCTGGCTTCTCGAGAGGAGGTCATTGCGAATGTGCAGGTTGTGTCCGCGAGCCATGAGCCTTTGGGAAAGCCAAGCAGGTCGCTAAGGTTCGAGGCAGGGTTGTTCGATGAATTCGATCATATCGCTGACTTCGTTGGTCCATCTTGGCCTGAATCGTGTACGGACCATCGGCATTTGCCATTGGTTCGTACCGAGATCGAGCTTCATGCCAAGCCCTCCCGTGCCAGGTTGTATCTGACCGCTTTGGGTCTTGTGGAGGCGGAGATCAACGGAACCACCATTGGTGATGATGTGCTTACGCCCGGTTGGACAAACTACGACGAACGCATCGAGATGTGGACTTATGACGTCACCGGAAATCTCTCCTCGGGAACCAACGCTCTGGGTTTCTGGCTTGGCGATGGGTGGTATCGCGGCCGGCTCGGGTTCGACGGGGGCCGCGCGAACTACTACGGCGATGGAATCGGAGTGTCTGCCCAGCTTGAGGTTGAGTATTCGGATGGAACCACTGCGGCGTTCTATTCGAACTCATGGGACCATCGATGGAAGACCGCTTTGGGGCCCATCGTGTGTTCTGACTTGTGCGAGGGAGAGCATTATGACGCTCGTCTTGAGCAACCAGGGTGGTCCTCGCCTGGGTTTGACGATTCGGGATGGAGTCCCGTGGCGGAGGTTTTCTATGATCCAGCCAAGATCGAGAATCCCTGTTCATCTCCGGTCCGGGCTTGTGGAAGTAACCGACCTGTGTCGCTCAAGCGCACCGGAACCACAGATGACGGTAGAGGGATTTGGCTGGTTGACTTCGGACAAAACTGCTCCCAGCGTATTCGTATGAATATGCGCGGACTTACTTCCGGGCAGAGTGTGGTCCTGCGACATGTGGAGGTCTTGGAGCCAGATGGCGCGATAGCCACGCGCACGTTGCGAAGAGGACAGCAACGTGATGTTTACACCTCTAACGGCAAGGACTCTTGGTGGGAACCACGTTTTGCCATGCATGGTTTCCGATATGCGCAAGTCGAGGGATTTGCGGGTGATCTTACAAGCGATGACATCGACTGTCGCGTTTATCATTCGGTGATGGCGCGCACGGGCGATTTGACCACGTCGGACCCACTGCTCAACCGTCTACATGACAACGTCGTGTGGTCGATGCGTTCCAACTTCGTTTCTATTCCCACCGATTGCCCGCAACGTGATGAGCGTATGGGATGGACCGGTGATATATGTTTGTTTGCGCCGACTGCGGCTTATCTCTATGACGTCCAAGGTTTTCTTGGAAGTTGGCTCAAGGACGTTCGATCGGACCAGATTAAATGGGGCACCGTGCCGTTCTACGTTCCATTTGTGCCGCTTGGCGTATGGGCGCACCCTCAAGCTATTTCCACGTGGGGCGACAGCGCGGTGGAGGTGCCGTGGACGTTGTATATGGAAAGTGGCGATCCCAGAATACTCGAAACATCTTATGATCTAAGCCGAGACTGGGTGGAAGAGGTTGCCCGCTATCTTTCCGATGATGGTGTTTGGGATAGAAAGCCGGATTTCCCTCTAGGACAACTTGGTGATTGGCTTGACCCCACGGCGCCTCCCGAGGATCCTACCCACGCAATGACCGAAAAGGAGCTCGTAGCCACGGCGTTCTATGCACGCAGCTGCATGAGACTGGTCAGGATTGCCGAAGTCTTGGGCCGTGATAAGGACGTCAAACAATATACCGTGTTGCGAGATCGGGTGGTAACCGGTTTTCTAGGACGTTTCACTCATCTTGATGGGACCATGACGTCCGACACTCAATGCGCCTACGCGTTAGCTATCGCTTTCGGTCTCCTCGATGGGGAGCCCGTTCGTAAAGTCAAGGCGGGTAACCGCTTAGCGGCTCTGGTCAATGAGTCTGACGGGAAGATAAGCACGGGATTCGCCGGTACCCCGTTCGTTCTTCCTGCATTGACGATGACGGGACACAATGATGAAGCTTACCGTTTGTTGACCTCGACTCGCTGCCCAAGTTGGCTCTACCAAATTACTATGGGTGCCACTACTACTTGGGAGAGATGGGATTCCATGCGTCCCGATGGCTCTCTTAATCCCGGCGGAATGACATCGTTCAATCACTACGCTTTGGGATCCGTAGCCGAATGGATGCACGCACATATCGGGGGGTTGGAACCAATCGATCCTGGATGGAAGAGATTCCGAGTGGAGCCAACCGTCGGCGTTGGCCTTACCAGTGCTTCCACCTCGCATCTCACACCCTATGGAGAGGCGAAAGTCGAGTGGAAGAGGAACGACGACACAATGGATTTGACGGTCACCGTCCCGGTGGGAACCACGGCCGTCGTCGAAATTCCGAATTATAAGACTCGCGAGATTGGCTTTGGAACTCACCGTTTGCGGTACGAACTCTAACTTGTAGATGTGACGATGTCTGCTCCCTTTATGGGAGCGAACAATCAACAGTGTGAAAGGAATGATTATGGTACTCAACGAAGAGACCGCCAACGAGATCAGTTTTGTCGCGCCAGATACAGGGCGTCGGCTCACCACAAGTGAGAAATGGCGCTTCGCGGCCGGTTTTGCGTTGTTTTCTCTGCTCTGGATGACGGCGGGTACATCGGGATCGCAGGTCCTGCTTCCCCAACGTTTCACCGATATGGGCATAGGTGTGCCTGAAGTGATACTTGGCACGATGAATTCGGTTGGATGTGTATTCGCGCTCGTAGCCAACATCGTCTTCGGTGCGTTGAGCGATATCACACGCTCGCGCTTCGGTAAACGCGCTCCGTGGATTGTGCTCGGTGGTCTCATCACGGCCGGCGGCTATCTTGTGTCGGCCAACAGCCTCACGGTCATTGGAATAGTGGCGGGGTGGTCTGTGGTCCAGATCGGCGTAAACATGATGATCGCCCCTGCGGTTGCAGTGCTTTCTGACCGCATTCCCGAAGGGACGCGTGGTCTGTTCTCCGCTTTCTACTGCGGCGCTCAGATCGTTGGACAGTTGGCTTGAACGTTCATGGGGGCGCAGGTTAATTGACATAGGGGGACGGGGCTTCTGACGGGGCTAGGTGCTTTCGGCATCACTGGAAATCTTTCGGGTTCAGTGTTGGCTTCTTCGGAGTTCTTCGGGAATCTTGTTCTGGCGGTCTAACGGGTGGG